>JADJXH010000004.1:0-326108 GCA_016715895.1 Flavobacteriales bacterium | reverse complement strand
GGTGCCGTCGCTCAACGAGCCGGCAGGCGTCCAGCTGTACACCAGGTTGGTGGTGTTGCCGGCGATGGTGGCATCGAGCAGGGTGCTTTCCCCCTGGCACAGGTCGTCATCCGGTGTGGTGATCGTCAGCCCCAGCAGTTGGTTCACGGTGATGGTCACGCTGTCGGTGGCGCTGCAGCCCTGGCCGGTGGTCACCGTCACGAAGTACTCCGTGGTGGTGGCCGGTGTGGCGATGGGTGATTGGACGAAGGTGGCCGAGAGCGTGCCGTTGTTCGGGGTCCACGTCCAGGTGTGGTTGGTGCCCGAGCTCGGCGCTGCATCGAGCTGGATGCCGCCCAGGTCGCAGATCGCGGTGTCCGGGGTCATGGCGATGCTGAACGGCGCACCCACCTCGATGTACACCGAGTCCTGATAGCTGCACTGGGTGCCGGTGAGCGTGCTCTGCACATAGTACCACCCCGTGCTGGTGGGGTAGGCCATCGGGTTGGTGATGTTCGCCGCGCTGAGGGTGGCGGCGGGCGACCAGTTGATCGTGAGCCCCGTGGTGCCTTGGGCGCCGATGGCGACGTTGTCCAGGCTCCAGTTGTCGTTGCCGGGGCCGCTGCTGGCCAGCTGCCGCCAACGGAAGAGGGTGGCTCCCGTCTGCGCGGCAGGGGGAATGGGGTAGCTCACCGTGGTGAAGTTCGGGTAGAGGTACTCCCAGAGGGTGGCCATCACGGTCCACGCACCACCGCCGTTCGTGGAGTATTCCAGCACCACGTCCTCGCCCGGGTCCGCATCGTCGCAGGGCGGGGCCGCCGCACCGATCTTGATGGCGAAGCTCACACTGCCGCCGTTGATCACGTTCATCGCACCCGTGGTGGCCTGCCGCGGATTCACGCCGTCGAAATAGAGCGCATCGCCGAACACCGATCCGCAGGCATTGCTGATCGTGCCGCCCTGGATCGAGCTCCACATCGGCGAGAACACCAGGTCGAAGGGGTCCTCGGCGATGATCTGGTGCACCTGCAGGTCCAGCTGCGAGGAATCACCCAGGCACAGGGCGTCCACGGCCGTGCTGGCCTCGTAGAGCAGGATGTCGCCCTGGATCACGTCGATGTACACGCTGTCCAGGCTCACGGCGCACCCGTTCAGGGTGCTCACGCTCACATAGAACCAGCCGCTCTGCGTGGGCGTGGCGATCGGGTTCTGCAGCGATCCATCGTTCAACTGCGGGTCCGGCCACCAGTTGTAGAGGTAGGTGCCGGGTGGGTCCACATCCACGTTCAACTGCACCGTCTCATACTCACAGATCGTGATCGAGGCCGGTGAAGGCACCCCATTGGCGGTAGGTGTCAGCAGCGGCGGCGTGTCCACTTCCACGCTGAAGAAGTACTGCTCCTCGCACTGGCTCAGGTTCTCATAACCCGTGACCACGTACACGTCACTACCGGGGGGCGTGAAGGTGTAGGAGAACCCGTAGTGCAGGGTGTCCGTCGGGTCGGAGATCACCGTCCAGAACGGGTTGAAGAGCGGGTTGGGCGGGGCCAGGGTCAGCGTGCCGGTGCTGTCCACACCACAGAACACCGAGTCGATGTTGATGGGCGGCAGCGGGGTGAAGGAGCCCACCGAGTAGGCGTAGCTCTCCGCACTGCCCATGCCGTACACATAGGCCGACAGGCCACCCGGGCAGGTGAGCGTGTGGCTTCCCTGGGTCAGGGGCACGCTGGCATAGGCCGCTGTGGGGCAGGCCGGGTAGGCCGTGAAGCTGGCCGCCGGCACCAGCACACCGTCCAGCGAGACCTGGTTGATGTTCGCCGTCTCCGTGATGATGTTCAGGTAGTGGTTCGTGATCACCGTGGACGACACCGTGCTGAAGGTGATGTTGTCGATCTGCTGCTCCTCGGCGTTCAGGATCAGCAGCGCAGGGTCGCCGTTGCCGCTGCAGGTGATGCCCTCCATGAGCTGCGCCACGCTGAAGGGCACGTTGCCCTCGAAGCAGGCCGCCTGTCCGTAAGCGTTCACCTCGGTGAACTGTCCGGCGTTCAGGTTGATGGGCGGACCACCGTTCACCGTCACCACCGTGCCGTTCTGATCGGCCAGGATGCGGTATGTGTAGCCCGTGGTGGTGGAGTAGGGGACGGAATAGTACTTCCGGCCCCACACGTTCCTGGGCAGGTTCTGTTCCACCACGTGGTCACAGGCGTAACAGCCGGTGGGGATGTTGGTGCACACCGAACCGCTGAAGACCGCGAACGGCCTGCAACTACCGCTCTGCGCCGTCCCGATGATCGTCGTCCCGGTGAAGTCGTCTGTGACGTTGGTTCCTGCCGCCTTCACCTGGTAGGTCTGCCCGGAGTCCAGCTGCACCGTCCATGGCACACCGGCCACGTGGCCACCCTCGGTGTTCACCGTCGTGGTGATCTCCACCTCGGTGTCATCCTGGGTGGAGACGATCAGGAACTCGGAGGCGAGGCCGGCCACACCGGATAGACCGCCATACGCGTGGATCCGGTATTCGGTGCCCAGGGACTGCACAGGATACACCGTGGTGCCGTCCGCCGTGTACTGCTCGAAGTTGATGGCGAACACCGCCACCGTGTCCTGCGTCTGCACCAGCACCGACTTGTTGTCGATGATGTCCGATTGATAGTGCATCGCAGTGGCGATGGGGATCGTCACGGTGGTGGTGACGTTCGGGCTCACGTTGAACGCCTGCGTCCAGCCCACGAGCGGCATGGTCACCACGCCCACCGTGGCCACGGGGGAGCTGATGAAGATGTCCAGGCTCTGGGTGGGGTTGCCCTGGTAGTTCTGCATGAAACCGAGCCAGAACTCCTTGCCCATCGTAGGCACCACACCCTGGCCATGGACCTGGCCCAGGCTCAGCACCGCCACCACGGGCAGTGCGCACAGAAAGGATCGCATCATCATCGTCAGGTTCGTTCGGGTCTCAAAGGTCGGCCGGTGCTGAAAGGTACCGCAGGGAACGGGAACCGGTCGTGCACAGCCGCTGGTGGACCGACTACATGACGCGAAGGGTCCGCCCGGCGTTGCCAGCCGCAGAAAAACATCTCAGGGCAGGGTCCAGTTCACCTCCAGGTCCCAGCCGGCGCGCACGTTCACGGGCTCGGGATGGGTCAGCACGGGCTCCGGCAGAGTGCCCTCCCGCCAGCGTCCGGGGTCCCAGCGGCCGTTCCCGTTGGCATCCCGCACCACGCGGATGGCGTAGGTGCCGGCGGTGAGCCCCTCCCACACCACGCTTCGCAGCCCGCCGGAGAGCGGCTGCCGGCGCACGGCCCGCCCCTGGGCATCCTGCAGCAGGGCGATCAGGGCCTCCTCGGATCCGCCGTCGAACGTGAGCTTCAGGCTGCCGAACGTGTCCGGGTCAGGCGCCGCCAAGGCCACCGTGGTGCTGTCGTTCCAGCCGCCATACAGATCGTGCACGGCCTTGGTTTTCAGCAGGATGGAGCCCGACGGTCCGGCCTTCGGCCTGATCCAAAGCACGCGTCGGTCGGTCGTATCCCGCTCCACCGCGAAGCGCACGCTATCCGCCCCCGGGCCGGTGGCCGCGATCCGATCCGTGTCCACCCGGTCGATCGGACGGGAGGCGCGCAGGGGCACCCCCTTGGGCCCGGGGCCACCCGCGCGCAGCACCAGGTTGAAGGGGGGGCGAGGCGGCCTGCGATAGGTCACCGTGTCCGCCGGGGCGGTATCCGGCCTCAGGATCACGCGCACGCCGTGCAGCAGGGTGGTGTCCTGCGGCCACGCCAACACCGTGTCCCTTCCGAGGCCCCACTCCAAGGTCCAGACGGGACGGGGCCCATCCGCCGGGGTGAGCACCGAGAGGCTGTCCACCGGCTTGCTGAACACCAGCTGCAGCGCGCCTTCCGGCAGCACTCGGTCGTCCATCACCTGCGGCTGAAGGCCCGGCTCGCGGTACAGTTCCAGCACATGAATGGCACTGTCGCCGGGCAGCGCCACCACCGCGGTGTCGCAGGCGATCTCCTCGCCGGGCAGGTCGTAGCGCAGGTTGCCGTTCATGTCGCGCAGCGCGCGAAGGGCGTAGCGGCCCCCGGCCAGGTAGCGCAGCCGGAAGCGGCCCTCGGCATCGGTGCGGGCGATGTAGCGCGGGCGGCCGGTGGTGAAGGCCGCGGTGTCGCCTTCGGCGTAGAGCAGGACGGCCACGGCCTTTTCCGGCATCCCGGTGTAGGCGTGGCGCACCGCTCCGGCCACCTCCAGGCTGTCCACCACATCGCCCGTGGCCACCACGTGCACCAGCTCGTCCGCGGCGTTGCCTTCGGTGAGGTCCACCACGGCCTGGCCCAGGTTGATCACGTAGGTGGTGTTGGGCAGCAACGGGCCGGGCAGGTCGATCCGCACGTCCCGCGGACCGGTGCGGGTCACCTCCAAGGGGGTCTCCAAGGGTGGTGACACCACCACGTTATCGCGCACCTTGCGCAGGTCGATCCGTTCGTCGAACCGCAGGGTGATGGCCCCGCCCGTGAAGCCCGTGGTGCCGCTCGGTGGTTCGGCGGACACCAGCTGTGGTGGATCCTCGTCCTTGGGGCCGCCGGTGGGGTCGCGCACCTGGGCACAGGCTGCTAGGAACACCACCAGGGCGGTCGCCGCGTGCCGGCTCATTCGAAGAGGGGTTCCAGCAGGGCGCCCACCTGCGCCAGGGCATGGGCATCCACCTCGCTGAAGTCGTTCAGCATGCTGCTGTCGATGTCGAGCACGGCGGCCACGTGCCCGTGCCGGTCGCGCAGGGGCACCACGATCTCCGACCGGCTCAGGGGGCTGCAGGCGATGTGCCCGGGGAACTGCTCCACATCGGGCACCACCAACGTGCGTTCCTGCTGCCAGGCCGCCCCGCACACGCCCTTGCCGAAGCCGATGCGCATGCAGGCCACCGGCCCTTGGAAGGGACCCAGCACCAGCTCGGCGCCCAGCACGCGGTAGAAGCCCACCCAATGCCAGCCGAAGGCCTGGTGCAGGGCGGCGCTCACGTTGGCCATGGCGGCGATGGGGTCACGTTCCTCCGCCAACAGCGCCCGCAATTGGGGCATCAGCGCGGCGTAGAGCGACACCCGGTCCGTGGTGGCGGGCAGTGAAAGCGTGGTCTCCATAGGGGGAAGGGCCGCAAAGGTATCTGAGGGGGCGGGGTGGGGCGGACCGGTCGTTATGGATCGAGGAACGGTGGATAAAAAGTCGATCATTCGTGATCAACAGGCCTTACTTTCGGGACATCAACCCGCATCACCATGGAACAGCAACTTCGACCCGTATCGTTCCTTGTTGCATGGATATTGGCCGCAGGCCCGTTGTGCGCACAGGTTCCCGATTTCTTCGGCGATACCGTGGGGAATGCTTGGTACACCCTGAACGCCGGGCAGCTCCTGAACGATGATGGCAGCGTGAATGAGGATGTGATCGCCTACACCGGTGGCACGCTGCCGCGCGTTTATGTGCAGACCGGTACCCGCTCACGCTTCGTCCTCGCCCAACGCGACACCTCAGCGAGCACACCGGACACCTTGCGCTCCGTGGAGCTGGCCCTTGTGGGAGAATCCGCGAACGAGGAGCCGATCATCGGCCATGCGGCCGAACTGCCTTGGGTACAGAACTTCTACTTCCCTTGGTGTACATCGGCCACCACCGGACTGCATCCCAAAGGCCGCATCATCAAGAAAGAGGTGTACCCCAAGATCGACCAGCATTTCTACGGCGGCCGCTCCGGGCCCAAGATGGCCTTCGTGTGCCAGCCGGGCAGCGAACCCGGGCAGATCATCCTCCAGTTCACCGGGCAGGACAGCCTGAACGTGGACTGGCAAGGGGCCCTGCGCATGTACTTCGGTGAGAAGTTCCTCCGCTTGGAGGAGGCGATCGCCTTCCAAGTGGACGGCCAGGGGACCATTGTGCCAGTTTATTGGAGCGCCGAGTACGAGCACGTGCAGGGCAGCACGCAGGTCACCTTCGACTTCGGCCCCTACGACATTCACCTGCCCCTCATCTTCCAGATCGGCCCGCCGCCCTTGGGCGCCTGGGAACCCACCGACCCGCGCAACCTCGGCTGGAGCACCTATGTGGGCGGCAACGATGCCGATGAGCTCACCGCCGCTGATGTGGACGAGGACGGCAACGCCTACGTCTGCGGGTATGCATACGAGTCGCACTTTCCGATCGGTACGGGAACGCAGTTCTATCCACCTGCCTTCGACAACCTGATGGGCGGCGAGGATGCGGTGGTGATGAAGTTCGAGGGCAGCACCAAGCGCATCCTATGGGCCACCTACCTGGGCGGTGGCGCGGCCGGCGGCGGCGCGGCCGACCTGGACAAAGCCTATGACCTGGCCGTGTACCGCGGACCCGACACCGACAAGGATTATGTCTTCGTCACCGGAAGTACGGTGAGCTTGAATTTTCCTTTGCAAGCTTGGCCGGGATCGGCATTTGCGAATGCGGATACCGATCCTGTTCAGGTCTGGTCCAAGCCGAACGCCTACCTCAGCGCGTTCCGGAAACTGGATGGGCGCATGGACTGGAGCACCACGCACGGCGCCCCGCTGGGCGATGTGTGGCTGGCCGAAGGCATGGCCGTGGACGTGGATGCGGACGGGATCGTGGCCTGGGGCGGCCGCCTGAGCGAGACGCCGCTGGACCCCTTGCAATACGATTATCCGTATGTGACGCCGTCGGGCGCCTTCAGCAAGCCGGTAGGCGGGGGCTTCTTCACCCTCTTCAACAGCGCTTACCAGGCCGAGTGGCGCACCCCCTTCGGCAGCATGGGCGAGATCACCGGCCTGGCCGACCTGCGCCTGCTCAACACCACCCAGGGCCGCTACGCCTACCTCACCGGCACCACGGCGGGGCTGGCGGACCCGGCGCTCTTTCCCCTGGACGTGGTGGACCTGCCCGGCACGGCCGACTTCTACCAAGGCACCCCCGGCGGCGGCCAGCGCGATGCCTATGTGGACCGCTTGAACCTGGACGCCTACCAGATCGAATGGTGTACCTACTGGGGTGGCAATGGCCGCGAACTGGGGCTTGCCTTGGAGGTGATGAGCAGCGAGGCCTTCGGCACCTTCATTTGGGTGGGGGGCACCACCCGCAGCACCAACCTCACCGCCGCCCAGCTGCCCGCCGGTGGTCCCATCGCCTTGCACCAGGATGTGCCCGGTGGCCAGGGCGATGGCTACCTGCTCAAGTTCGGCCACGGCAACAGCGCCCTGCTCTGGGGTAGCCTCTACGGCGGCGAGGGCCCCGATGCCGTGCTGGACCTGGAGGTGGACCCGGCCTGCAACGCAGGTGGCACCGGCTGCCGCCTATACGCCACCGGGGAGACCGGCAGCGCCACCGGCATCTGGCATGCCGGGGCGGGCACCCTGTACGACCAGCCCTTGCTGGGCACCTTCGGTGGCGACCGGCGCGATGCCTTCGTGCTGGCGGTGAACGGCGCCACCCAGGAGCCCATCTGGACCACCTACTGGGGCGGCATCCACGCCGATCGTGGCTGGGGCGTGGCCGCCAGCGTCACGGAGCTCTACCTGGCCGGCGGCGCCATCAGCGACCAGCTGAGCTTTCCCCTGCGCGAGTTCGATCCCCTGAGTCCGCTGGATTGGTACGATGGCGACCTCACCAACAACCTGGGCGGTGGTTATGGCTGGATCTCCACCAACAACACCCACTACTACAACCCCATCGACGACTTCTTCGCCACCGACCCGCATCCCGGCCACAGCCACGATGGCTTTATCTGCAGCTTCGGGCTCTCGCCCAACCTGAGCGTGTCCGAGACAGCCCCTGAGGACCAAGCCCCGTGGTTGATCCCCCTGGAGCCCGGGCGGTGGCAGGTACGCTTGCCCCAGGGCCATGCGGGCCGCCTGGAGCTGTGGGACGCGCGGGGCCGCTTGGTGCAGATGGTCGCCAGGGCGCAGGACGGGAATGTGGTGGACCTGGCCGACCGCGCACCGGGTGTGTACCTGGCGCGTTTGGTGGAGGTGAGCGGTGCGGTTCGATCGGTTAAGGCCCTGCGGTGATGAGGAGCGCCAGGACCTTGGCGGTGCTGCTGATGTGCGGTACCGGAGCGGCGGGCATGGGGCAGTACTGGGCACCCTTGCAGCCCTTGGCAAAGCTGCACTCGCAGGTGAATGTGGTTTACGGGGACAGTGTGTGGGATAAGCTCTTAGTTGGCGGCAATTTCAAGTGGGCTGTAGTGGGGGCTGATTCGATCTACACCGCTGGTGCGGCCATGTGGGACGGGGCAACTTGGTCTGCACTGCCTGCTCCGGTGGGCGTTTGTGGTGGCGGGAATATTTGTTCGAACATGTACGAGTTCATGCGGATCGACGGCCGCTTGCACGCAAATGGTGCATTCGTTTTTTGGGACGCCGATTCGGTGGTGAACGAGTCCTTTGCCCGCTGGAACGAGCAGACCAACGGGTGGGAGCGCCTGCCCTGCGTGAACCCCGGCGTGGGCGGTATGGCCACCCTGGTGCCGCACTTTCCGCAGGACACCATGTACCTCACCGGTTACCGGGGCACTCTGTGCGGCTACGACAGCAGCTGCGTGTTCGCTTACGTGGGCGATACCATCGTGCCCAGCCCCTACCGGGCGCCGGTGCTGCACCACGGGCCCACCAGCTACGTGGGCTTCGCCTTCAAGTACCAGGGCGTGCCCTACATCACCGGCCTGTTCTTCGACCCCCTGCAAGGGCAGCACTACAGCTTCATGCGCTGGAACGGCGCGGCCTGGGAGGCTGTGCCGGGGTGGAGCACCCTGGACCCGATCAAGGACGTGCTGATCAAGGACGGCTGGCTGTACGTGTGCGGGTGGTTCTTCGAGGCGGGCGGAGCGCCGGGCAACATGGTGGCGCGCTTCAACGGAACCCAGTGGCAGACCCTGGGTAGTGGGCTGCTGGCGGCGCTGCCCGCAAGCACGCAAGGCGTGGCGCTGGACCTGCACGCGTGGAACGGCGACCTGTACGTGGCCGGGCAGTTCAACTACGCCGGCGGGGTGCCGGCGGAGAACGCCGCGCGCTGGGACGGCAGCCGCTGGTGTGGCCTGGGGGGCAGCTATGCCATGCAAACCCCGGGTGGAAAAGCGAACGGGTTCACCGTGTGGCGCGATGAGCTGTACATGTCAGGCGGTTTCATCACCATCGACGGCGACACCCTGTGGCACGTGGCGCGGTGGCTGGGCCAGGTGGAGAATTGCAGCGCCCCGGTGGCGGTGATGGAAGCGGCGGAGGATGACGAAGCCCCCTGGTTGATCCCCCTGGAGCCCGGCCAGTGGCGGCTTCGGCTGCCGGCAGGTGTGGTGGGCCAGTTGGCCGTGTGGGACGCGCAAGGCCGCTTGGTGCTGATGCAAAGCCATGCCCGCGACGGCCACGTGGTGGACCTGGCCGCAGCTGCACCAGGCGTGTATCTGGCGCGTTTGGAGGAAGCGAACGGTGCGGTTCGATCGGTGAAGGCCCTGCGGTGATGGGTTGATCGCCCTCACGCCGTCGCCGCCGTGCACACGCTCACCCGCAGGTCGGGCACGCGCAGCAACGCACGGATGCATCCTTCCAGGGTGGCCCCCGTGGTGACCACATCATCGACCAGCAGCACATGCGCACCGGCGAGCGACCGGGTATCGCCCAGCTCGAAGGCCTCCTTCACGTTGGTCCAGCGTTCCCAGCGGCCTTTGCGGGTCTGGGTGGTGGTGCGCACCACGCGCATCAGCCCCTGGTCGGGCAGGCGCAGGGGCCACACTTCGCGAAAGCCGTCGACCAGCACCTGGCTCTGGTTGTAGCCGCGCTCGCGCAGCCGCTGCGGGTGCAGCGGCACGGCCATCACGTGGTCCACGGTGGCGAAGCGGGGGCTGGCGCGCAGGGCTTCGGCCATCCACCGGCCCATCTCGAGCCCCACGGCGTGGTCACCCTGGTACTTGAGGCGGTGCAGCATCCGCTGGGTGCGGCCCCGGCGGTTGAACTGGAGCAGGGCCGCGGCGGCCTCCACCATCACCTTGCCGTGGAAGAGCCGCTCCACCCGGTTGTCCGCCTGCAGGTGCATGCCGGTGCGCGGCAGGTCGTGCACGCAGGGCAGACACACGGCTTTCTCATGCGACATCAGCGGACGGTCGCAGGCGCTGCAGCGGCGCGGCAGGAACAGGTCCACGGCGTCCAACACCCACCGGCCGATGCCCGCCGTCGAGCGCTGGTCCATCCCGGTCGATGTGTTGATAATTGCCATCGAAAGCCCTGAAGGCCGCTGATCACGGGGGTAATTTAGCCGCCCGAGCCCGAACCCCCATGGACCAGACCTCCAGCCCCTCCCAACCCGCCAAGCCCCGCTCCAACGTCGCCTTGCTGGCGTTGGTGGTGTTGCTGCTCATCAGCAACGTGGTGATGCTCTATCTGCTCATGCAGAGCAAGCGCCAGGAGGAAGTGACGCAGGGGGAGGTGGTGAAGGTGACGAGTGAAAAGGAGAACGTGACGCGCATGCTGGAGGACATGCTGGCCCAGTACGACACGTTGGAGACGGAGAACGAGCAGCTGAACGTGGAGATGGAGGCCCAGAAGCAGCAGATCGAGAACCTGCTGGAGCAGGTGAAGAAGGGCAATTACAGCCTCGCCAAGGCCCAGAAAGAGGCTGCCACGCTGCGCAAGATCATGAAGGGCTATGTGGCCACCATCGACTCGCTCAATCAGGTGAATCTGCAGCTCACCGCCGACAAGGCCAACCTGACGCAGGAGCTGGGGACCGTGAAGGGACAGAAGGACGCGCTGGAGCAACAGACCGCTGAACAGCAGGCCCTCATCGCCAAGGGCTCGGTGCTCACGGCCACCACCATGAGCGCCGGCGCCGTGATGCTGCGCAACAACGGCAAGCAGGTGGACACCGACCGGGCCAAGAAGGCCGAGATGGTGAAGTGCTGCTTCACCATCGGGGAGAACCGGGTGGCCCGCACCGGCGACAAGACGCTGTACATGCGCATCATCAGCCCGGACGGCCAGGTGCTGCCGGCCAGCGAGTCCAACAACCGCTTCCAGTTCGAGGGCGTGGAGGGCGAGTTCAGCGTGAAGCGTGAGGTCAACTATCAGGGCGTGCCGGTGGATGCCTGCATGTTCTGGACCGCGAGCGGCGAGATGCCCACCGGTCAGTACATCGTGGAGGTGTATGAGGGCGGGGGCAAGGTGGGGCGTGCCACCTTCGACCTGAAGTAGGGCGTTCCAGGCGTTCAGAAGAAGGCGCGGATCTGCGCGCCGCCCACGTGCACCGCAGGGGTGTTCTCGCTCTTGCGTCCGTTGTAGGTGATGTCCACCTGCAGGTTCTGGTTCAGCCGCCGTTGGATGCTGAGGCTCCAGGTCCAGTTGGTGCCCACCTTCAGGCCCGCGAGCATCTCGTTGCCCAGGCTGGTGTTGGGGTCGCCGTCGTAGCGGATGTCCACCAGGTCCAGGTTGAGCTGGATGCTGCCCTTGCCGGCGGTGTTCCAGCGGGCCTCCAGACCCAGGTTCTGCACGGTGGCGGCCTCACCGCCCAGTTCCTCGCGGTTCAGCTTGTCGGTGTAGCGGTAGCTCAAGGCTGCGCGCAGGTCGGTGTTGGGCCTCCAGGTGATCCGTGGCCGGGTGGTGTACTGGCGGATGCTGTACGTGCGGCCGCTCAGCAGATCGGAGGCGTTGGCCACCCGCCCGGCCTCACTCTCCAGGTCGGCTGTCCACTGCTGGGTGGCGTTCCAGCGGATGCGCACCTGGTTCAGCTCGCGTAGCCGTGATTCGAAGCCGTTCAACAACAGGGTCTTCGTGCGGTCGCTCTGGAAGGTGTGGTCCACGCTCCACTTGGGGCTGGTGCGGTCGTAGAACAGGGTGTTGCGCAGCGAGCTCGTGAAGGCGGTGAGCAGCGTATCCGCCGGATCGATGCGGAAGGGGTCGAGCGCCTGCCCCAGGTCATCGGTGCTCGTCTTGCGGTCGCTGCGAAAGGAGGCCAGGTCGGAGAACTTGGCGATGAACCGGCGGATGCCCGTGCGCCCGCCCCAGGCCACCGACGGCCGCAGGTCCAGCGAGGCGCTGAGCTGGTTGCTGAAGGTGCGCGAGTAGGTGTTGCTGGGTACGAACACGCGCACGTAGTTGGCCTCGTAGCCGAAGTTGGCCTGCTCGAACTCGTTGAGCTCCTTGATGCCGTTGCCGTTGTAGTCGTTCCAGATGTACAGGCCCTGCCCGGCGGGCACCTCCACGTAGAGGAACTCGCGCTGCTGCTCCAGCCCCGACCCCAGCTCATAGAACAGGTCCCACACGGCCACGCCCTTGCCCAGGGTGAGGTCGTGGTCGATGCGCATCAGGTAGGTGTCCTCCGGCCGCTGGGTGGTGAGGGTGCTGTCCACGATGCGGAGCTGCCGGTAGGTGAAGGTGGTGGCCAGCCGGTGGCGGGCATCGCGGCCCACGCCCAGGGTGGCCGTGCCGGCCGTGGCCACGGTGCTGCGGGCGAGCCCGCCGTCCCGCAGGCCCTGGTCGTAGCGTTGGCCGCCGCCCACGCGGAAGGTGGTGCGGGCCGTGTCGCGGCTCTGGATGAAGGCCTCCCAGTCATAGAACTGATAGCTGCCGGCCAGCAGGGCCGAGCCCGTGTCCGCCCGAAAGCGGTTGCGCTCGTGCTCATCCTGCACGCCGATGGTGAACCAGCGCATGCGCCGCGCCAGCCGGGCCTTGTGCCGCATGAACTCGGTGCGCACCGGGTCCGTGGTGGTCAGCAGGCTGGCGGTGCCGGTGAGGTCGAAGCGGCCGGGGTGCAGGTCGCTGATCAGGTCGTGGCGCCATCCGGCGTAGCGGTCGCGCACCTGAAAGGTGTTGATCACATAGCGAAGGCGACCGGCCTTGCCCGCCCGAAGGCCCACGCCCAAACCGGCCAGCAGTTGGTCGCCGTCGAGCGGACGGCCCACGGCGTTCCAGTTGCGCTCGAACTCCACCGCACGGTACCGTTCCACGGGGGTGAAGGAGGCGGTGAGCGCCTCGGTCTCCAGCCCCAGCTCCAGCGCCCAGGTGCTGTCGGCCGCACGCAGGGGGATGGCCTGGTCCGCCTTCACCCGTGCGGCGAAGGCCTGGTCGTCCGCCGCATCCCGGCTGCTGAAGGTGTTGCGGTCGTAGCGGCCGTAGGCCAGTTCGGTGCTCAGCCTCAGCCCGCCGGCGGTGCTGTGGTCCGCGCCCAGGGTCACCACTTGTTGGGAGCGGGGCGGGATCAGCACACGCACCGGGGCATGGTCACCGCGCCGCACGATGGCACCGCCCACCGTGTCCGGCGCCACCCAGCGGAACACCCGGCCGTTGGGCGTGAACTCCTGCTGCACATAATCGCCCAGCCCGGCTCCGACGGTGGAAAAGGTGATGCGGTACCGCGCGCTGTCCGGTGAGGTGCTGTACACGTACACCGGGCTGTAGCCCAGGGAGTCCACCGCCTTGTACAGCACCTGGTCGGGGTTGTAGCCCACGGTATCCACACCGGGCGCCACGGCGGCCAGGGGGTCGTCGCCCGCTTCGGCAAGGGCCCGTTGCTCCTCGTCCGTGAGGTCCTGCTGCAGCGGCTGCCCCTTGTGGTCCTGCTCGCTGAACACATTGAGCCGCAGCGTCGTCCGGCCGCGCGTCCAGGTGTCGTCCAGCCGCACCAGCGTGCGCATGTAGTTGCGGTCCGAATACTGGAACTCCACCGTGATGCGGCGGTCCTTGGTGATCAGGCGGCGGGCGGTGAAGGTGAGCTCGGCGGTGTTGTAGTCGATCACGTAGTCGTTCTCCTGGCCGCGCACCAGTTGCTGGCCGTCGATGAACACACGCTCGGTGCCCGAAAGGATGATGATGAAGGTCTCACCGGCATCACCGCGCAGGCGGTAGGGGCCCTGCACGCCTTCGACCCCCTGGATGACATTGCGGGCGAACTTGCCCTTGGAGATCGCGACGGAGGTGCCCAGCGCATTGGTGGCCTTCGCACCCTTGATGCGGGTGTTGAACGAGAGGCCCTTCGACTTCTTGAGGTAGGTGAGGAAGTGGCTGTTCGGGCGCTGAAGCACGAAGTCGCCGGCGATCAGCTCCCAGTTCTCCTCGAACAGCTTGATGAACACCTGGTCGAAGTCCTGCAGCTCCAGGGTGTTCCCCTCGGCCTGGATGGGGATGTTGTTGTCCGTGATCGAGGCCTGCACCTGGATGCGGTCCGTGATGCGGCCGCTCAGCTCCAGGTTCAGCGAGGAGTTCACCGACAGGTCCTGGTTGTTGCCGAAGAGGATGCCGCGCGAGATGCTGCCGCTCTTGTTGAGGCCGGCGTTGCCGAAGAGGTCCTCGCGCTGCGAGGGCGCCTCGTACTTGAACGGGTCCCGCCGGTCGGGGTCCTCGCTCAGCAGCCGCATGCGGTCCTTGTGCCGCCGTTCACCGGCGAAGAGCAGGGGCCACACCCGGTACCGGGCGATGAGCGTGTCGCCGACCGCGCCGCCGATCACCCAGAGCCTGGCGCGGTAGGGGTCGAGCCAGTGGTCGGTGGACGGCATCTCGACGCCTGCCCGCCACAGGGAAAGGCTGCCCGGTGCGATGCTCAGGGTGTCGAGCACGAGGGTGTCGCCGGTGAGCACGATGCTGCGCGTGCGCCGGTTGTCACCGGGGCCCTGACCCAGGACCTGCAGCGCCGGCACCAGCACCAGCAGCAGGGGCAGGAGCACGACCCCCCGGGAACGGGCCGGACGTGGTGCGGTGGTGGAAGGGTGGCGCCCCAAGGGCGGAAAATTACCCAGCCCGTTCACGCAGCCGGTGCCCATCAAGATCCGATCGTTGATGAGCGGCCCGGAGGCCGCTGACCTTCCGCTGAGGGCCCGGGTACATTTGGCCGGTGACCTTGGAGAACGCACGGAACCCGTGGCTGTTGTGCACCGCGGCCCTGGCCCTGCTGATGGCCTGCGGTGGCGACGGTGAGGACCGCGTTCGGCGCGTTCAAGGAGGCAAGCAGTACGGCGGGGTCTTCAACATGAACGAGGCCGGCGGGGTGCGCAGCATCTTCCCGCTCCATCTCTCCCAGGCCGCCGAGCATCGCATCGCCTCGCAGATCTATCAAGGCCTGGTGCGCTTCGATCCGGCCGACCTGAAGGTGCTGCCCTGCCTGGCCGAACGCTGGGAGGTGGATGCCGACGCCACCACCTTCACCCTATACCTGCGCAAGGACGTCCGCTTCCACGCGGATCCGGCGCTGACCTCCGAGGACGACCGCCTGGTGGACGCGGAGGACGTCCTGTACTGCTTCCGCGCGTTGTGCACGGCCGACCCTGAGAACCGCATGTTCTGGTTGTTCCAGGACAAGGTGCTCGGCGCCAACACCCACTATGCGAACACCGCCGCCGGCGGCGACCGGGAAGCGCCCATCGCCGGGCTTGAGGTGCTTGATCGGCACACCTTCCGCATCAAGCTGGCCCACCCCAACGCCGGTTTCCTGCAGGTGCTGGCGCACCAGGGCTGCTGGATCTATCCGCGGCAGTTGGTGGAGGCCTACGGTGATGACCTGATGGCGCACGCCATCGGCACGGGACCGTTCAAGTTGCGCACCTATTCGCCGGCCGAGGCCTTCGTGCTGGAGCGCGACCCCGATCACTGGGACCGCGACGAGCATGGCAACCCGCTTCCCTTCCTCGATGCCGTCCGCATCACCCTCGACCCCGACAAGAACAAGGAGCTTGAGGCCTTCCTCGCCGGGCGCCTGTCCTGCCTCACCGAACTGCCGGTGGACCGCCTCGGCTTGGTGAAGGACTCGGTGGATGCGTCCGGCCGGAAGCGGTTCATCCTCCAGTCCGTCCCGGGTTCGGCGGTGCAGTTCTATGGCTTCAACCTGCACGCCCCCCCGTTCGAGGACCCCCGGGTGCGCCGGGCCTTCAGCCTCGCGATCGACCGGCGCTATCTGGTGGACAGTGTGCTGGGCGGGCTGGCCGTGCCCGCCGAGCATGGCCTGGTGGCGCCCGGCCTGTCCGGTTACCCCTACGATGTTGTCGCCGGGCACGGGTTCGACCCCGAGGCGGCGCGGGCGCTCCTGGCCGAGGCCGGCTTCCCCGGCGGGAAGGGCTTTCCCCAGGTGGTGCTGAACGCCAGCCCCGGCTTTGGGTACATCCAGGTGGCGGAGGCCGTGCAGGACATGCTGCAGCGCCATCTCGGCGTGCCCCTCATCCTGTCCGTACTGCCCATGGACCAGCACTACACGTCCATCGAGCGCGGACGCGCACGCTTCTGGCGCGAAGGCTGGGTGGCCGACCTGCCGGACGCCGAGAACTTCCTCTCCCTGCTGTACGGCAAGAACGCCCAGGCGGACACGGCCCTGCCCACCTACCTGAACACCACCCGCTATGCCGATGCGCGCTTCGACTCCCTCTTCGCCGAAGCGCAGCGCACCGTGGATGACGCCCGGCGCATGCAGCTCTATGCTGCCGCGGAGAACAAGGCCATGGCCGATGCGCCGGTGACCCCGCTCTACCACGAGCGTACCATCCGGTTGCTGCGACCCGATGTGCGGGACATGCCCTTGAACGCGATGGACCTGCGCGACCTGGGCCGCGTGTGGTCCGATCCCGGCGTCAGCCGCTGAACCGGTCCCCCGCCACTTCCGTGGCGATGAAGCGGTGCACCAGCTGCTTGGCGAGCGGCATGAAGGTCTCGATGTGCGGCACCTCCCAGTCGCACTCGAAGCCGAAGGTGGCCGGCACCGGCAGGTGCGGCCGGCCGGCGATGAGCTCCGCGCGGATCACCTCGTACGTGGTGCGCAGACCCAGGGGCCGGCTGCCCACGTAGTGCGTCACCACGCTGCGCCAGTGCAGGTCGACATCCGCATCACGCAGCAGCGAGACCGAATAGGTGTAGATGCGCGCCTCAGGGCCCTGGCGAAGCAGCAGGTAGCCCGCGCGCGGATCGAGCGGAAGCACCCCCACCGGCCCGAACTGGATGTGCTCGCGGATGCGCTCGCGCAGCTCGCTGCCCTGGGCCAGGTGGTCGCGCAGCTCCGGAACGGCATCGTCGATCACCTCATCGATCACCCCCAGCGCACCGGTCGGCTCGGGCAGCGGGGCATACGCCACGGTGCCCGTGCGCGGGTCTAGCCCGGTGATGTCCCGCGGCATGGTGGCCCGCAGACCCTCCGCGCGCTGCTGTAGTTCGAGCAGGTCGTTCAGGTGGTCGGCCACATCCAGCAGGTAGGGGTAGAGCTTGCGCTCGGCGAACCGCTGCCGGACCCGTTGCAGGTAGGCCAGCAGGGTATAGTGCTTCAATTCCCGGTCGATCGCCGGGATCAGGATCCAGTCCTTGGGCAGCTGGGCTTGGGCCATGGCTTGTACGATGAACGGCGTGTTCACAAAAAAGGTTGCTCCCTGGTGATGGCGCACGCGGGGGGGCGGGACCTTTGTGTGAACCGAAAGGTAATGTCATGAAGCTTCGTTCCATCGCCCCGGCCGCCCTCGTGTTCACCCTGTTGTTCACCGCCTGCGTGCCGCAACGCAAGTACGAGGAGCTCCAGTCCTCCATGGACGCCATGCGCACCGAATCCGAGGCCGCGCTGGCGAAAGCGCGTGACGCCCAGGCGACCCTGGACGCCCAGGCCAACGAGATGAGCGACCTGAAGCGTCGTGTGAAGCTCTTGGAGCAGGACACCACCACGCTGGGCACCTCCCTGCGGAAGATGCAGCAGCAGTATGACAAGATCAATGCACTGAACGACGAGCTCCTGGACAAGTACAACAAGCTGCTCGCGGGCGACCGCAGCGAGAACCGCAAACTGCTCACCGATCTGGAGGCCCTGCGCCTCGACCTCCAGAACAAGGAGGACTCCATCGCCCGCAGCAGCAAGCGCCTGGCCGAGCGCGAGGCCCGGTTGTCGGAACTGCAGTCCGAGCTGGACCGCAAGGACGCGGCCATGCGCGACCTGAAGGACCGTGTGAGCCGGGCGCTCACCGGGTTCGAGGGCAAGGGCCTCACCGTGGAGCAGCGCGACGGGCGCATTCACGTGAGCCTGGAGAACAAGCTGCTCTTCCCCAGCGGAAGCGCCACGGTGGACAAGCAGGGGCGCGACGCCCTGGTGAAACTGGCCAAGGCCATCGAGTCCGACCGCGACATCAGCATCCTGGTGGAGGGCCACACCGATACGGACAAGATCCTGCCGGGCAGCACCTACAAGGACAACTGGGAGCTCAGTGTGGAACGCGCCACGAGCGTGGTGCGCATCCTCCAGGAGGGCAGCGCGATCGAACCGCGACGGATCACGGCGGCGGGGCGGAGCGAGTTCGTGCCGGTGGACCCGGCCGATAAATCGAAGAACCGCCGCATCGAAGTGATCCTCACCCCGGACCTTACCGCGCTGTACAACCTGGTCAAGGACTGATCCGGCCTGGGCCCACGCCGCGAACAATGTCCCGGGGACAGCGGTCTACTTTTGCAGCATGAGCCGCCTTACGCCGGAACTGGACCCGCTCCCCCTGGACCAATGGGGTCTGGGTTTGGAGCGTCCACTGCACATCGCGGGACCGTGCAGTGCCGAAAGCGAGGAGCAGGTGATGGCCGTGGCCGCAGGCATCCGGCGGCATGCCCCCCGTGTACGGGTGTTGCGCGCCGGGGTGTGGAAGCCGCGCACCCGGCCCGGCGCCTTCGAGGGGGCCGGCGAACCCGCGCTGCGCTGGCTGCGTTCCGCGGCCGATGCCACCGGATTGCTGGTGGCCACGGAGGTGGCGACACCCCACCACGTGGAGGCCGCGCTCAAGGCGGGGATCGACCTGCTCTGGGTGGGGGCCCGCACCACGCCCAATCCGTTCAGCGTCCAAGCCATCGCCGACGCCCTTGCCGGGGTGGACGTGCCCGTGCTGGTGAAGAACCCCATCAACCCGGACCTGCCCTTGTGGGTGGGTGCGCTGGAGCGTCTGCACCGCGCCGGCATCCGACGCATGGCCGCCGTGCACCGCGGATTCAGTTGGTCGGGGCATACCCCGTTCCGCAACACCCCGATGTGGGAGTTCCCCATCCGGCTGATGGCCGCCTGCCCGGGGCTGCCCATGGTGTGCGACCCCAGCCACATCGCCGGCCACCCCGACCGGCTTGCCGATGTGGCCCAGCAGGCGCTCGATCTCAACTTCAGCGGGCTGATGGTGGAGGCGCACCCCGATCCGGAGCACGCCCTGAGCGATGGCGATCAGCAGGTGACCCCTGAGGCCTTGGGCGCGCTTCTGGCCGGTCTGGCGCATCGCGAAGCAGCCCCGGGCCCCCGGTTGCGGGATCTTTTGGACGAACTGCGCGATCAGATCGACCAACTGGACGCGGACATCGCCCAGAAGCTCGCCGAGCGCCTGGACATCGCCGAACGCATCGGGTTGTACAAGAAGGAGCACAACGTGGCCATCCTGCAGCCCGAGCGCTGGGAACGCATCATGGCCGCCCAGCACGACCTGGGCCGCCGCTCAGGCCTCAGCCCGGCCTTCGTCGAAGCCTTCATGAACGCCGTCCATCAGGAGAGCATCCGACGACAGACCGAAGCCTGGGAACGCGCCCTCGAACCCGCGGCAGGATCCTAAGCACCTGCCAACGATCAGTTGTCCGGCCTGCGGTAGCCGCCTAGCTTTGGGGGATCCGCAAGGAACCGAACCACCCAACCACGAACATTCACATGGTCCATCGTTACTCATCCGCGGCGGCGCTCCTGTTGTCCGCGACCGGGCTTTTTGCGCAGCCCGTGTTCACCAACCAGTCGACCAACCTGTCGCACAACGCAAGCAGCGGAGGTTGCATGGCCGTGGTGGACATGGACTTCGACGGGCTGGATGACATCGTGCAGCTCGACATGAGCAAGCATGTGTACATCCTGTACCAGAACCCCGACCACTCCTTCACCACGATCGATTACGGGGTGGTGGACGGCAGCAACCAATGGGGTTGGGCCATCGCGGACATGGACCGCAGCGGCCACAAGGACATCATGAGCGGCGTGTCCGTCACGCGGTACCTGCGCATCACCTCGCGCGGCGTGTCCCAGCTCGTCGACCTCAATGGTCCCACCATCTTCCACCAGGGTGTGAGCATCGCCGACATGAACGGGGATGGCTGGGCCGATCTGTACGCCTGCAACGATGTGGGTCCGAACAACATCTGGATGAACGACGGCACGGGGAACCTGCTCTACGATGGCAACTTCATCGACTGGAACACGAACCCGGCCTCGGACATGAGCGGGAACTACGCGAGCGTGTTCACCGATTTCGATGACGACGGCGACATCGACCTGCACATCAGCCACTGCCGCCAGGGCGTGAACAACCCGAACGACCCCCGGCGCTGGGACCGCCTGTTCGTGAACGACGGCAACAACAACTACACCGACCTGGCCATCAACTACGGTCTTCAGAACCGCGAGCAGGTGTGGACCACCGACTTCGGCGATTACGACAACGACGGCGACCTCGACGCCTTCAGCACCACCCACAGCACCACGCTGATGCTGTTCGAGAACGACGGCACGAACAACTACGTGAACGTCACGGCGGGCAGCGGCCTGGACTCCTACACCGGCTTCTTCCTGCAGGGCCTGTTCCGCGACCTGGACAATGACGGCTGGCTGGACATCATGACCGGCTCGGCGGACTACTACTTCAAGGGCAACGGGGACGGCACGTTCACCGAGGTGCCCTCCATGTTCCCGTCCGGCAAGAACATGCTGAGCTTCGCCTTCGGCGACCTCAACGAGGACGGGTTCACGGACGTGTACGCCAGCTATGGGGATGCCTATGTGGACGGCGACCCCAGCTTCCCCGACCGGCTGTGGATGAACACCCCGAACGGGAACCACTGGCTGGACATCGATCTGGTGGGCGTGCAGAGCAACAAGGAGGCCATCGGTGCCAAGGTGAAGATCTGGGGCCCCTGGGGCATCCAGGTGCGCGAGGTGCGCAGCGGCGAGAGCTATGGTGTGGTGAACAGCGCCACCCTCCACTTCGGCCTCGGTTCCATCACCGAGGTGGACAGCCTGGTCGTGCAATGGCCCAGCGGTGAGGTGGACAGCTACACCGACATCGACGCGGACCAGACCATCACCCTCCTCGAAGGCATCTGCATCGCGCCGGTGGCCGAGATCGCGGCGGGTGGGGATCTGGTCGTTTGCGCAGGCGGAACCCCGCTGACGCTCACGGCGAACCCCGGCTTCCAGTACACCTGGAGCACCAACGCCACCACCCAGAGCATCGACGTCACCGCAGGGGGTACCTACACGGTGACCATCGATGATGGTACGGGCTGCTGGAGCCAGGCCTCGGTGACCGTCACCGAGAACCCCGATGAGACGCCGACAGTGACGGTGAACGGCGAGACCACCTTCTGTGAGGGAGGTGCGGTGGAGTTGACCTGTTCGCCGGCGAACGGCTACACGTGGAGCAACGGCGCCACCACGCAGACGGTGCAGGCCACAGCGGACGGACCGATCACGGTGACCGTGGCCGGTCTTTGTGGCAACTTCACCTCCGCCCCTGTGGAACTGGAGGTGATCGACACGCCTGATGCACCGGCCACCACGGGCGCCACGATCCTGGGACCGGGTACGGCCGATATCAGTGCCACGGGCGCGGCCATCACCTGGTACGATCTGCCTTCCGGCGGCACCGCACTGGGCGGCGGCAACACGTGGACGACGCCCTTCGTGAACAGCACCACCAGCTTCTGGGCCGAGGATGTGAACACCTTCGGAGGTGGCGCGGCCAGCGGAGGCCGTGTGGACAACACCACCAGCGGTCAGTACCACCAGAACGATGGCTTCTACCTGCTGTTCGATGCGTATGAGCGCTTCACCATCAACACGGTGAAGGTCTACTCCAACACCGCCGGTGTGCGCACCATCTCGGTGATCGACATGAGCGACAACAGCACGGTGGCCAGCGTCACGCCCAACATCCCCACCGGCACTCAGGTGGTGACCCTCGGCCTGGAAGTGCCGGGCCCCGGGAACTATGCCCTGCGCTGCGTGGGCACGCCGAACCTGTGGCGGGACGGCCTCGGCAGCAATCCCACGTACCCCTACGCCCTGGGCACCCTCGGCGCCATCACCGGCACCAACATCGGTGGGCAGAACGCCCTGCAGTACTATTACTTCTTCTACGACTGGCAGGTGGAGGCCTTCGGCGTGGACTGCGCCAGCCCGCGCACCGAGGCCATCGTCACCGTGAGCTCCGTGGGCATCGGGGAGAACGATGGTGCGGATGCACTTCAGCTGATGCCCAACCCGGCCGATGAGTCCGTGGCCGTGGTGTTCCCCGCCAGCGAAGCCCGCGTCACCGTCGAGGTCTCCGACCTCAGCGGTCGTGTGGTGCGCAGTGTGGGCGGTGCCGGCAACGCGGGACGCCTCACCTTCGATGTGAGCGATCTGGCCGCAGGACAGTACATCGTCCGCCTCGCCTCCGCCGATCGCCAGCGCGTGACCCGCTTGACGGTGCGCTGATCGATCGTCATTGAGTGAATGGAGCCTCCGGCCGCGCGCCGGAGGCTCCTTCGTTTGATGCCTGTTCCGTCGGCTTACTTTGGCGGCATGCGCTCCACGGCTCCACCGCTCCGGTCCACTGTGCTGGTGATCGGCATCGGCGGGTTGGGCCATGCGCTGTTGGAACGCTGTGCCCGGCTGCCGGTCCGGCGACTCACCTTGGTCGACGGCGACCGGGTGGAGCCGCACAACCTGGAGCGCCAGCCGCTCTTCGCGCCGGTGGACCTGGGACGGCCCAAGGTGGCCGTGGCCGCCGCATGGCTGCGCCAGGCCATGCCGGGCACCCTCATCGACGTGGTGGACGCCTTCGCTGACGCGGACTCGCTGCCGAACCTGGTCGAGCAGCACAGCATCGTGGTGGACTGCACGGACGATGTGCATGCGCGGACCCTGATCGATCGGGTATGCATGGAACATCGGATCCCCCTCGTCAGCGGAGCCGTGCATGGGAGCGAGGGCCAGGTGCTGGTGCTGCATGCGCCGGACGGTCAAGGCGATCCGTCGCTTACGCGTGTGCAGGTGTTCGCCGGACGGCCGGGTCCGGGGCAGGACGAGTGCGACATGCGCCAGGTGCCGTTGGAGGTTCTGGAGGCCGTGGGCGCATGCATGCAGCAACGGGTGGGCGACCTCATGGCCGGTCGACCTGTGGAGAACGGTGCCCTGGACCTGTACGCGGGGAGCCGATGGACCCGGTTCGCGCCACCGCAGCCGACCTGACCGCCATGCCCGCTGCCCTTGGCATCGCCATCATCGCCCTGCTGTACGCCTCCGTGGGCCACGGTGGGGCCAGCGGTTACCTGGCGCTGATGGCCCTGATGGGGCAGGCCCCGGCGGACATGCGCCCCGCCGCGCTGTGGCTCAATCTGCTGGTGAGCGCCGTGGCCACGGTCCAATACGCGCGTGCCGGCCACTTCACATGGCGCCTCTTCCTGCCCTTCGCGCTCCTGTCCGTACCGATGGCCTACCTCGGAGCGCGGATCACCCTGGAGGCGGAGACCTACGAGCGCCTTCTGGCGTTCTGCCTGCTGCTGGCGGCCTTGCGCCTCCTGGGCGTGTTCGGAGCGCCGGCCACTGCGCTGCGCCGCGTTCATCCGCTGGGTGCGCCCGTCCTCGGTGCGGCCATCGGTCTGGTCTCCGGCCTCGTCGGGATCGGCGGCGGCGTGCTGCTGAGCCCGGCCATTCTGTTGCTGCGTTGGGGCGATGCCCATCGCACCGCCGCGGTCAGTGCACCCTTCATCCTGGTGAACAGCGCCGCAGGGCTCGTCGGGCTTCACGCCGTCGGCCCGCCGGCCGGCCTGCACATCGGTTGGCTTTTCGCCGCGCTGGCCGGTGCGCTGATCGGCAGTACACTGGGTGCCCGCGTGCTGCCCGACCTCCGGCTGCGGCAGGTGCTGGGCGCCGTTCTTCTGCTCGCCTCCACCAAGCTGCTGATGGCATGATCGACGTACAGGAGGCCCGGGCCACGCTGATGCGGCATGTCCGCGCACTTCCCGCGGAGGTCGCACCCCTGTCCGGTGCCGTGGGTCGCTTCCTGTGCGCGGATGTCGTGGCCACCGATGCCTTTCCGCGGTTCGACATGAGCGCGGTGGACGGCTACGCCGTGGGCTCCGGCCCGGGCCCTTGGAGACGCATCGGCACCGTAGCCGCGGGGGACACGCTGGACCGGCCCATCGGTGCGGACGAGTGCGCGCGCATCTTCACGGGCGCCTGCGTGCCCGAAGGCGCGGTGGCCGTCCTGATGCAGGAGCGTTGCGATGAGACCGCCGGGCAGGTCCGCACCTTGGTCGGACCTCCCACGCCCGGCGCCAACATCCGTCGCCGTGCCGAGGGCTATCGCGAGGGCGACCTGCTGCTGCATCGCGGCGACCGCCTGGACCCCGCCGCCATCGGTCTGCTGGCCTCGTCGGGGATCCGTTCGGTGACCGTGGCTCGACGACCACGGGTGGCCGTGGTCCGCACCGGGGGTGAGTTCATCACGCTCGATGGCGCCGCCGAAGGGCGGATCCACAGCAGCAATGAGGTGATGCTCCAGGCGGCGCTTCAGGAGGTGGGCGCGCCCATGGCCTCGCCCCCCATCGCCGTGCAGGATGATCGTGACGGTTTGTGCGAAGCGCTCCGAACGGCTTGTGCCGGAGCTGACCTGGTGCTCACCACCGGCGGAGCCTCCGTAGGGGAGCACGACCTGCTGCGGCCCGTGCTGGAGCACTTGGGCGCCACGCTCCACTTCCACGGTGTTCGCCAGAAACCGGGCAAGCCGATGCTCTTCGCCACGTTGGACGGAACGCCCGTGATCGGGCTGCCGGGCAACCCCCGCGCGGTGCTGGTGCTCTTCGAGGTGTATGTGCGCGGCTTCCTCCGCGCGCTGCAGGGTGCCCGCCATCCCGGTCCTGCGGAAGAGCTGCTGCCCCTGGCTGGATCCGTGGAGCGCAAGGGCGAACGCGACGAGTTCCGCGCGGCGCGCGTGCGCGACGGCCGGGTGGAGCTGCTGCCGGATGAAGGCTCCCATCTGCTCGGCGGCCTGGTGGGCGGCGCCGTCCTGTGTCACCTGGAGGCCGCGCGGACCCGCCTCAACAGCGGCGACCGCGTGCGCGTGATCCGTCCCCTGCCATGAACGATCGGACCTGGACCGGTGTGGTGCTGGCCGGCGGCCGCAGCCGCCGCATGGGCACGGACAAGGCCCTGATCGAACTGGACGGGTCGACGCTGCTGGACCGTGCGGTGGAGCTGCTGCGCCCGCATGCGCGGGAGCTGCTCATCATCGGTGATGTCGACCGGCATGGTCATCCGCATGCCCGCACCATCGGCGACCGCCGCCCCGGTCTGGGCCCGCTGGGCGGTCTGATCACGGCGCTTGAACGCAGCCGCTATGGCCGCATCATCGCCCTGGCCTGCGACATGCCTGCGGTGAACGACCGCCTGATCCTTCGCTTGAAGGCCCATTGCGACGCATCCGTGGATGCGGCGGTGCCCGTGCACGATCGCGGCATCGAGCCGCTCGCGGCGGCGTACCACCTCAGGTGCCTGTCGCCGTTCGAGCAGGCGGCCGACGCCGGCGACCTGAAGCTCACCGATGCGCTGGAGCGGGTCCGGTGGGCTTCCGTGGACGTGACCCCGGGGCGTGGGGGCTGGCCGCCCGATCTTTTCCGCAACATCAATACGCCGGCCGATCTTTGAGCCCATGGAGGTGCTGCTCTTCGGACTGATCGCGGAACGCGCGGGTACGCACAGGATCGAGCTGTCCGCCAGCAGCACGAGCGAACTGAAGGACCGGCTGGCGGAGCGCATCGAAGGCCTGGCCGCGTTGAGCTACGCGATCGCCGTGGACCGGAGGATCCAGCACGGCGACATGCCCCTCACAGGCACCGAGGAGATCGCCGTGCTGCCCCCGTTCGCCGGAGGTTGATCCGCAGATGGCACAGATGACACCGATGGATCCCGAGGCGACAAGATCCGCGCATAAGAAGCGGGACATCTTCGTGGAGGGGCCGATCGAACCGGCCTTCATCGCCACGAGCATCGCCAGGCATGCCACCCGCACGGACATCGGTGCCCACGAGATCTTCCTGGGCCAGGTGCGCGCGGACCACGTTGCAGGGGCGGATGGTCATCCGCCTGCGGCAACGGTGGTCGCCATCGAGTACACCGCATACAGGGACATGGCCCTGGAGCGCATGACGGACATCCGCGAGGTGGCCTTCGCCCGATGGCCGGACATCACCTGTCTGCATGTGCACCACAGCCTGGGCACCATCAAGGCCGGCGAGCTGTGCTTCATGGTCTTCGCCAGCGCACCGCATCGTGCTGCCGCGCGCGAGGCCGTGGCCTGGGTGGTGGACCGCATCAAGGCCGAGCTGCCCATCTTCGGGAAGGAGATCGTGGAGGGTGGTGGGCATATTTGGAAATCCAATGGATAGGGTGAATGGTCATTGGCGATTAGCGAATGGTGCCGATCCTGGTTCCATTCTCCAATGACCATTCGCTATTCGCCTGCATTCATGATCGACATCACCCACAAGCCCACCACCCTGCGCGAGGCCACGGCGACCGCGCTGGTGACCGTTTCCAATTCTGCGACGATCGCCGCAGTTATCGGGAAGCAGGTGCCCAAGGGCGATGTGCTGGAGAGCGCCCGCGTGGCGGCCTTGTTCGGCGTAAAGAAGACCCACGAGCTGATCCCCGATTGCCATCCGCTGCCCATCGAGCATGCGGCGTGCACGTTCGAGGTGGGGGCGATGGAGATCGTCGTCACCATGCGGGTGCGCACCATCTACCGCACCGGGGTGGAGGTGGAGGCCATGCACGGTGCCAGCGTGGCGGCCCTCACCATCTACGACATGCTCAAGCCCATCGACAAGGGCGTGGTGATCGCGGGCATCCGGCTGCTGGAGAAGAAGGGCGGCAAGAGCGACTGGAAGGACCGCTTCGACACGCCCGTGAAGGCGGCCGTGCTGGTGATCAGCGATGGGGTGGCCGGTGGGAAGAAGGAGGACAAGGCGGGCGCGGCGATCGTGGAACGCTTGGCGCAGCTGGGTGTTGAGGTGCCCGTGCAGGCCGTGTGCGCTGACGAGCCTGAGCAGATCGCCAACAGGGTGAACGCATGGTCAACCGAGGGCCTGGACCTCATCCTCACCACAGGCGGCACGGGCCTCTCGCCCCGCGACCGCACGCCCGAGGCCATCGCACCCCTGATGGACCGGGAGGTACCCGGTATCATGGAGGCCGCGCGCAGCTATGGCCAGGAGCGCATGCCCTGGGCGATGATGAGCCGGGGCATCGCCGGCATGATCGGAAGAACGCTGGTGATCACCCTGCCGGGATCCACGCGTGGGGCGCAGGAGACGATGGATGCGCTTTTTCCGTTCGTGCTTCATGTGGTGAAGGTGCAGGAACATGCGTTCAGGCATGGGATGTGATCAGGGTGTGATCCATCCACTGTCAATTACAGGAACGGTTGGGCGATGCGCCTGGGGCGATCCTAGCTTGTGAGCCTCAAACGCACGGCCATGCAGACCATCCTCGGCGCCAACGGCGTCATCGGCAACGAACTTTCCATGCTCCTACCCCAGTACACGGACAAGGTCCGTCAGGTGAGCCGCCACCCGAAGCAGGTGAACGCCACCGATGAGCTGTTCTCCGCCGATCTGCTGGATGCCAATGCCTTGAGCGAGGCCGTGAAGGGCAGCGACGTCGCCTACCTGGTGGCCGGGCTTAAGTACGATGCCAACGTGTGGGCCGACCAATGGCCGCGGGTCATGCGCAACACCATCGATGCCTGCAAGCGCCACGTCGCAAAGCTGGTCTTCTTCGATAACGTTTACGCCTACGGCCGGGTGGACGGCGTGATGGCCGAGGACACGCCCTACAACCCCTGCAGCCGGAAAGGGGAAGTGCGGGCCCGCATCGCCACCACCTTGATGGACGAGGTGAAGCGTGGCGAGCTGCAGGCCATGATCATCCGGGCGGCCGACTTCTACGGACCGAACGCGACCCTGAGCCTCACCCACGCCACGGTGTTCGAGCGGCTGCGGGCGGGCAAGACCCCGCAGTGGGTGGGCAATGCCAAGGCCGTGCACACCTTCACCTACACGCCGGATGCTGGTAGGAGCGTGGCGCTGCTGGGCAATACGCCTTCCGCCTACGGACAGGTGTGGCATGCGCTCACCAGCAAAGAGGACATGACCGGCGAGCAGTTCGTGCGCATGGCCTGTGAGCTGGCCGGCAAGCCCTACGCGATCCAGGTGGCACCGGGTTGGATGCTCTCGCTGATGGGCCTGGTCATGCCCGTGCTGCGCGAGAACAAGGAGATGATGTACCAGTTCGAGCACGACTACCGCTTCGACAGCAGCAAGTTGGAGCGGGCGCTGAACGTGCGCCCCACGGACTATCGCACGGGCGTCAAGGCCACGCTGTAAGAGCCCTCCCCAATACCTTCGCCGCCTCGCCTTCGCCAACAGGCCAGGCGCGCAACGCATGATCAACGGCAAGGAGGCGATGGTGGAGGAATTGGTGCTGCACCGGGTGGGCACGGATGGATCGCCCAGCGTGCTCTCCGACGTGAGCGCCGTGCTGCAGGGGCCCGAGGAGCAGGAGTTCCTGCGCCGCCTCTTCCTGAAGCCCTTCGCCTCGGTGGCCGTCACCCACACCTTCGGCGACGGAGCACAGGGTGCTGGCAATGCCCTTCAGGCCCTGTGCGCCAAGGCGGCGAAGGCGAAGGACCTGGTCGGGGTGTCCCGGGCCATCGCCAAGCTCCTCATCGACACCGCCGCGGAGCATGAGGTGCGCGGCGGTGACCTCTTCGTCGTCCGCTTCCACGCCGTGGAGCTGGCCGGGGCGGTGCATGATGCGCTGGGCATCCTCAAGTTCGACGACAAGGAGGTCTTCCTGGAGAGCAAGGTCAGTGGGGGCCACATCGGCATGCGCCTCAAACGCGGGCTGGGGGGGCGCAGGCCGGACCAGGCCCTGCTGGTGCTCTTCACCCCGGGTGAGCACACCGTGCTGGTGATCGATGACGATCCGCGCAGCGGGTTCTGGCAGCAGGCCTTCGCCGGGCTCCGTGCCAAACAGGACCACGTGAACAGCACCAATAACCTGCTGGAGATGACGCGCTCGTTCATCACCGAGCAACTGCCGCAGGACTACGAGATCCCCAAGGCCGACCAGATCGACCTGCTGAACCGCTCCGTCCAGTACTTCAAGGACAACACCGAGTTCGACCGGAGCTCCTTCGCCCGTGAGGTGTTCCAAAGCGAGGAGGTGATCGGCTCCTTCGAGCGCTTCGGCGACCGCTTCCAGGAGGAGCGCGCCGTGGACCTGGAGGACCGCTTCGCCATCAGCGCCGACGCCGTGAAGAAGCAGGCCCGTGTGTTCAAGAGCGTGCTGAAACTGGACAAGAACTTCCACATCTACATCCACGGCGACCGCAACAAGATCGAGCGGGGGGTGGATGACCAGGGCCGGAAGTTCTACAAGATCTACTACGAGCAGGAACTCTAGGGCATGTGCACATGTGCTCATGAGCACATGTGCACATGAACTATCCCCCGATCGCCACCATCGGCCGTTCGCTCAGGTCGTGCAGGACCTCCTCCTGCTTCTCGGGCCTGAAGGGCGGCAGGCCGCCGAGCATGGCGTGCTTGGCCAGCACATTCGCCTCGATCAAGGGCGCGATGTCCTCTCCACGGCGCAGGGCGGAGAGCAGGTCGGTCTCCTCGCGGGCAAAGAGGCAGTTGCGCATCCTGCCCTCCGCGGTCACCCGCAGCCGGTCACACGTGCCGCAGAAGGGCTCCGTCACCGTGCTGATCACCGCGAAGGTGCCGGGCCAGCCCGGTACCCGGTAGGCCTTGGCCGTGCTGTGCGGGTCGTCGTTCAGTTTCTCGAAGGCATGCGCACTGCCAATGCGGCCCAGCATCTCGGCGTAGGTGTACACGCGATCGCGGCCCCATTGATTGCCCGCAAAGGGCATGAACTCGATGAAACGGACGTGCAGGTCGTGGTCGCGGGTGAGCTCCACGAAGCGCAGGAGCTCGTCGTCGTTCACCCCGCGCATCACCACCATGTTCACTTTTACCCGGAGGCCCTTCCGCAGGGCGAGCAGGATGTTGGCATGCACCGTGTCGAAACCATCGCGTCGCGCGATCTTCCGGAAGCGATCCGCATCGAAGGTGTCCAGGCTGACGTTCACCCCCTTCAGACCGGCATCCATCAACCCATCCAGGTGCTTGTGCAGACTGAGCGCGTTGGTGGTGAGTCCCAGCTTCACCGGCAGCTGCGAAAGGTCGCGCACGATGTCCACCACATCGGGTCGCACCAGTGGTTCGCCTCCGGTGAGCCGGATCTTGGCGATCCCATAGCGCTCCACGAAGAGCCGTGCGATGGTGAGGATCTCCGCGCGGGTCATCAACTCCTCGCGCTTCAGGAAATGTTGATCCTCCGGCATGCAGTAGGTGCAGCGCAGGTCGCACTTGTCCACGATGCTGATGCGCAGGCTGCGGTGCGTGCGGCCGTGCCGGTCGGTCAACATGCCCGAAAAATAGACCCGCGCCCGGGTGTCCCGCTTGCCGAGCTTTGCCCTGTGCGCTTCCGCCCGGCCCGCATGCGTCCCATCCTGCTGATCGCCACCTTGCTGAGGGTCCTCGCCATGGACGCCCAGCTGCTGTTCGACCGTATCGGTGTGGAGCAGGGCCTGCCGTCCGACGAGGTGCACGCCGTCTTCGAGGACCGTGATGGGTTCGTCTGGGTGGGCACCACCGATGGCCTCGCCCGGCTGGAGGGGACCCGTGTGCGGACGTTCCATCATGACCCGGTCGACAGCAGCAGCCTGGCGCATGATCAGGTCAACTGCATCGACCAGGCGCCTGATGGCACCCTCTGGTTCGCCACCATGAGCGGGCTGTCCCGGTTCGTGCCCCGCTCCGGCACCTTCGTCAACGTGCGGGTCACGGCCTCGGGCAACGACGCCCTGCAGGCCAACCGCATGCGCCAGGTGGTGGCCGTGGGCGACACCCTGCTCTGGGTGGTCACCGAGGCGGGGCTTTTCCGTGGCGACCCGCGGAACGGGCGGCTCCACAGCGTGCAGGACCGTCCACCCGGGGAGGGACCAGCCGGCCGCATGCGATCGAACTCCTCGCTCTTCTGGGATGCACCGAGGGCCACCATCTGGGCCGCCACGGCCCGGGGCATCGCGTCGTGGGACGCGGCCACCGATCGGTGGACGGACCACCGCAACAGCACGATGCTGCCATGGTCGGACCTCTCGGCCACCGGGGCGCCGGTCGTGCATGACCAGGCCTTGTGGTACATGCGGCATGGCCCCTACACGCTGTTCCGGTACGACCTGCGGACCGGCGACCTTACCGCATTGCCCGATGTCGAGGAACAGCCCAATCGGTTCGAGCTGCGCTGCCAGACCTTCGATGCCGAGGGCCGCCATTGGATCGCCACCTGGACGCACCGCCTGTTCGTACGCGCGCCGAACGGGCCCTGGTCGGAGGTGCGACCGGATGGGATCGGATCGCCATCCACCCGTGCGGGGTGCCTGCGGACGATGCGCTCCGGTGTGTTCCTGCTCGGGACCGCAGGGGGCCTGGCCGTGCTGCGGCCGGGGGCGCAGGCGCATACCGTCCTTCCCTTCGATGCGTCGCCCTTCGCGGTCTCGGTCATCCGTGCCTGGGGAGAGGATACGCTGCTGGTGGGCACCGAGGGTGGTGGTGTGCACCTCGTCGATCACCGGACCGGCGCATCCACCGCACTCCGGGTCGAGGTGCCTGGAGCGCCCGATGATGTCCGCTACTCCGCCAACCTGGTGCATGCCTTCGGTGCCACGGTCGATGGGCGCGTGCTGGTCTGCACGGGCCGTGGCCTGGCCGAGCTGGATGTACACGCCGCCACCCTTCGTCCCGCCGACGGCATCACCGCGCTGGTGCCCAACGGTGCGGTCAGCGCCTTCACCTTCGCAGAGCGCACCGATGATGCGCTGTGGCTCGGCACCTGGCAGCGCGGGCTGTGGCGCGTGGACCCGCGTACGGGTGAAGCGCAGCGCGTGGACACCGCGGACGGTCCATGGGGGCGGCTGCCGAACCTCATGCTGCTCAGCTGGCTCTCCACGGCCGACGGTGGCCATTGGGCCGGGCTGAACAACGGCGGAGGACTGGCCCGGTTCCATGCGGGCCGCTGGTCGGCCGTGATGAACGCGGCGGGCGCCCATGTGGGCGGCGTGGTGCGCTGCATGGCCCAGGGTCCGGATGGCCTGCTGTGGCTGGGCACCCATGAGCATGGGCTGGTTGTGCATGACCCGGCCGGCGTATCCGAGCGGTACATCGGGCGGCGCGACGGACTGCCCGGCACGCGCATCCTGGCGCTGTGCGCCACGCGGGACGGTACCATCTGGGCCGCCACGCCACAGGGGCTGGCGCGTCGACCACCGGGCGCGGCCACCTTCGCCGCGATGCTGCTGCCCTCGGCACTGGACGGGCAGGCGTTCTCCCGGGCCCTGGTGGAGCTTCCCGACGGCCGCATCGCCATCGGGGTCGGTCCGCGGATCCTGCTGCACGATCCCCTGCGCGAACGACACGGGCTGCCGCCGGTCCCGGTGTTCACCGCCCACCGCGTGGGTGATGCGACCGTGCTCGGTGCGCCGGCGGACCTGGTCCTTGAACCCGACCGGAAGGCCCTGATGCTCGAACTGGGCGGCCTCGGCGTGATGCCCGGTGAGGTCCCGCTCTTCCGCTACCGCGTCCTTCCCGCCGATACCGCCTGGAAGGAGATCGGTGCCGCCAAGCGGATCGATCTGTTCGATCTGGACCCCGGATCGCATCAGCTCGTCGTGCAGATGAGCCTTGACGGCGTGCATTGGGCGCCGGAGGAGGCCGCAGTGGCCGTGCAGGTGTTGCCCCCTTTTCACGCCACCTGGTGGTTCCGGGCGCTCGCCCTGTTGGCGATCGGTGCGGCCGCCTTCGCCGGGTTCAAGGCCTACCTCCATGCGCGGCTGCGGCGGCAGCGCGAGGCGTTCGAGCGGGAGCAGGCCGTACTGGCCGAGCGCATGCGGATCGCCGGGGACATGCACGATGACCTGGGGGCCGGGCTCAGCGCGCTGAAGCTGCGCAGCGAAATGGCCCTTCGCGTGGAACAGGACCCCGCCAAACGCGCGCACCTCGGCTCCCTGGCCCGGACCGCCGGGGAGCTCATCGGCAGCATGCGCCAGATCATCTGGGCCATGAACGCCGACCAGGCCGAGCTGGCCGACCTGGTGGCCTACACCACCAACCACGCCCGCCGCTATTGCGATGAGCATGGCATCCGTCTGCGGGTGGACGTGGAGGAGCGGATGCCGCTGCGGACCTTGAGCGCGGAGCAGCGGCGCAACATCTTCCTCGTCGTGAAGGAGGCCCTGCACAACGTGGTGAAGCATGCCGCCGCCCGTCAGGTGCGCCTGGTGATGGCCTGGCGTGAGGGGGCGCTGGACGTCCGCATCGCGGATGATGGGCCGGGGCCTCCCGCCCACGCCGAGGCCACCGAGGGCAACGGCCTGCGCAACATGGGCCGGCGGATCGCGGCCCTGGGCGGAACGCTCACCCTGGAGCGCTCCACGGATCCCGACCACCCCGGGGCCTGCCTCCGCTTCCGTGTGCCGATGGAAGCCCCCCCTAACCTTCGTTCTATAGGACGTCCGACCCGGCCGGAGGACCTTCGCAGCGCATGAGCACCGATCCCATCCGTGTGAGCATCGTGGAGGATGACCCCATCATCCGGGAGACGCTCCGCACCCTGTTCGGGGACGAGCCGGGGCTTGAGCTCTTCACCGCCCACAGCAGCGCGGAGGACGCCCTGCTGCGACTGGGCACCAACTGCCCGCAGGTGGCCATCATGGACATCAACCTTCCGGGGTTGAGCGGGATCGACTGTGTGCGCGAGCTGAGCCGGCGGTGCGTCGGCACGCAGTTCCTGATGTACACCGTGCACGACGACGACAACCGGGTGTTCGAGGCGTTGAAGGCCGGCGCGAACGGCTACATCCTGAAGAGCGCCACCCCCGACGAGATCATCGAGGCGGTGAGGGAGCTGCACGGTGGAGGCAGCCCCATGAGCGCCCATGTCGCACGACGGGTGGTGGCGCATCTGAGGCCGCGGTCGACGGCCCCGGTGGACGGGGCGCGGCTCACCGAACGGGAGCAACAGATCCTCTCGCTGCTGGCCGAAGGCCTGTTGTACAAGGAGATCGGTGAGCGGTTGGGCATCACCGTGGGCACCATCAAGCAGCACATCCACCGCATGTACGAGAAGCTGCACGTGCAGAACCGCACCGAGGCGGTGAACCGCTACTTCGGTCGATGACGGCGTTCGTCAGGGCCTGCATGTGCGTGGCCGTGCTGATCGGCATGGTCCCACCGCTTGGTGCGCAGCAGCGCGTGGGCCGCACCATGCGCCAGCTCCCGCCCTTTCCCGATGCCGACCTCCACCGCAGGATGGAGGGCATCCTGCTGCAGATGGACGCCTTCCACGCGGACTCGGCGCTGCGCTTGATCAACGAGGCCCTGGTTCGCACGCAGGCCGATGAGGAGGCGCGCTGTTACCTGCTCAGCTATCGCGCCGAGGTGCTTTACTACGAAGGCCTCTTCAACGAGGCCATGCGGGACCTTGATGCGTGCGGAGCGCTGGCCGACCGGCTCGGCGACAGCACGCTGATGGCGAACGTCCTCAACATGAAGGGCCTGCTGCACGAGAACATCCAGGACAACCGGCTCGCCCTGCCCTACCTCAGGGCGGCCCTGCGGCTGTTCCCGCAGCGGCCCGAAGCGCGTTATCCCGTCACCGAGCTGCACCACATCCATGGCAACCTCGGCACCTACCTCACCACCCTGGGCGCGCATGGCAGTGCCGAATGGCATCTGCGCCGTTCGCTGGCCCTGGCCGAGGAGGCCGGGGTGGGCCGTGCCGCCGCCGTGGCCTGGTGGGGCCTTGGCAACCTGGCCGTGCAGCGGCATCGCGCCGACAGCGCCCTGCACCGGTATGACCGCTCCTTCGCGATCGCCGCCGAACACGCCGATCACGACATCGGCGTGGATGCGCTGGTGGGGCGCGCACGGGCGCTGGCCGTCGCCGCGAGGCGGGAGGATGCGCTCCGTGCATTGGAACGCGCCCGCGCCTACCTGTTGGAGAACCGCTCCGGCATCGGGCTGGTGACCCAGCGCAACTTCGCTCGTGTGGCCAGCGCCACGCTGAGGCAGCTGGGGGATGTCCAGGGGGCCCTGGCCGATCTGGCGGACTGGCACCGCATCGACAGCACCATCACCGCCCGCAACATCCGGTCGGGCCTGGCCGCACAGGACGAGCTGCTCCGCGCGGACAACGACCTGGAGGTGGAGCGTCTGGAGCGCCAGCGCATCGCCGCCGAGCTGGATCGCGCGCGCGTCGTCCGCCTCTTCATCCTGGCCATCGGCGGGCTGCTCCTGGGGGTGATCGTGGTCATCTTCCTGCTCGTCTCCGGCAGGCAGAAGACGCGTCGTCGTCTTGCGGAGAGCGAATTGATGCGTGAACGGCAGAACCGGACCATCGCCGAGCTGCGGGTGCGCGAACAGGTGGGCCGCGATCTGCACGACGACCTTGGTGTGGGCCTCAGCGGGTTGAAGCTGCGCAGCGAGATGGCCCTGATGCCCGGGAGCCGAATCGACCGGGAGGCGCTCCTCCGCGAACAGGCCCGCCGCGCCGAGGAGCTCATGGCCAGCATGCGCCACATCATCTGGGCCCTGCAGGACGACCAGGGCGAGCTCGCCGACCTCGTGGCCTACATCAACAACCACGCGCGCACCTACCTCGCGGAGCACGGCATCCCGCTCGACGTGAAGGCCGACGGTCCCTGGCCGTCCCTGACCGTGGGCACCACCGAGCGACGCAATTGTTTCCTGGTCGTGAAGGAGGCGCTGCACAACATCGTGAAGCATGCGGATGCCACCCGGGTGACCCTGGTGCTGCGGTGGTCAGAGGGCCTGATCATCGAGGTGATCGATGACGGCCGCGGGCTGTCGGGGTTGAACGGCTCCAGTGGCAATGGCCTGCCCAACATGCGCAAGCGCATGGCCGGCATCGGAGGCGGCGTGGAGCTCGTTCCCGTCGGGCGGGGCACGCATCTGCGCTTCACCGTGCCCCTCGGGCAACGAAAGTTAGCTTGATGGGATGGCCGCCACCGGCCACCTTCGCCCCATGGCAGCCCGCCCGCCCATCGCCCTGCGGATCGTGGAGGACGACCCCGTGATCCGGGAGGTCCTCAGCGCCGTGTTCATCGCCACCGAAGGCATCCGGCTTCGCGGTGTCCACGGTTCGGCCGAGGAGATCCTGGCCACGGCCGACGTGCAGGAAGCGCCCGATGTGGTCATCATGGACATCAACCTGCCCGGGGCCTCCGGCATCGAGTGCATCATCGGGCTGCGCCATCGATGGCCCGATGCGCAGTTCATGATGTACACCGTGAACGACACCGATGAGCTCGTCTTCGAGGCCCTTCGTGCCGGCGCCAACGGCTACCTCCTCAAGAACGCATCCCCCGAGCGCATCGCCGCGTCCGTGTTCGACATCCATCAGGGCGGCGCCCCGATGAGCATGACCGTGGCGCGCCGTGTGATCCGTCACTTCCGTCCCGCACCGGCCGGCGGACTGCAGGTCGCCGCCGGCCTTTCCGATCGCGACATGGCCGTGCTCGAGCTCCTGGCCGAAGGTTCCCTCTACAAGGAGATCGCCGACCGGTTCGGCGTCAGTGAGGGCACGGTGAAGCAGAGCATCCACCGCATCTACAAGAAGATGCATGTGGGCAACCGCACCGAGGCGGTGAACCGCTACTACGGGCGCTGATCGTCAACGAAGGTTCTATTGTGCCCGTCTGGCCCGCCCTGGAGCTTTGAGGCTCCAACGATCCCGCCATGCGTGCCCTTCAGCTTTTCCTCGTCCTCGCCGCGGCCCTTCCACTGGCCGCGCAGAACATCGGGATCAACGTGGACGGTTCGGTGCCCCACCCGAGCGCGTTGCTGGACATCGACGGCAGCGCCATCGCCGGCACCAAGCGCGGCCTGCTGATCCCTCGGGTCACCGCGGCCGAGATGAACGCCATCCCCGCCCCGGCCACCAGTCTGTTGGTGTTCAACAGCACGGCCGGCGGTTTCTTCTACTTCGATGGCACGGTGTGGACCCCGCTGAGCATGGGTCCCGGCTGGCGGCTTGCGGGGAACTCAGGCACCGACCCGGCCACCCAGTTCATCGGCACCACGGACGCACAGAGCTTGAACTTCAGGGTGAACAACCTTCCCTCCGGCTACATCAAGGCCGCGCCAGTGTTGAGCGTGGCGTACGGGACCCTGGCCGGCGCAACGAACGGCGGTACAAGAGGCGTGAGCATCGGTGCGGAGGCCGGGCGGTTCACCACCGTGGCGGGCACGGACAACACCTACGTCGGTGCCGAGGCCGGACGGATGAACGCGAACGGGTCCTTCAACACCTTCATCGGCGCGAACGCCGGTGTGGCCGCGCCGTTCTCGCAGGCCAATACCGCGATCGGCCGAAGTGCCGGGTCCTGGTTGAACGGCGCCGGGCTCGGCAACACGTTCGTGGGGACCGATGCAGGGATCGACCTCACCACCGGATCACGGAACACCGGCCTCGGCTTCATGACCAGATTCGGCTCCGGTTCGCTGACCGATGCCACGGCGGTCGGTGCCCGGGCCCAGGTGAGCCAGAGCCACGCCATCGTGCTCGGAGCCATCGCCGGCCAGAATGGCGCCACGGTGACCGCCAGCGTGGGGATCGGCACGCAAACACCCTTGGAGCGATTCCATGTGGTCGGCCGCGCGCTCTTCCACGGTGGCTTCAGTGCGGACAACGCGGCGCTGCTGTATCGCAACAACACGGACTACATGTTCCTCGGTCCTCAGTCAGGCAGCAGTGCGAACGGTGCCGCCATCGCGCTCTTCGGCAGTGCCAATGCCTCGGCGGGCAATGCCAACGGCCTGGACGTGAACGTGCCGGGCGGAAAGGTCCGCTTCAATCAGACCAATGCCCAGTTCGAGTTCCGCGCGAACAGCAGCAGCGGGTATACCGCCACCATGGAGCTCAACGATGTGGGGTTGCAGATCGGGCACAACTCCGTAAGCCGCAACATCCAGTTCGTGAACGGCGGCGGAGAACGCATGCGGATCGACGCCACCGGGCGTGTGGGTATCCGCACCACGGCACCCGCCACCACCCTGCATGTGAACGGCGCGGTGACGGCCACGCCTGCCGTGGTGACCGCCACGTTCACAGGATTCCCGATCGATCCCACCGATCGGACCTATTTCCAGATCGGATCCACGGGAACTCCCGGGTTTCGCCAGGTCGCACTGGGTGCCGGTTCGGCAGCCGGCCAGCTCCTCATCATCGAATGCACCGCCACTGGCGGCAATGGTATCCTGATCTCCGACTCACCGACCCAAGCTGTCGGTGGGGGGTTCTTCGGAAGAAGCCTGACCCAGGACGATTCGATGACCCTGGTCTGGAACGGCGTCAAGTGGGTGGAGATCGCCTTCAGCGACAACTGACCTCGGTCCAGAGGTATGAGCTTCCGGGCACTGGGGAAGCCGCCCGTCATGATCCGCTTTCCGATTACTTCGTGGCATGGCGACGAAGGTCCTGGTCCGCTGCCCCTGGCCGGGCACCGACGAACGGATGATCGCGTACCACGATACCGTGTGGGGCGTGCCCGAGCACGACGATGTGAAGCTCTACGCCAAGCTCGTGCTCGATGGTGCTCAGGCCGGGCTGAGCTGGAAGACCATCCTGCACCGCAGCGAGGGCTACCGCAAGGCCTTCGACGATTGGGACGTGGAGCGCATCGCGCGCTACGGCCCCAAGGACATCGCGCGCCTGCTCGCCGATGAAGGCATCATCCGCAACCGGGCCAAGGTGGAGAGCGCCATCAAGAACGCCCAGGCGTGGCTCCGGATCCTGGAGAACGGCACCGGCTCCTTTGATGACCTTCTCTGGAAACACGTGGACCACCGCACCGTGGTGAACCATTGGACGGAGAGCCGGCAGGTGCCCGTGAGCACAGCGGTGAGCGATGCCTTGAGCAAGGAACTCAAAAAGGCGGGCTTCAGCTTCGTGGGCACCACCATCGTCTACGCGTACATGCAGGCCATCGGCATGGTGGATGACCACTTGGTGGGCTGTTTCCGCAAGGCGATGGGCTAGCGGTACCTTGCACCATGCGAACGCCGGTCGCTCCTGTGATGGTCCAGCGCGTGGACGCGGGCATGGTCGCGAGCATGGACGACATCCTGGTGACCGAGGAGCCGCTCGAGATCCGGCTGGGCCATGGTCCCCTGGAGGCCCGAAGGGAGATGCGCCTCAGCGTCACCATGCGCACACCGGGGCATGACGAGGAACTGACCCTCGGCTTCCTGTTCACCGAAGGCCTCGTCGACGGACCCGCCCGGGTGCTGCGCGTGGAGCCATGCGCCAACGTGAAGGAGGAGGAGCGCGGCAACGTGGTGCGCGCGGAGCTTCATCCCTCCGTGGACCTCGACCCGGCCCGCTGGCAGCGCAACGTCTACACCACCAGCAGCTGCGGGGTGTGCGGCAAGAGCAGCATCGAGGCCGTGCACGCCCAATGCGCGCGGTCCATCACACCGTGGGGGCCGGTGGATGCGGCCGCCCTCATCGGGCTGCCCGATCGCATGCGCGCGGCCCAGACCGTGTTCAGGCACACCGGCGGCATCCACGCGGCCGCGCTCTTCGATCGCGGAGGTGAGCTGGTGCTGCTGCGCGAGGACGTGGGCCGTCACAACGCCGTGGACAAGGTGATCGGGGCCGCGTTGCGGGCGAGCCTGCCCCTCGGCCGGTGTCAGTTGCTGGTGAGCGGGCGCGCCGGATTCGAGCTGGTGCAGAAGTGCGTGGTGGCCGGCATACCGCTGATGGCCGCCGTGGGCGCACCCTCCTCCCTGGCCGTTCAACTGGCGCGGGACGCCGGGCTCACGCTCGCGGGCTTCCTGAGGGGCGACCGCTTCAACCTCTACGCGGGCGGCGAATGACGGACACGACCAACATCAGCGCACAGCGGATCGCCGAACTGTCCTGCGAGCCCATCGCCATCGTGCCCTATTCGGAGGAATGGCCGGTCCGCTATGCCGCCGAGGAGGCCCGGCTCCGCGCCATGCTGCCGCCCGACCTCTGCACCCGCATCGCCCACATCGGGAGCACGGCCGTTCCCGGCCTCAGCGCCAAGCCCGTCGTCGACATCCAGGTGGAGGTCAACGACCTCCAACGGGTCCGTTCAGAGGTGGTGCCCCTTTTGGAGGCCCTGGGCTACGAGTTCGTCTGGAGACCCACGATGGGTGAGAAGGCCCCCTACTATGCGTGGTTCATCGGGCGGCATCCCGACGGTCGACGGGCCTTCCACGTGCACATGGTCGAGCCGGACGAGGCGACGGTGGACCGGCTGTTGTTCCGCGACTTCCTCCGTGCGCATCCCGACGTGGCCCGGCAGTACGAGGCGCTGAAGCATGAACTGGCCTCCGCCCACCCCGTCGACCGCGCGGCCTATACCCGGTCCAAAACACCCTTCATCGACGGGGTGCTCCGTCGCGCCCGTGCCGCTCATCTTCCGCCGCTATGAGAACCATCCTGCTTCTCCTCCTCCCGGTCCTCTCCGGTGCCGTCCAGGCCCAGCGCACCTTCGACGTCACCATCGCGGACAGCACCTACCACATGAAGCAATACTGGTTCGTGCTGTACACCCGGGGCGATGGACCCGCCCTGGACAGCCTTACCGCCGCCACGCTTCAGCGGGAGCACCTGGCCCACCAGGGTGACCAGGCGAAGCGCGGCCTCATCGTCATGGCCGGCCCCTTCGACACCAACGGGGAGGGGTGGCGCGGTCTGCTGCTCTACGACTGCGACACGCGCGAAGAGGTGGAGGGGTATTTGAAGCAGGACCCCTTCGTGAAGGTGGGCCGGTTGAAGTACAGCATCGCTCCGTGGTGGGGAGCCATCGGCACGCGCCTTCCCTAGCCGGAGATCACCAGCCAGGCACGGCTTCGCAGACCGTCCGCGCTGCGCCAGAAGTAGCACAGCCGCGACCGGCGGTTGGCCAGCAGGTCCTGCACCTCCGGGTGGTCGCGGTCGGGGTAGTGGAGGTGGATCCGTCCCGTGGCCTCATCGAACGTGGCCGGTGGCACCACCGAACCGGCGGGGACGAACGTGACCTGCAGGCTGCGCGCTTTGCCCGCACGGGGGAATGCGCTCCCGGAGAAGGTCAGCCCTGTGGGCCGCTCCTGTACCAATCGTCCCACGCGAAGGATGTGCAGGGTGCCCGTTCGGCTCAGGTGTGCGCCGGTGTCGCGCAACGTGCCTGCGATGGGGCGGGCAATGGTCGGGGCGCTGCTCATACCGGTGAATTGGCCCTCGAAGATCGCCCGGTTGCGCATACGGAGCGGCCTGTAGCAGCTAACTTCAGATGTACATAACACAGGGTTAACATCAGGGCGGGCCCTGGGCCGTGGACCTTCGACGTGGCTGGGAGCAGCGGCGCGGTTCAGGGGACGAGGCCACGCACCTTCGCCATCCACCACGGCGCAAGGGTCGTCACGATCGGCACCAGCACCCAGATGCGTCCCTTCGCGATGTTGTAGTCCACCAGCAGTTCGGACCAAGGCTTCTTGAAGAGAAAGTGCCCCGCACCGAACTCGAAGCCGAGCGTCATCACCAGCCAGAACACGCCGATGCCCCAGGCCTGCTTCGCATCCGAAGGGCCGATCCAACCGATGCCCAGCCAGGTGGCGCCCAGGATCAACGCACAAAGCATCAGCGTGCTGATGGCCAGCCCGGCGGTGAGGCCGGTGAACGGGATGATGAACTTGAGGCGCACCGTGCCGTTGCCAATGGCAAGCACCATCAGTACGAACCAGAAGAGGAGGGCTTTCCACCACATGGCTGGAGGTTTTGCGAAAGTTCGCTACCGATGAAATAGGTTGTGAGATCCGATGACCCGCCCTTTGTGGTTCACGAAGTCCAACGCTTGCGCACGAGCCAAGCCTGATAGCATCGATACCAAGGACAGCAGTGGTAGGATGGGGGCTGCCAGTAATGGGATGGACCGGGCTAGAGAGCGAACAATGGAGCAGATCCCATGGTCACAAGGTGTCCGCAACAGGAAAGCTGACGGATGACAGGTGGCACCGCGCTCCCGGTGACGTGTGCCACGCCGGGCGTTCAGCGCGCGTGGATCATATCCAGCACCCGCTTAAGCGCATCCTCATCCGCAGCGATCTGCAGTACCGGCGGGATCCCCACGAACTCGTACTGCGCCAGATCGTGGTAGCGTGTGGTGGTGCAGCCGATCGGATAGCCGCACACCGTGGTCGGCAGCACATTGCCAAAGCCCACAACCCGCCCGACCGGCTGCCCACCGTGGTCACTTTGCGGCTTTTACCGGCGTAGTAGAGCAGGCTTTCCGTGGCGCTGGCACATTGGCGGTCCTGCAGGATCCATACCCGCTCCGGCCGAGCAAGGACGGTGTCGAGCACGATCGGTGCGGGAGCCTGGGCGAATTGCGGGATGAAGGATCCCTGCGGCGCCACTTCCATCCTTCTGATCATTTCGCGCATGGAAGCGATCGCCTGCTCCCCGAAGTTGGCACTATCGGCGCGCATCACGGCCAGCCGCTCCCGGTAGCGCTCAATATTGCCCGCCGCGACCAGCAGTTCCGTGCGGTCCAGGTCGATGGGCGCGGTGTAGAAGTAGGGCAGCAGGCCGATCCAGCAGGCCTCCGATCCGCCCCCATTGCCACGCACATCGATGATGAGGTCCTTTGCCGCGCGGATCTCTGCGTCGTGCGCCCGGTAGAACGAGTCGAGCTGGGCCTGCAGCGCGCCATTGAAGCTTGGGAGTCGCAGCACAACGGCACCCGGATCGAGGCGCTGGAACCGGAAGGCGCGGGCATCGGTGGCGGCTTCCCTACTGTTGACCTGCTTGCGCCATCCAAAGGGGACCATCCGTCCCGAATGCACGGTGATGATGGAGTACACCGCTCCATAGGTCCGGGTGAGCATCCGGCATTCGTAGCGACCATGCCCTACCGGCCTCAAGGTGAGCTTCACCTGCCCAGGTTCCCAGCACCGGCTCGTAGAGGACACGACCACCCCGGCGAGGTCATGATGCGGGGCGCCGCGGCGAACGACCGCGAGGACGTACGTCCCGTTGCGGTCGCTCCAGAGGCCTTCAATGGAGTCCACCGGAAGCGTGCGTAGCCTTGGAAGCAAGGCTGCCGTGTCCAGCTGCATGCGTTCGGTGGACCGGAACACCTCGCTCTGCCGGAACGACGCGAGCGCCTCGGGGTCGTTCTCGTCCACGTCCTGCTGAGCAGGTAGCACGGCATCGATATAACTGTGGTTGTCCCGCAGCAACTGTCCATAGCGCTGCAAGTACAGGATGCACTCCTCCGCAGGCCGTCGTGCGACCACCTCCTGCAGCAGTGCATCCGCTGAGGCATTCACCAACGCTTTCTCCTGCGCGTCCATGGCGTTGTAGCCCGGATGGTTCTCCTCATAGTAGGCGCGCACCGATCGGAAGGCCTGCTCGCAGGCACAGACCTGCGCGTGCACGACACTCGTGGTCAGGCAGATCAACAAGGACAAGAAAGCACTCAGCCCGCGTGCCCGAACCAGACCACCATGGATGAACGCTTCCGCAGCTTGGCGGTCGATCCAGCTGCGGGATGCCTTGGGTGCGCGCTTCAGGTGTTCCATGGTCGGGAGGTTGAGTTAATGATGTGACCGGGTCATTTACCCATCCATAGCTTGAAGGCCATGGCGCCTTCGCGGCTCACGATGGTCTCCTTGTCCAAGGCCGGTCTCAGGATCACCTTCAGACGGCCGTTGAAGTGGTTGTGGATCTCCTGCACCGAGCGCACGTGGGCGATCACGGAGCGGTTGATCCGGTGGAAGTCCTGAGGGTCCAGCATGGTCTCCAGTTCCTCCAGCTTGTATTCCGCCACGAAACGCCTTCCATCCCACGTGCGGAAGAGGGTGATGCGGTCCTCGGCGTAGAAGTAGGCGATCTCCTCGATGCCGATGGCGATGAGCTTGTTCCCCTGCTTGGCGAGGAAACGTGTGCGGTACGCGCTCCGTCCTTGTTGCAACTGCCCCAACAGCCGGTTGACGTCGATCGTGCCACCCCCGAACTGCGAGCGAAGCCTTGACAGCTTGTCCAGTGCGGCCTGCAGCTCCTCCTTGCGCACGGGCTTCAGCAGGTAGTCGATGCTGTTCACCTTGAAGGCCTGCAGAGCGTATTCGTCGTAGGAGGTGGTGAAGACCACGGGCGCCTTGACCTCCACCTGCGTGAAGATGTCGAAGCACTGCCCATCCGCGAGCTCGATGTCCATCAGGATAAGGTCCGGTGCCGGATGGCTGCCCAGCCATGCCACGCTGTCGCGGATGCTGGGGCAGATGGCCAGCACGCGATGGGCGGGATCGATCTCGTGCACCAGCGCGGCAAGGCGTTCCGCCCCGAGCTGTTCGTCCTCGATGATCAGGATGTCCATGGTTCATTCCCCCAGCAGGGGCAGGGTTACGCGGAAGTCCGATGCGGTCTCCTCCACCTGCACGGGCGGGGCGCCCAGCAGCCGGAAGCGCTCGGTGATGTTGACCAGGCCCACCTTGTTGGAGTGCATGCGGCTGTTGCGGCGCTGCAGGTTGTTGTGCACCTCCATTCGGTCGTTGCCCACCGTGCGGATCGTCACCGTGAGGGGCTGTGCCTCGGAGATCACATTGTGCTTCACGGTGTTCTCCACAAGCAGCTGCAGGGCCTGGGCGGGCAGGCGCCGGCCCAGCAGGTGCTCGTCCACGGCGATCTTCAGCACGAAGCCTTTGCCGAAGCGGGTCTTCAGGAGGTGCTCGTAGGAGCGGATGAACTCCAGCTCATCCTCCAGGGAGCTGAGGTCGTGCTCGCGGCCACGCAGCAGGTAGCGGTACACGCGGGAGAGCTCCTCCACGAACTGCTCGGCCCGCTTCGGGTCCGTGCGAATGAGGGCGCTGAGCGAGTTGAGGCTGTTGAAGAGGAAGTGCGGGTCCACCTGGCTCTTCAGGCTCTCGTAGCGGCTCTGCATGTGCAGGCGTTCCATCTCCTGCTTCTCGGCCACGAGCCGGGCGTTCAACTGGCCGGTGTAGTTCAGTTCGAACACGCCCAGCACGATGATGCTGACCAGCACCGCCCCGAAGACGTGATTGACCCAGTTGAAGCCGAGCTCATCCAGGTCGCCCTGGAGGATCAGCTCTTCCGGAAAGTCGGAGGCCACGCTGGTGGCGAAGCAGAGCAGCAGCACGAACACAAAGGCCCCGCGACGGCGGTCGAAGTTCTGGTCCGCCTGCGGGTAGCGACGCTGGTACCCTTGGATGATGGCGTAGGCGCCGAAGAGCGTGACGGCCCAGCGCCCGAGGGTGGTGAGCACCATCAGGAGCTCCTGGGTCGCGCTGGTGCGGCTCCAATCGTAATCGCCGGTGAGGTTAAGCGCCGAGAGCAGGAAGATGATGATCAGCTTGAGCGCGAGCGGCCGCCGCATGAAGAGGAGGCTGCCGGACGAGGCTCCGGGCATTCCAAGCGATCGATCCTGCGCTGCTCTGGTCATGTTGGGCAGGGTGGCACCCACCGCGGTACGAAGTTGATCGCTCCTGCGGAAGGATGAGCGTCTGATCGACATGTACCGACGGAAAGTGCGTATGGACCGCATGGTCCGCTGACTGAACTCCGACGTTCAATGGCGCGGAGCGCGTGACCGTGCCCAAAGGATACTCATGCGACACGGTGTCCACTTCATGTCGCTCTTTATCCGGTTCACACCACCTCCTATTTGGCAGGGCAGCCCGGCCGCGGAGGTTTGCATCCGAGAACCGAACGCCATGCATCGGCGCATGCCCATCTGCATTCTCTTCCTGGCATTCTTTCAACTGGCAGCCCATGCCCAGGCAGCAGTGGGACCCGTGTCCAAGGGGGCGGTGCCTGCGCCCGTGCAGGAACGGCAACCCACCTTGCGCGAGGCCCTGCATCAGGTTGCCAAGGGTGATGGGCCGCACAAGGGTCACACCCTTGCCAGATGGATCGCGCGCCAGGCAGGCCGAAGCCTGAAGATCTCCGTACGCTGAACTCATCATCGGTCACCCCATGTACCGCACCTTCCACCTCCTGTTTTTCCTGCTACTTGCAGGCATGCTCATGGACGCCCACGGCCAGCAAGGCTACTTCCAACTGACCCCGGGCTTGGATCGGCTGCTGGTGCGCGATCGGCAGGTAGGCGACTTGGTGCACCGTGCCGACCTCGCCCGCCTCGGCCTCACCTATGCGCACACGGGCCCCAAGGGCGATTGGGTCTTCCACCTGGCCTACGGCAGGGGTTTGCTCGCACCCACGAGCACCGGTGCCCGTACCACGCTCTTCCCGATCTGGGAATGGGACGGCAGCATCACCGACGAGCGCATACCGATGGACCGTCCCATGTGGATGGCCGAGCTGCGCGTGGCGCGCACCTTCCACGCGAGTCCGCAGGTGGATGGCAATGGCTGGTACTTCGGACCGGCGTTGGGGTGGACCGCCAACCGGCCGCAGGGCTTCGCCCCGGTGGGCCAGATGGCCTGCGCCACCTTCGACGGCCTGGTCGGCAGGTCGTACGTGTCCGGGCGTCACAGGATCAACGCCGAGTTCTCGCTCACCCTCGTGGCGCTCATGACCCGCGAGCCCTGGTCGCGTTCGGTCTCCGTGCCGGGCAACATGGGTCGCATCAGTTCCTTCTTCGACAGTGGCACCACCTGGGCGGCGCCCTGGCAGCTGTTCCAGGCGCAGCTCGATCTGCGCTATGCCTACCAGCTCTCGGGCCGGTTCGCCATCGGCCTCGGCCTGTACATCGGCTACCTGAACGATGCCGAACGTGATATTCTCGATCATCCCGCCGAGCTGCGCCTCTTCCACCGCCGACTCGAAGCGGCCCTGACCTACAACCTCCTCAAGCGATGAGAACCTCGCACCTCCTGGCCCTGGCCACCGGCGCCGTCCTGCTCAGCTCCTGCCAGAAGATGGTCTTCGGCGATGAACCCGCCGCCGATCCCGTCAGCGTCTTCGAAAGCCTGCACCGAACAGTGAAGGAACACTACGGCCTCTTCCGGGTGAAGACCTTGGATTGGGACAGCCTCGGCAACGTGTACCGGCCCCAGGTGCACGAGGGCATGACCGATGCGCAGCTGCGCGAGGTGCTGGCCGCCATGCTCACACCCCTGAACGATGCACACATCACGCTCTATCCGAACAGCACCGAGCTACCGCGCTGGTCCATCGACCTCGTGGATGGGGCCTACATCGACTCCACCTTCCACTTTCCCACGGTGAAGGACCACTACCTCACGGAATACCAGGAAGTGAACGGGGCGGTGGCGTACGGCCGGCTCGTGGACGGGCATGGTTACATCCACATCCGTCATTTCGATGGCAGCAACAACGACTACGACAAGGGCCTGCGCGATGCGGTGCAGGCGCTGGCCGGCACATCAGGATTGGTGGTGGACGTGCGCGACAACCCCGGTGGCATCGATCCCTTCGCGCAGTACAGTGCGGGGCTTTTCACCGGCCAGGCCGCCACGTACATGCGGGTGCGCCGTAAGACCGGTCCCGGTCCGGACGACTTCGGGCAGGAAGTGGCCTGGACCACCACCCCCACGGGACCGGCGTATGCGAAGCCGGTGGTGCTGCTCACCGGTCGTGGCTCACAGAGCGCGGCCGAGACCTTCGCCCTGGCCATGCGCACGCAGACCCACGTGGTGCACATCGGCGACACCACCGCCGGGGCCTTCGCGGACAACGCATTCTTTGAACTCCCCAACGGCTGGGGCGTCACGCTCTCCATCGCCGACCACCGCGATGCCAACGGCATCAGCTGGGAGGGCCGTGGATTGTCTCCGGCCGTGGTGGCGGTGGCCGATCGGCAGGAGCTCAATGCCGGGGTGGATGCCGCGTTGGAAGCGGCGATGGATGCGTTGCCGTGAGGTAGGACCACGGGTCAGAGACCCGCGGCAGGGGGTGCATGACGGGCATCAGGGCTGCCACGGCCCACCCCGTGTCACATTCTTGAACACGGTCCCATTGAAGCGGAACAACCCACCGCTGAAGCCGAACCACAACGTTCCATGCCGGTCCTCCACGAACGCTTGGATGCCGAAATACTTGGTAAGGTCAGGCCGGTCGGTGCGGTCGAACAGTGTGAAGGTCTTCCCGTCGTACTTGTACGCGCCCACACGGACCGCACCTATCCAGAGGTTCCCTGAGCGATCCCTATAGACGTTATAGATGTCGTTCGCGGTCAGCCCTTTCATGTGGGGGAACTGCGTGAACGCCTTGCCACCTGTCCTGAGCGAAGCCGAAGGATCGTAACGGGCCAAACCACCTTCCTGTACTGGCGGAAAGTCCGAGGTGATGGATCCGAACCAGAGGTGGCCTTGCGGGTCCTCCACAATGCTCGCCACGTTGTTGCTACAGAGACCGTCCTCCTTGGTGAAATGGGTGAAGGACGTGCCGTCATACTTGCACGCGCCGTACCCATCGCGCCCGAACCAGATGTTACCCCGGCTATCCTCGATGATCTCCCACACTTTGCCGGCCACCCACTTGTGAGAAGGTTCCTTGATCGCTGGAGTGGGAATGTCGAAAGGCTGGAAGCGCGTGCCATCGAAGCGGAAGGCGCCATCGTTGGTGCCGGCCCACAAGGTCCCGTTGCGGTCCACAAGCAGAACGCAGCCCGCCCCGTGCAATCCCTCCGGTGCCTTGTAGGCGGTGAAGGTCTTGCCGTCGAAACGTGTAGCGCCATCGTGCGATCCGATCCAGATGTGGCCTTGCTTATCCTCCACGATGCTGGAGGCCACCATGTCGGCGAGGCCATCCTTCGAGGTGAAGTAGCGGAGGCGTTCTCCCGGAACGACCGATGGGTCGGCGCTGTAGCGGACCACACCATCGCCCACGGTGCCGAACCAAAGGTTGCCCTGGCTATCCTCCAAGGCCGCAACGATGTAGTCGGAGATCTGGGCGGTGTCCATGCGCACTTCCTGTCCCGGCGATGCTGCAACGACCACATCACCCGCTGTGGATGCCGGGACCTGCGCGTCGCAGGAGGCCATGATCACCAGCGATGAAAGGAGCGGCGAAGCGAGGAAGGAACGGCTGGTGTGCACGCGGGCTTGGATGTTCGGACAAGGTAGTGGCGCAGATCGGTCCACGCTGGCAGCTGGAGCACAAGGATCGTTAAGAAGGTAGTACTAGAGTCTGTTCCCATCAGCGCTGCGCCGCGTGTGGGCGGCGCGCCGGTACATATCATCGACCACTCGGACGGACCGGCACGGGCGAACGAGCCCAAAGCAGGTGGCCCTGCATTGGGGGGGGGGCTGTTGCGTTAGTTTTGTTGGACCATACACCTCCGCCGTGCTACGGCGCAACCCATGAGCACCAAGGAACTCCGCGAGAAGGCCGCGAAAGCCATCGAAGGCCTTTCAGACAAGGCGTTGATCAAGCTCATCGATCTGCTCGATGAGCTGAAGGTCGGCTCTACCAAGGAGAGCGACGATCAGTTGATCGACAAGATCATCGAGGAGAACCGGGAGGTGTTGGCCCGGCTCGCGAAATGATCTCGTTGGACCTCGCCGAAAAGTTTCACGCGCGTTCCATCGAGGCATTCGGAGGAGCGCAGGGTTTGCGAGATCAGGGTGCTTTGGAAGCCGCCTTGGCACGGCCATACCAAACATTCGGTGGTGAGGATCTCTATCCTTCACCGGTCGCCAAGGCTGCCGCGCTGATGGAGAGCGTGATCATCCGGCATCCGTGGTTGGACGGTAACAAGCGCACAGGCCTCGGTCTCGCACTTCTGCTCTTGCGCAAGGAGGGCTTCCGGATCGAAGCAACGCAGGATGAACTCTACGAGCTGACCATCCGCGTCGCTGAAGGTCGTTCGTCTGCGGATGAGATCGGTGAGTGGATGCAGGGGCGGGTGGTGGCGGTATAGGCGTGAGCTACAGACCCGCGGCAGCGAATGCCTTCCGCAAATGCGCCTTCTTCGCCTTCCGGGTCCGGCACGGTCAGAGCTCGCCCGCGTTTGCAACGCGGGCGTGGAAGAAGGTCGTTTGCAACGACCATGAACCATGTACGCCTGAAGCAGTGCGCGCTGCAAGCGCGCCGGGATCATCGCCCGCGTTGCAAACGCGGGCGAGCGGGAGAGGCACGAGTCGGACAACCCGCGCCGCACAACAGTCGTCTTGACCTGCTATGGCCCGTTCAAGGAAACATACACCTTACTTCGGTATCTGTAAAGGCAGTACGGCGAAGCCCTACAAGCGACTAGCCAACCACCACTTCCGGTGTGTGGAACGCGCAGCCATCCGCGCCGGGCGAGAGCCGCATGTGTCCAAGAAGGCCACTGCTGACCCTCGATTGATGGCCTATGATGACAAGCACTATCGGATGAGCCCCAATGCAAGGTGGATGCGGAAGTGACAGCCGATCGGCTGGCTTGCTTATGCTGGATGAGGTGGACACGGATCACAGATCCGCGCCAGCTGCGGAAGTAGGAGACGCGTAGCCGTGCGGGCTAAGGCACGATCAGCACCGTGCCGGTGAATAACGATCGCCCATCCTTTTGAACGGAGCGGCACCAGGATCGGAGCGCGGCGCATCCAGGGTGATAATTTCGGACCATGCGCTTCGACGTTCCATGCGCGTTGGTCCTGCTCACGTTGGGCGGCGGGCTCCGCAGCCAGAACATCTGCCTGGACCATACCGGCTTCGTCGCCTCGGGCGGCCTTGACCTCTGGGGCATCTCCGCCGGCCACCTGAACGATGACACACTGCTGGACATGGCCGTGAGCAACCACCTCACTGGCGACCTGTCGATCTTCTTCGGTAATGGGGACGGCAGCTTCCAGCCCGCCGTCACGCTGCCGGTGGGGATGTACCCGGTGGACATCATCGCGGCCGATCTGAACGGCGACACGCGCGCGGACCTGGTGACCGCGCATGTGGACCATGTGCAGGTGCTGCTCAACCTGGGCGGCGGAGCTTTTGATGCCCCTGTCCCGTACGCCATCCCTTCCGGGGAAACGTGGACCCTGATGGCGCGCGACCTCGACAACGACGGGGCCATCGACCTGCTCGTTCCCCATGGCGCGGGTGGCGGTGGCCTGGCCGTGCTGATCGGCAACGGCGATGGCACCTTCCAGCCGCACGCGGATCATCCCACCGATGTCCCGGCCACTTCCCTGGACCTCGCCGACTTCAATGAGGATGGCCACCTCGATGTGCTCTACACCCACCTGGCCGGCTTGGGCGAGGTCGTCCACTTCTGGAGCATCCTGTGGGGCACAAGGCCCGGCACCTTCGGAACGCGGACCCACGTCACGCATCCGCACACCAGCATCTTCGCCTCGGCGATCGATGTGGATGCGAACGGCGACATGGACGTGGTGGTGTCCAACTCGTATCCGTCCCCGGACTCCCTCTCCTTCCGCATGGGCGATGGTACCGGTGGCTTCGCGGCGCCCGTGACGATGTACGGCGGCATCAGTCCCGCGCTGGTGCGGTCAGTGGACATGGACCTCGACGGTTTCGGCGACCTGGTGGTGGCGGACTACGCCAACAATTCGGTGCGGGTGTTCCCGGGCTACGGTGCGGGCCAGTTCGGCCCTCCCGTGCATTCCATCGCCGCCGTGAATCCCATCGACTTCGCCGTGGGCCGTTTCAATGCCGATGCGCTCCCGGACATCGTGATCGCCGCCAGCAGCGGTGCCTACGTGGGCGTGATCCTCAACTGCCTGGTCGCGGCTGTGGAAGAAGCGACCGACATGAACGTCATGACGCTGGGCCCCAATCCTGCGGATGATGCGATGTACATCCGCCTTGACGGCGCGGCCCAGGCGGCGTGGATCGAGATCACGGATGCTGCTGGCCGGTTGGTGGAGCAGGCGGGTGCATCAGCGGACGGCGTCGTTGTGGACACCTCCCCGCTGGCCGGGGGGCTCTATGTGGCCACCCTGTGTGATGCCAACGGCCGCAGCCTGGCACGGGCACGGTTCGAGGTGGTGCATGCGCGCTGATGGTGATGATGTTGAACACGATCTCCGGGAAGTGGAGGGTGCCAGAGAGGATGCCCGGCTTCACCTCATCGGTGATGCGGGCCTTGATGTCCACCCCCGGGTCAGGCCCGGGGCAGGCGTGCCCGCGCGGGCTTTCCACCCGATGGGGTAGCCTTCGCTGACCCGCGTTGGCCAGAGCTCGACCGCGTTTGTAACGCGGGCGTGGAAGCAGGTCGTTTGCAACGACCATGACCCATGTGAGCCGGAAGCGGTGCGCGCTGCAAGCGCGCCGGGATCATCGCCCGCGTTGCAAACGCGGGCGAGTGGGTGATGGCCACCGTGGTGCGATGCCAGGCATGAGCTCAACCGTGGAGGCCCTTGTCCCGTGCATCTCCGGACCGGTCGATCGCGGATGCAAGCGACGACCTGCCGCATTCCCCATCTTCACGCTCCCAAGCACACCCATGTACATCAAGCGCAACTACGGCTTCTTCATGACCTTTTTCTGATCCAGGAGGTCTTTTGTCATCGGGCTGGCCTACGCAACCGTGGTGAACATCCTTGTTCACCTGCTCCACACGGATCTCAGCATCCCCTGGCAGCCCATCAGCGTCATCGGCATCGCGGTGGCCTTCTACCTCGGCTTCAAGAACAACAGTTCGTACGACCGCACGTGGGAGGCGCGCAAGATCTGGGGCGGCATCGTGAACAGCAGCCGCGCGTTCGGTGCTGCGGTCTGCTCGTTCGTGAAGGGCCCGGACGACCAGGCCATCCGCCGCGAGCTCGTCCATCGCCATATCGCCTGGCTCACCGCCCTTCGCCACCAGCTCCGGATGCCCCGTGCTTGGGAGCATCCGCGTGAGCTGGAGCACAGTGCGAACCTGCCCCGGATGAGCGAGCAACCCGGACCGGTATGCAAGGCGGAGATGTCCAAATACCTGCCCGAGCAGGAGCTGTCCGGCGTGTACCAGCAAAGCAACCTGGCCACCCAATTGCTGCGCAACCAGAGCATCCGTCTGCAGGAGCTGCGGGATGCCGGCTACTTCGATGACTTCCGGCACATGGCCTTCCACGGACATGTCGCTGAGCTGTATGCGGAACAGGGACGTGCGGAGCGGATCAAGAACTTCCCCTTCCCGCGCCAGTACGCCAGCACAGCGCTGTGGCTGACGCTTGTCTTCGCCGTGTTCGTGCCGCTGGGCATGCTCGATGTCATCGGCCGTTCAGCGGGTTGGCTCTTCTGGGTATCACCCTTCCTGAGCGCGCTCATCATCTGGATCTTCTTCCTGATGGAGATGATCGGTGACTATTCCGAGAACCCCTTCGAAGGCACCTACAACGATGTGCCCATCACCTCGATCGCACGCGGAATTGAGATCGACCTGCGCGAAATGATCGGCGATACCGACATCCCCGGCCCCGTGGAGCAGGAGAACGGCTTCTTGATGTGAGCCCGGAACGTTCGTTCCCAATGGTGGGGCCACGCACTTGACCTCAGCGATCATGGTACTGGGCAAGCCGGTACATACCATCGACCACACGGTCGGACTGCGGCACGACGAACAAGCCTAACGGATGAGCGCAGCGGTGATGAAGGGGGTGGCTGGGGTGCGGTGAAGGCCACGATTCACAGACTCGCGGCAGCGGGGGAGTTTAAGACCCGCGCTGTAGCTTGAATCCGCGATCCTTCAAGAAGTCCGCGATGCCGATGGTGCGAGCACCATACTTCGCTGCCACTTGCGGCAACTTGTTGGAGACCGTTGTCTTCTCCTTGGTGACAATGATGAAACCTTCTACCGCAGCGTCCCGATCAGGAATGGATCAGCCTCATCCCGCTCTCCAATCAGTTTGCCAGGCTTCAGAAACCCAGACCTAACATTCTCGTTGATGACCCGCTGCGATAAGATCATCGCCTTCTCATCGGTTTCCCAGAAGCAGTATTTGCGCTGCTTCTTCAACCAGGACTTCAGGAACCCCCGGTCGCCCTTGTAGCTATCCACTACCTCGTCGTACACGAAGTCGATGACTTTGAAGCGGCCTGCGAGGGAAAGCCATGCCAGGTCCTGCCAAAGCGCATCGAAGACGGATAGGTCGCTGTAGTATCGCTCAAGTGTCACCAACGCATCACTGTCGAACGCATAGATGGCCTCATCCTCATCGAACAAGTTCATCATACTACCAGTTGACGGGCTTGGGAGAAGCGGTCCATCGGCACATCAAGGAGTTGCGAGGCTTGAATGGCGCCGATCCGTTCACGGTCAAAGGCATTGAAGATCAAGCGCACGAACGAACGTCCGCGTTCCTGCACTTTCCCTTTGATCGTATCGCGTGGCTGGCCCTTCTTTGCCCGTCCAAAGGCTTTCTCTTTCCATTTCAGGTGGTGCTCCTCATAGAATTCTGGCGTGGTGAGCTTCTCAGAAAGCAATGCCCGCAATACCACCTCCAAGCCGTCATGGTATCCCTTGGCGATATTGGCCAACTCCACCCTTGCCCACTCTTTACCCGCATTTGCAGCGAGGTGCTGAACGACCACCGTGTGTTGCCGCAGCTCCTCTCTCGGCAACAGGACCTCTGCGGCAAAGCTGTTGCACCAATGTTCTATTGCCTCCCCATCTGCTGCGTGCAGGTCGCACATGCCGCTTTCTCCAAGGATGACGTGACCGAGTTCATGGAAAAGCGTGAACAATCTCGCGGTCGGCATTTCCCCTCGCCGTTTCAGAACGATGATCGGTACCTCCTCGTCCAAAACGGAGAAGCCCCGTAGGCCGTCCTGGGTCAGACTCAGTTGATAGACCAGCACGCCAAGAGCTGAGACCGCTTCGATGGTATGTTCCAAGGCCTGCGCATCTGTAATACCCTCCTCGCGGAGGTGGAACAACTCAAGCTGTTGCCTCAGCTTTTGTCCTAATGCCTTGGGATCATCCTGCAACGTCGAGCGGTGCTTGAACGCCGGCACCGGCAAGTTCAAGTTCCTGAGCAGGTCTATTTGAGAGATGGCGAGCGTACGGGCTTTCCGAACTGTAAGGATGGTCTTCGAATGGAAATGGTCAAGCTTGACAGAGCCGGCTGTCCTATGGTCGCGTGGTAACGGCTTCTCGTAAGGCACCTCGGTGAGGAGCAGGAAAGTCAAAGACCGCTTGTAGACCCTAGCCATCGACTTGAGCAAGAAAATCCCTGGCTGCTCCACACCGGATTCAATGGCCTCCAATTCCTCAGCCTCAATCTCCAGCATCTTGCAGGCATCCACGACCGATAGGCCAAGGCTCGTCCTGGCGTACTGCGCCACCACCCCGGAAACCGGAACCTTGTACTGCTTCTTTGCCATCGGTCAATTGCTCAAGTCAAAACTAAGCCGCGCGACGCATTGAAGCGGAAAGCCCACAGCCGACTGAGGAACGAGGGCGGCGAGGACTACGAGCGGATGGCCCGACGGCGAGTCTTCGAGCCGGAACGCCCCAAGAACCTACGCCTTAAGCACCACCTCTCCCGCCTTCCTCAAATGCGCCTTCTTCGCCTTCCGGATCCGGCACAGCCTGTCCCGCCCAAGCGGGATCACCACCTTGTACTCCGGGCACGACCTGTCCCGCCAAAGCTGGCTCGCCAGTGAGTCGCTCACACTTGATGTGATGATGTTGAGCATGATCTCCGGGAAGTGGAAGGTGCTGCTGAGGATGTCGGGCTTCACCTCGTCGGTGATGCGGGCCTTGATGTCCACCTGGCCCTGCCTTCGGCAGGCAGGCGCACTAAGGTTCCAATGCGTGCTCATTAGTCAATATTCCAGATCAATACATCGCTCTCGAAACGAGTGAAGGACCTGATGAAGGTGGTATCGTGACCAAGGCCCGCATAGTAGAAGTCGACAGTAGGTTGGTCACCTGGAGTAAAGTTGATGGCGTATCGACCATCCTTATCAACATCGCTCTTCGCAAGGATCCGACCACCTGCTTTCACAAAGAGGCTGAGCCCTTCCACGCGTAAGTCCACTCGCTCACTCTTGAACCGAACTGTACCGGACAGATGAAGCGGGTGCGATGGCAGCGTTGCCCCGATCAGGCATAGCGCTAGAACCGCTGTCAGCAGTGCTCTCAAGCTCATGCCTTCACCTGGACTTCGCCGGCCTTCCTCAAGTGCGCCTTCCGCGCCTTCCGGATCCTGCACAGCCTGTCCCGCCCCAGCGGGATCACCACCTTGTACTCCGGGCACGACCTGTCCCGCCCTAACGGGATCGCCAGGCTGTCGCTCACGCTGCTGGTGATGATGTTGAGCATGATCACGGGGAAGTGGAAGGTGCTGCTGAGGATGCCGGGCCTGCCTGCCGGTAGGCAGGCTTCACCTCGTCGGTTGTTAAGCCGCTTTCTTACCCCGCGCCTTCAGGTCCTCCTCAAGCAACTTGGTCCACTTTGCCTTGATGCGCTTCAACTCCGCTGGATCGAAGTTGGGGTCGGTGTCTCGGCGATAGTGGGCCTCACGTATCTCGCGCACCATGGCCACGGCGTCAAAGCGCTTCTTCTTTCTGGCTTCGGTGTTCATGTGGTCAGGTCTCTTGGGCTACGGATCTCGAGCAATTTGTAGCCGTGCTTCAAATTTACAGCGTTGTAGAGCCGGATGCGGTCGTAATTCACGATGTGCTTGAAATTCCAGCTCACCAGAAGGTCAACCTGGGCGATGGTGGCGACAGCGATGTGCTCCGTATCCGCCTTCCACCTGGCGGTGACGATGCGCTCCTTGACATAGGCATGGGCCAATGCTCTTGACTCCTCCGTGAGTTTGACCACCTCCAACTGCTTCTGCGAAAGGTCCTTCAATACTTCGCGGACATGTGCGGGTGCATCCCGTAACTCATCCTCGGTCACATCCGAGATCACCACCGTGTATTTGCCGGTTGCGACCAGCTCGAAGAGTTTCAAGGACCATTCCTCGAACTCCTCGTCGAAACAACCACCGAAGACCGAGGTGTCGATGTAGATGCGCATCGATCAGGCTTTCAGTACCACTTCTCCAGCCTGACGGAGGTGCGCCTTCTTCGCCTTGCGTATCCTGCACGTCACCACCTTGTACTCCGGGCACATCGCCAGTGAATCGCTCACGCTGCTGGTGATGATGTTGAGCATGATCTCCGGGAAGTGGAAGGTGCTGCTGAGGATGCCGGGTTTCACCTCGTCGGTGATGCGGGCCTTGATGTCCACCTTGCCACGCGGGCTCTCCACACACACCATGTCGCCCTCGGCGATGCCGTTCTTCTCCGCGTCGGCGGGGTTGATCAGCAGCACGTCCTCGGTGAGGATCTCGCCGTTGCCGGTGCGCCGCGTCATGGCGCCGCAGTTGTAGTGCTCCAGCTCGCGGTTGGTGGTGATGATGTAGGGGTAGTCCTTCTCGTTCTCGCGCACCTCGGGGCTCTTCTCCCATTGGTTGAAGATGAACTTGCCGAGGCCGCGCTTGAAGGTGTCGGCGTGCAGGATCTTGGTGTCGCTGCCGTCGGGCTTCACGGGCCATTGCTTGCCGTTCTCGCCCAGCTCGTCCCACTTCACCCCGGCGAAGAAGGGCACGATGCGGCTGATCTCCTCCAGTACCCATCTCGGGTGGTACTCCTTGCTGGCGTTGCCGCTGCGCCTGCCGGTCTTCGCGGCGTAGCGCTCCATGATGTCGCAGGTGATCTGCCCGTCGCTCTTGGTGCCTTCGATGGGCTCCACCACGGCGTTCACGCGCTGGATGCGGCGCTCGCCGTTGGTGAAGGTGCCGCTCTTCTCCAGGAAGCTGCTGGCGGGCAGCACCACGTGGGCGAGCTTGGCGGTCTCGGTCATGAAGAGCTCCTGCACCACGAAGAGCTCGAGCTGGCCCAGGGCCTTGCGCACGTGCAGGGTGTTGGGGTCCGTCTGCGCCATGTCCTCGCCCGCCACCCAGAAGGCCTTCAGCGTGCCCGCGAGCATGGCGTCGTACATCTGCGGGATCTTCTTGCCCGCGTGGTGGGGCAGCTCCACGCCGTAGAACTGCTCGTACATCCGGATGTTCGCAGGCTCGTCCACCGCGAAGTAGCCTGCCCCCTGGTGGGGTTGGCAGCCCATGTCGGCCGCGCCCTGCACGTTGTTCTGGCCACGCAGCGGGTTCACGCCCACGCCGCGGCGACCGATGTTGCCGGTCATCATCGCCAGGTCGGCGATCTGCATCACGGTGAAGGTGCCCTGGTAGTGCTCGGTGACGCCCAGGCCGTGGAAGCTCATGGCGGCGGGCGAGCTGGCGTAGGCTTTCGCGGCTTCACGCACCAGGTTCCGGTCCACACCGGTCTCGCGCTCCATGGCGTCGATGTCCACGGCGAGGATCTCCTTCTTGAAATCGGCCCAGCCCTCGGTGCGCTGGTCGATGAACTCCTGCTTCACCCAGCCCTCCTTGACGATGAAGTGCATCATCATGTTCAGCAGGGCCACGTTGGTGCCGGGCTTCAGCTGCAGGTGGTAGTGGGCGTAGCGGGCCAGCTCGGTGCGGCGCGGGTCGATCACGATCAGGGTCTTCCCCTTCATGATCTGCTGCTTGATCTTGGCGCCGGTCACCGGGTGCGCGTCGGTGGGGTTCGCACCGATCACCATGATGGTGTGCGTGTCCTTCAGGTCGTCGATGCTGTTGGTGGCCGCGCCGGTGCCGAAGGTCTTCTGCATGCCCAGGGCCGTGGGGCTGTGGCACACGCGCGCGCACGCGTCGATGTTGTTGGTGCCCACCTGCGCGCGGAAGAACTTCTGCATGAGGTAGTTCTCCTCGTTGGGGCAGCGCGCGCTGCTCACGCCGGCCAGCGCGTCCGGACCATGTTGCTCGCGGATGCGGATGAAGCCGTCCACGATGAAGTCGTAGGCCTCGTCCCAGGTGGCGGGCACGAGCTCGCCGTTCTTGCGGATGAGCGGGGTGCGCAAGCGCTCGGGGTGGTCGTAGAAGCGGAAGGCGTAGCGGCCCTTGAGGCAGGTGTGGCCCTGGTTGGCCTCGGCCTCCAGCGGTGCGGTGATGCCGGCGACCTTGCCGTCCTTCACCTTCACCTCCAGGTTGCAGCCCACGCCGCAATAGGTGCACACGGTGCGCACCACTTCATCGGCCTTGGTCTCCTTGGCGCGGAACACGTCTGTGATGGCACTGGTGGGGCAGGCCTGTGCGCAGGCGCCGCAGCTCACGCAATCGCTGTCCTTGAAGCTTTCGTTGGTGCCCTTGACGATGTGGTTGTCGAAGCCGCGGCCGGCCATGGTGAGCACGAACTCGCCCTGCACCTCGTCGCACGCGCGCACGCACCGGTAGCAGCTGATGCACGCGCTGAGGTCGCTCACCATGTACGGATGGCTCGTGTCCATCGGCGTGTCGAGGTGGTTCTTCCCCTTGGGGTAGCGCACGCTGTCGATGTCGAAGCCGATCTGCTGGACGACATTGTACAGTTCGTTCCGCCCGTGGTCCTCGGTCTTCAGCCGCTCGGTGTCGTAGTCGGTGAGCACCAGCTCCACGATGTTCTTGCGCAGCCGCTCCATGCGCGGGCTGTTCACCGTGATGTACATGCCCTTGCCCACGGGGATGTGGCAGCTGGCCATCACCTTGCTGGGGCCGTCCTCCTGAAGGGCCACCTCCACGCTGCACACGCGGCAGCTGCCGAAGGGCTCCAGGTTGGGCGCGTCGCAGAGCGTGGGCACCGGGTTGGGACCCTTGTGCCGCTTCAGGAAGGCGAGCATCGTTTCGCCCTTGTGGATGGGGTAGGCCACACCATCGATGTAGGCGAGGTCGACCTCCACGGCTGCCTTGTTGGAGGAGGCCGGGGCGGACTGGGTCTTGGCGGCGGGAGGGGCGGAGGTGCCGGTCTTGGCCTGGGGCTGGTTCATGGCGAGATACGTAACGCACGAAGATAGAAAGGGCGCGTCCAGCTTCGAACCCTGCTCCTCGGATGAGGAGGGCATGGAAGTGCCGGTGGAGCGAGACTTGCACAGCATTGCTTATTGATCCGGCATTCATGATCTGGACTCAGGCTGCGTAACGAACGGTGTCTTTCTGGAACAGTGCGATGATGCGCTTGGGGTGTCGCTGGAGGGAACGCAGGAAGCGTGATGTGAAGAGTTCAAGCTGCCCCTTCTTGCGTGCTGGAGCGTGCTTGGTGACGGCATCCTTCAGCGCTGCGTTCGCTACTTCCACCGGGTTGAGTTCGGGCGAATAACTCGGCAGGTGGAAGACCTCGATGCTCTCCAGATGCTCCTCGAGCCATTCCTTGACCGGCTTGCTGTGGTGGACCCTGAGGTTGTCCAAGATCAGGAACACCTTGTTGTCGCTATCCTTGACCAGTCTTCTCAGAAAGCCGATCAGGATGCTGCTGTTCAGTGCGCCCTTGAAGACCATCCAGCGCATTTCCCCGCGATTGGTCACCGTGGAGATCACCGAACAGCCGTGGCGGTTGTGGTTCACCCTGACCACGGGAGTGTGGCCTCGCAGGGAGTAGCTGCGCCCGCGAACGTCATCACTGCGCAGACCGGTCTCATCGCCCCAGTGGATCACGGCACCTTCAGCCTTGGCACGTGCACGGATGGCCGGATAATCCTCGTGCAGCCACTTGCGCACCGCCTCCGGTCGCTGCTCGTAGGCCTTGCGCAGTGGCTTCTGCGGCGTAAATCCCCAGCGCTCCAGATAGAGCCCCACACTGCGTATGGCCAGCTTGCGGTCGTAGCGCCGCTCGATCAGCTCGCGCACCGCTTGCCGGTTCCACAACGCATAAGGCATTTTCAACTGATCGGGCGTTCTGTCACGGATCAGCCGTTGTGTCTCCTTCTCCTGCTCACTTGTCAGGATGCGTCCCTTGCCCACCGGGCGACCGGTCTTCCACACACGAATGGCCTTCCAGCCACCGGCCTTGTACCGTTGCCAGGCTTCGTTCACCGTGTTGCGGGACATGCCACAGAGTTCGGCCGTTTCCTTCAGGCCCATGCCCTTGAGCCTGCATTGCACCGCCTGCCTACGACGCTCATTGAGCTCGGGCATCGACAGCTTCCTGGAGTCGTTCTCGCGCATGCCTCGGCAAGATCCACAGATCGTGCCGATCGTCCGCTATATCGATGCCGGATCAATAAGACCGATCAGCTTTGCTGGAAACCGCAACGGCATGAAACGGACGATCGACCTCCATGCCATCGGCGAGCGCATCCAGTTCAACGATGCCCGCGAGCGCACCAACGGCCAACGAAGCGAGGCCACGTTGAGCCTTGGGCCTGGCAACAAAGGCCCGGGTCCGCACGTCCACTTCGGGCAGGAAGAGGGCTTCAAGGTGAACAGCGGGACCTTGATCGTGACCATCGGCAAGAAGGAGGTGACCCTCGGTCCCGGGCAGAGCACTGTGATCCGTTCTGGCGAGGCGCACAACTTCCGCAATGGGAGCGCCACCGAGCGGGTGGAGGCGGAGTTCTGGTACGAGCCGGCGCTGCATATCGAATGGATGCTGCAGTCGATGGGCGATACGGCGATGGAACGCGGCGGCGATTGGAACAAGGTGCCGCCCTTGGCCGCCATGCACCTGTTGTGGAAGATGCGGAAGGAGTACCGGCTGGCGGGCATGCCGTTCTGGTTGCAGGATGCCCTCTTCGGCTTCGCTTTGCTGCTCGCTCGGCTCACCGGCGCGCATAAGCGGTGGCCGCTGCCTGCGGGTCTCCGCTGAGCGGAAGCGCTCCGCACCAGGGCCGGCAACGCGGCCATGACGGACGCTGCCCTTCCGCAAGGCATCGCGCGAACGCGCTTCGATCAATGATCAGTCCCCTTGCGCATGCCGATCGGAGCCCATGCGACTCATCTGGACGTCCGCATGCGATCCAGGGAGCTCGGCGGGGCCGATGAGCAGAAGCCGGCCAAGGAAGGCACCGTGGAAGCCTGGGGGCGTTCACCGCAGAACCCGGTGGGTGGCTGGTATGGGTTGAAGAAGGGTCTGCGTGGACGCTTCGGCGTGTACCTGCCACCGCTGATGGAGGCGCTCGGCCTGTGCGAGCTCACGCACGAGGCGAAGGGCAACCGGATGCGTGCGGTGGGATGATCGGCTTGGCACCGAACGCATCGATGGCAGGAGCGATGCGTGATGGCGGCGACGCGATGCAGGAGCACCATGTGCATCACGTGATGCATGCGACCGATGCGAACGAACGGATGCGCGCATGACCGCGATGCGATGCGAGGATCGATGATCGCACTTCATCGTTATCAACACTATTTGGTTGGTACATCCTTGCAACCATTTGATGCGTGGATGCGTTCGAGGTGATACGTTTGTCTCAAACCCTTAACCGTCATGGCAAAGAAGGCAGCTAAGAAGGCCACGAAGAAGGCCGCGAAGAAGGCGACCAAGAAGGCCGCTCCGAAGAAGGCCACCAAGAAGGCCGCGAAGAAGGCCACGAAGAAGGCCGCGAAGAAGAAGTAAGGAGCCTGGCTCCATACGATCGAAGGGCCCGGGTTCCGGGCCCTTCGCCATTTCCGGCGCGCCGCATCGCGGCGCGTCGTGCGTTGGGAGCGCCGGCTCGGGCGCCGCCTTCATCGATCAGGTGAACGCCGGACGCAGCTCGTCGCCGAAGTACTGAAGCGCATTGCGTACACCGAGCGGCAGTCCTCCGCCGAGCGCGCACAACGACCCGATCTCCATCGTCTCGATGAGGTCCTGGAACAGCGCCCGGTCGATCCGCCGGCCGTCGCGTGCACCCTGGATCAGCTCCCGTCCACGGGTGGAACCGATGCGACAGGGGAAGCACTTGCCGCAGCTCTCCGCCGCCGTGAACGCGAAGAGGTGCTCCAGGTAGTCGATCATCGGAAAGCCGGCGGGGATGCTGAGCACGCTCGCATGCCCGAGGAGGAAGCCCTCCTTCTGGAAGCTCTCGAAATCGATGGAGAGCGCGTTGATCTTCTCCATCGGAACGATGCCGCCGAGCGGTCCGCCGATATGCAGCGCCTTGGTGGGGCGGGCGAAGCCCTGGCCGAGCTCGTCGATGACACGGGCGAGGGGGGTGCCGCACTCCACCTCATAGAGACCGGGGCGGTTGAAGCCGCTGTCCAGGCAGACGAGCTTGGAGCCGTTGCTCTTCTCGGAGCCGAGCCGTGCGAAGGCCGCACCGCCATGCTCCACCACCCAGGGCACACAGGCGAGCGTCTCCACGTTGTTCACCACCGTGGGCCGGTTGAACAGACCCTGCTGCGCCGGATAGGGGGGACGGGTGCGCACCTCGCCGCGCTTGCCCTCGATGCTGTTGAGCAGCGCCGTCTCCTCACCGCACACATAGGCACCCGCCGCCTTGATCACCTTGAAGCGCCAGTGGAAGCCGCTGCCCTTGATGGCGGTGCCGATCCAGCCGGCCGCCTCCAGTTCCCGGATGGCCTCCTTCACCGCGGCGATCGCTTCGGGATATTCCGCCCGGATGTAGAGGACACCCGTATCGGCCCCCACACAGTAGCCGGCGATCATCATGCCGAGCAGCACACGGTGCGGACGCTGCTCCAGCAGGTACCGGTCGCTGAAGGCCGCCGGATCGCCTTCGTCCGCATTGCACACGATGTACTTGCGCGGGGTGCCGTTGCCGGTGGTGTCGGTGGCGTTGCGGCAGGCCTCCAGTTTGAAGCCCATGGGGAAACCGGCCCCTCCTCTTCCGCGGATCGTGGCCACCTTGATCTCCTGCAGGATGTCCGCCGGATCGCTCTGCAGCACGCGCTCCCACACCGCGTAGAACTCCGGCAGCGGCGGCATGGGCGCTGTGAGGATGGGGGCCTCCATGGTGGTGCCCACATGGTGCCCACCGTTCGCCGCCACGCCGTGCGCACCACCTTCACGCACCGCCTTCACCACCTCGTCCACGCGGTCCACGCTGTCGCCGCTGTAGTTGCGACCGCCGATGTGGAAGGCGCTGTTCTCGTGGCAGCGCCCCAGGCAGCACATGTGCCCGATCTCCTCCTCCTTGAAGTGCTTTCGCAGTGCGTGGTGCACCTTGTCCTGCGTGCCCGCCACCAGGCAGGCGCTGCCGTTGCACACGTAGGCCTTGATGCCTTTGTTCTCCGGTTTCAGGAAGTCGTAGAAGGTGCTGGTGCCATAGGTGATGGCCTCGCCGATGAGGTACTCATCCGCGATGCGGGTGAGCGCGTCCGTTGATGGCGTGCCCGTAAGGTCGGCGGCCGCTTGCAACCGGTCCCACAGGGCGTCGTCCAGCTCCTTGCCGTCGCGGCCGGAGAGGGAGGTGATGTTCTTCGACATGCGCTCCGAAGGTAACAGGCGTTGATCCTCGATCGCAGGTGACGCTGCTTCCGGTTGTGTGGTGATCCGTCATTCGCCACTTTCGTTCCATCCAACACCACCTGTCCCATGAAACGGTTCATCAAGATCCTTGCTGCCGTGCTCCTGCTCCTGGCCGTGGTCGTCGGTGCAGGACTGCTTTACATCACAAAGGCCCTGCCCGATGTGGACGCGCCTGCGGACCTGAAGGTGGAGCTCACCCCCGAGCGGATCGAACGGGGGCGCTACCTCGCCAACAGTGTGTGCGTGTGCATGGACTGCCACGCGCAGCGTGACTGGAGCCTCTTTGCCGGTCCGCCCAAACCCGGGACGCTGGGGGCCGGCGGCGACAAGTTCGACCGCACCATGCAGTTCCCCGGCGAGTTCTTCGCACGCAACATCACCCCCTTCGCACTGAAGGACTGGACCGATGGCGAACTGTACCGGGCCATCACCAGCGGGGTCAGCAAGGACGGTCATCCCTTCTTCCCGGTGATGCCCTATCCGAACTACAACAGGCTGGCCACCGAGGACGTGCACAGCATCATCGCCTACCTGCGCTCCCTGGACCCCATCGCCACGCCGGCCTATCCGGAGAGCACGATCGACTTCCCGGTGAACCTCATCATGCGCACGGTGCCCGAGCCGCCAAAGCCCATGGACCGTCCCGCTCCGACCGACGCGCTCTATGGCGAGTATGTGACCAATGCGGCCGCCTGCATCGAGTGCCACACGAACACCGTGAAGGGCGAACGTGTGGGTCAGCCCTTCGCCGGAGGATTCACCTTCGCCTTCCCCGATGGCTCCGTGCTGCGGTCACCGAACATCACGCCGCACCCCACGGACGGCATCGGGGCCTGGGACAAGGCCATGTTCATCGCGCGGTTCAAGCAGTACGCCGACAGTGCCTACGTCCATCCAAAGGTGGGCCCGGGCGACTTCCAGACGGTGATGCCGTGGACGATGTACGCCACGATGACCGAGCAGGACCTCGGGGCGATCTACGACCACCTGGCGGCGCTGAAGCCGGTGGCGGGTCGGGTGGAGAAGTGGACGCCGGCCCCCTAGGCCGCGCCTTCGGGACCTTCCCCGCGGTGCTTGGGCCTGCGGCTGTAGGTCTTCCGGCTGCGCACCACGCGCGGGCGGAAGCGACCGTCGAAGGCCCCGGCGGCCTTTTGCGCGGCGCGCTTCGCCGAACGGTCCAGCGAGGCGGGGGTGCGGCGCGTGGGTCGTCGTCGCCGGTTCATGGGCGCAGATTCCCGTAGTACAACAGGTCCACCAGCTCGCCATGGCCGGTGCGGAACTCGCGGCGCAGCAGGCCCTCGCGCTGGAAGCCGCAGTGCTCGGCCACCCGGATGCTGGCGGTGTTGTCCGGCGCGATGCGCGCCACCACCTTGCCCATGCCCAGCCGGCTGAAGGCATGGTCCACGGCCCACATCACCCCCAGGGTGCCGTAGCCCTGCCCGCTGTGCGGCTCATCGATGAAGTAGGCCACCTCGCAGCGGCCCACCGTGCGGTCGAACTGCTTCAGGAACACCGCGCCGATGGGGTCGGAACCCTCATAGTCGCGCAGCACGAAACAGAAGAAGGTCCCGTCCTTCGCCATGGACACCAGCTCCTTGAGGTAGCGTCGGGTGGCGCCCACGTCCGTGCAGCGGCCCAAGGTCACCGGGAAGTAGGCGCGGAGACGGTCCTGTTCCCGGCTCACCAGCCTGTGGAAGCCGGCGTCGTCCACCTTGCTCACCGGCTCGATGATCACCGAATCGCTCATGCTACCTCGTGCTGGCGGAGCGCGGCCAGGCGCATCGCCGCCGCCCGTTCCGTGCCAAGATAGCGCTCCACGCCGGCGTGGACGAGGTATACCAGCGGCGTGCTCAGAACGGCCACGACGAGCTTGTAGCTGTATGCGGTGAGCACCAGCGCCGTGGCCATGGGGAAGCTCATGTCCTTGAGGACCCAGAACGCCATGTAGGTCACCACCACGCTGTCCACCAGCTGGCTCACCACGGTGCTGCCGGTGGCGCGCAGCCAGATCCGCCGGTCGCCGGTGATGCGCTTGATGCGGCGGAACACGAAGGCGTCCACCAGCTGCCCCACCACGAAGGCGGTGAGCGATCCGAGGATGATGTTCATGCCCTGGCCGAAGATGGCCGTGAAGGCCGCCTGCATGTCGGGCACGCCCTGCGCCGCGCTGCTGCCGGTCCACCAGCCCTGCTCCGCCGGCATGCGGATGGCGAAGAACATCACGACGAAGGCGAAGGCGATGAGCGCCGTGGTGAGGAGGGTGAGGAAGCGGACCCCGCGCACGCCGTAGTAGTCGTTGATCACATCCGTCATGATGAAGACGATGGGCCAGGGCAGTACGCCCACGCTCAGCACGAAGCTCAGGTGCGGCTGGCCGAGCAGCGTGAAGTCCGCTTTCGGCATCCCCAGCAAGGTCTCCAACTGGAACAGCTTCACCCCGATCATCTCGGCGATGAGCGCGTTGGCCACGAAGAAGCCGCCCAGGATGAGGTAGAGGCGGGTGGCCTTGTCGGCGAGGATGGAGTGGATCATGGCCGGTCCGGGATCGAGATGGGATCGCCCACACGCACCAGGCCCTGCGTATCGGCGACCGCGTTCATGCCGAAGTGCACCTTGCCGTCCATCGTGCGGTAGGTGGCCAGCGTACGGAGCGGCTCCCTGCCACGCTCACCCGTGCGCTGGTCGGTGGTGGTGATGATGCAGCGTGCGCAGGGCTTCACCAGGGAGAACCGCGCCGTGCCGATCCGCACCTCGCGCCAACCGTCCTCCTGATGCGCCACGCCACCGCCGATCACCAGGTTCGGGCGGAAGCGGTCCACGGGCACCGGCACGTCGAGGCGTTCGTTCAGCGCATTGACCGAGGCCTGCGACACGATCAGGTAGGGGAAGCCATCGCTCAGCGAGGTCAACCCGCGGGCATAGCGCTCGTCGATGGGGCGATGCGTCGCATCGGGCATGTGCACCAGCCGCACCGCACCGCCCACACGCGTGCTGAACCAGGCGGACCAGCCCGATGGTGCCTCGCGCGCGCGCACGCGCGTTCCCCAGATGTCCACCTCGGGTTCGGGGCCGTCCTCCAAGGTCCAGGGCAGGCTCAGGTGCTCCTCATCGCGATGGTCGATCACCGTGAAGCCGTCCTCCGCCGGTTCCGTGCGGAGGCACGCCATGGAGGGCAGCTCGCGCTGGGTGAGGAAACGCCCGGCGGCATCCACCAGCATCCAGCGCCGGTCGTGCGCGAACCCACGGTCGGTGAGCCGCGCCTCGTGCATGGCGAAGCCGCCGACCGACTTGATCGGATAGCAATGCAGGGAGGCGAGAACAGGAGCGGTCATGGTCGCACCACGCGTTCCACGCGGTCCACACCCCGGTGGCGCAGCACCACCAGATAGGTGCCTGGCACCGAAGGCAGTTGCAACACGCTCCGATCACCCTGGCGCACCACCTGAACGACGGCCCTTCGCCCCTGCGCGTCGAAGACCTCCAGCACCTCGGCGGGGCCGGTCACCGTCACGCGACCGTCTGGCGCGGGGTTGGGATGCACCAGCACCGTCGTGGCTCCGCCCTCCCCGAGGCCCAGCGCGCCCACGAAAAGGCTGTCCGCCGTCACCAGCGTGGGGCTGCCGTCCATCCCGTCCACCATGGTGCGGAAGCTGTCGATGCGCGGGCCGTTGAAGGCGAACATCTCCGCGTTCCAGCGGGGCGGCACCGGCTGGTACCACACCCGCACCTGCACCTGCAGCGGACCCTCGTAGCCACCGAGCGGCACGTGGTAGTGCACACGGTCCGAGCCGCTGCCCTCCAGGCCGAGCGCATCGTGGTTGAAGTCGATGTCCGCCGCCGGTACGCCGGCGATGCGCGTGGTGTCGTACGCCGAATGCGTGGTGCTGAAGCCCACCGGCACCAGGCGGTTGTCCTTCAACGGGCTCTTGGCGCGCTCCAGCACGGTGGTGACGTCGTCGTTCACGTCGCCCATCACCAGCTCATAGATCTGGGCCTGGTCCGGACCGCGGATCACATCGTGGTGCGGCTCCATGGCGGGATCATGGCCCTCCACCTCCCAGGCCGCATCGATACGCCCGCTGTGGAAGAGCGTGTCGCCATCGGTGTTCAGCACGTCCACCTCCACGAAGGCGCGGCGGCTGGGGTAACCACTGGGGAACTTGTGCCCCGTGAGGTTCTGCAGGGTCACATCGATCCATGCGGTGTCCGCGCTGCGGTCCACCAGTTGCACGTCAAGGTCCACCGAGCGGTGGCGCAGGTTGTGCAGCGTGCGGGCGATGGTGCTGTCGAACTGCACGTCGGTGGCGGGGATGCCCAGCTGCTGGCGGTGCTGCTTCATCAGCTCCAGCATGTACACGTTGCCACCGGCCAGATGGTGCAACCCGAAGGGTGTGTGCCCCGGAAGGAACGAATAGTCGGAGGCCAGGATGATGCTGTCCTGGATGCGCGGCATGTGGCAGCTGCGGCAGTTGGCGCTGGTGCCGTTGTACGACGAGTTGAGCCACTCGTGCCAGGTGGCCTGCTCCACGAACCGGTCGCCCGTGAGGTTGCCCTGCAGGTCCGCCGTCTCAGTGATCAGCGTGTGACAGCCCGCGCAGGTGCGTCCATCCACGATGTGCTCCCCGAAGGTGGGCCTGAAGCCGACGAAGAACTCCATGATCGCCGGGTTGATCTCGTCCTCCTGATACGGGCCGTACACCGTGTCGATGCTGAAGCGCAGGTCACCGCTGAAGGATCGGCCGGCGCTGTCGGGGTCCTGCTGGTGGCACGCCGCACAGCTCACGCCGTCAAGCCCGATGGTGCTCGTGTCCAGCATGGCCGCGGTGAAGGGGGCGCCTCCCAGCATGCGCTGCTCGTGGAAGCCGAGGGGCGCATGGCAGCCCAGGCACTTGCCCTCGATGGCCCCCTGGTGGCCGGGGTTCACCAGCACTTCGTGCTCCAGCTTGGCCCGGAAGAAGGGGTCGCGGGCGCTGTTGGCCATCATCGTGCTGCGCCAGTCGTCGGCCGCGTTCACGTCGCGGCCGCTGCCGTCCACGCTCGCCACACCGTTCACATCATGGCCGTGGCAGCCCGCGCAGCGGCCGGCCGTGGCGAAATAGGTGCTGTACAGCACCACCAGGTCCGTGTCCGCCGAGCGGAACAGGAGATCCTCCAGCCGGTTGTGGTGGCCGCGCGGCTCCAGGGCGGCGCTCCAGCCGGCCAGCAGCAGCACCACGCCCGCCAGTCCGGCGAGGATCGCCAGGCGCCGGCCCCGGTTCCCGTTCATGGCCTGCAAGGTAGCCGGGACCCTGCTCCGCGTGTGCTCCTCACGCTCATCCATCGGTACGTGGTCCTTGGTGACCCAACAGGGGGCGCGTGTGGGAACACGGCAGGGCCGCGATCCGTTCGCACCCCATGCGGATCGTGGATGATCCGTCGTTCCTCCTGACAAGGTGCCTGCCTCGCCGGGTACTTTTGAGGCCATGCCCCTCCTGCTGCGCAGCTGCTTCCTCCTCCTCCTCCTCCTGTTCGCTTCCGGCGCCCTCCGTGCCCAGTCCGTGCAACCCTTCGTGGACCACTGGGACAGCACCCGCACCGTGAAGCGCAGCGAAGGGCTTTTCGTCAATGGGCGCGAGTGGGGCCAGTGGCGTTTCTGGGACCCGCAGGGACGACTTTACGAGGAGGCAGAGTTCAAAGGCGGCGAACGCGACGGTCACGTGCGGCTCTTCTACGACAACGGCCAGGTGCAGCACGACGGCTGGTTCCGCCGCGGCGAACAGGACAGCCTCATGCAGAGCTACTACCGCAGCGGCACCCTCATGGAGCGCGGCACCTACCAGCGCGGCCGGAAGCAAGGTCTCTGGGAGTACTGGTACACCGACGGCCGGCCCTACATGCGCGAACAGTGCGCCGACACCATCTGCCTGCTGCTCGATGCATGGGACAAGGCCGGCGAGCGCACCGTGACGGACGGCACCGGCACCCTGCGCACCTGGTACGCCAGCGGGGCCCTGCAGACGGAGACCGCATACGTGGGCGGCGTGCCCAGCGGCGCCTACCGGGAACTGTATCCCGCGGGGAACCCCAAGGCCGTGGGCGCCTACCTCGGCGGAGTGAAACACGGGGCATGGTCGTACTCCTTCAGCGATGGCAGGCTTGAGAAGGAGGAGCATTACGAGCGCGGACGGCTTCATGGGCCCTTCCGCCTCCTCTTCCGGAGCGGCCAGGCCAACATCACCGGCCACTACCGCGATGGCCTGAAGGACAGCATCTGGGTGTGGACCACCACCACCGGCCAGCCCGACATGCAGGGCGGATTCGTGGCGGACAAGCGGCAGGGGGTGTGGAAGTACTGGTATCCGAACGGCCAGCTCAGCAGCACCGGCATCTACGCGAACGATCGCGAGCAGGGCGATTGGGTCTACTTCTACGAGGGCGGTCAGTTCTGGAAGAAGGGCGGCTTCGTGGACGGTGTGAAGCAGGGCGTATGGACCACCTGGTACGAGAACGGACAGAAGCTCCAGGAGGGCCCCTACGTGAACGGCCTCAGCGAAGGCCAGTGGACCAGCTGGTTCGAGAACGGCCGCATGAAGGACCAGGGCGGGTTCACGGCAGGGCGCATCAGCGGCCTGTGGAAGGGCTGGTACCCCGATGGTCAGCAGGAGTACGAAGGCAGCTGGAAGGACGATCTGAAGGATGGCGCATGGAAGTTCTGGTACGAGAACGGCAAGCTGAAGGAGGAAGGCTACTACGCGGCCGGCAAGCGGGGTGGTCGCTGGGTGGCGTACAACACCGCCGGCCTGCCGATCAGTGAGGGCACTTACGTGAACGGCATGCCCAGCGGCCAGTGGTCCTACTTCGACGATGCCGGGGTGAAGCTGCGCCAGCAGGAACTGCTGAACGGCGACCCCCACGGGCGCTGCGAGGTGTACGACCACCGCGGCCGTGTGGTGCAGCGCATGAGCTATGTGCAGGGCCGCCTGCACGGCACCATGGAGTTCCTGGACACCGACGGCCGTGTGACGCGGTCCATTGAGTACAAGGACGGCATGCAGGTGAAGGCTCCGCCACCTTCGCAGCAGGAGCGCGCCCCCGCCTCCGTGCCCGGCATGGACCGCCGGCGCTGACGCTGTCCAGGTCCGGCCGATCCGGTACCTTGACCGGACCCAACCCCTGCGCCATGCTGCGCCGTTCCCACTTCCTATGGCCCGCCCTCGTCGTGGCGACCCTCGCCGAAGGTCAGACCAACCGGATCTACCTGGCCCCGGACGACCACACGGACTACCTGTGGAGCGGCACGGTGGCGGACCACGAGCAGTGGATCCCGCAGATGATCGACCACTACCTGGACCTCAACGATGCCACCGCCGGCAACCCGGCACCCTACCGCAACAAGTGGAACTGCGACGGCTGGTACTGGGTGGAGATCTACAAGCGCAACCGGCCGGCGGCCCAGTTCGACCGGCTGATCGCCCAGCTGCAGAGCGGCCAGATGACCGTGCCGCTCAACGGACTGGTGTGCACGCACGGCGGCAACATCACCGAGGGTGTCATCCGCAGCGGCTACTACGCCGGCCGTCTGCAACGGCAATACGGCATCGACATCCCCATGGCCATCAGCATGGAGAACCAGACCCAGCCGCTCGGGCTCGCCTCCCTGTGGAACGGCATGGGCGCGCGCTACAGCTGGAAGGGTGTGTGCGGCTGCGCCACCCAGGTCACGGGCCTGGGCCAGCGTGAGCACGAGCTGTACCGGTACACCGGCCTCGATGGTTCCAGCGTGCTGATGAAGTGGTACAGCCTCACCTACAACCAGGGCCTGGGCGGCTATGCCGAGGCCTTCGTGCCCAACACCGCCGTGGACCAGTGCCTGGACAAGCTCAACAGCGTCGCCTTCCCGCACAACTACCCCTATACCGTGGCCGGTGCCTTCGGCCGTGGATGGGACAACACCCTCACGCTGGACAGCAGCTTTCCCACCGTGGCCCAGGCGCGCAGCGATGCCACCACGCAGTGCCATGTGAGCAACATGAAGGACTTCTTCGAGGACATCGAGGCCACCTACGGCGGCACGCTGCCCAGCCAGGCATTGAGCTTCGGCAACGAGTGGGACCTGGACTGCGCCAGCATCGCCGAGGTCACCGGTCGCATGCGGCGCGGCATCGAACGCCTGCGCAGTGCCGAGGCCGTGGCCACGCTGGCCGCACGCCACGACCCCGCCGTGTGGTCGAACATGGCCGCGCAGCGTGAAGAGGCCCACACCGCCATCAGCCTCTACTGGGAACACAACTTCGGCGTGGGTGGTGTGGTGCCCGCGAACGACCGTGCACTGTGGCAGCGTGGGCTGGAGGCCCAGGTGACCGGCTACGGCACCCAGCTCCTCAGCAACGCGCTGGCCTCGCTGGGGTCGCAGATCGACGCGGGCGGTGAGCTCCGCTTCGTGGTGGTGAACCCGCTGGGGCATCTGCGCACCGATGTGGCCGACCTGCCTTATGCCGGTCCGCAGCCCGTGCAGGTGGTGGACCGCACCACGGCCACGGTGATCCCCTCGCAGGTGATCGTGAAGGACGGCGCCACCTTCGTGCGCATCCTGGCCACGGACGTGCCTGCCGCCGGGTACAAGGTGTACACCCTGCAACCGGGTAACCCGCCGGTCGCGCCCAACACGGCCACGCTGGACATCCACCTCTTCGAGAGCGATCGCTTCCGCATCAGCATGAGCGGCGAAGGGGTGATCACCAGCCTGCGCGACAAGCTCGCCAACCGCAGCTACGCCGGCACGGTGAACGGACGGATCATGAACGACCTGGGAGCCTATACGGCGCCCGGTGGCATCAAGTACCTGGTGAACAACGGCCCCATCAGTGCGACGGTGCAGACCGAAGGCGTGATCCCCCTGGGCCACGACGTGCGCGTCACCCTGTACAAGGACCTGCACCGTGTGGACGTGGAGGACCGCATCACGGACAACTTCAGCAGCATGCTGGACTGGGCGTACGGTGTGCAGATCGTGAACGCCACGGTCCGCCATGAGGAGCTGGGCGCCATCCTCACCGCGAAGCTGGAAAGCAACGGCGGCCACTACGCCACGCAGAACGCGCGGTACGACCAGCTCACCCTCGGCCACTTCGCCGACATCAGCAACGCGCAGTACGGGCTCACGGTGAGCGCCAGCGGCCCCGCCTTCCTGAAGCTCGGCAACAGCACCACCGGCACCTTCGACAGCGGCAGCAGCCAGTTGCGGTTCACCGCGGGCGGCAACTTCCAGGGCAGCGGCCCGGGCATTCCCGACCAGCACGGCGACACGCTCTTCCACTACGGCTTCAGCCTGCGGCCGCATGAAGGCGCCTACGACCAGGTGGCCGCCATGCGCTTCGCCCTGGAGCACCAGAACCCGTTCGTGGTCGGCACCTGCACCGGGAACGGTGGTCCGTATCCCGCCACCACCTTCGGCGCCTTCACCTTCAGTGATCCCGACGTGCTGCTCTGGGCCCTGAAACCGGCTGAGGAAGGCGTGGCGAGCGGCATCATTGCACGCCTGTGGAACGTGAGCGACGCGGCACAGAGCACGACCATCGCCTCCACCTGGGGCCTGGGCGCGGTGCAGACCACCACGCACATCGAGACGAACACGGGCGCCGCCCCGCTGGTGAACGGCACCGTCACCGCCTCCTTCGCCCCGCAGCAGCTACGCACCTTCCGGCTGACCCCCAACAGCCCTGCGGTGCAGCTCGCGTTGTGCGCCGTGCTCGAGGGACCGTGGTCCGCCGGCGATCAGCTCATGCGCGACGACCTCCGCACCGCAGGTCTCCTTCCCCTCACCGAACCGTACACGGCCCTGAGCTATGCCCATGTGGGCGGGGGAGGGGAGACCACCACACCGACCGTGCTGCAGACCAGCGGCGTCAATGCCGTGGTGGACTGGGTGGTGGTGGAGTTGCGGGATGCCACCACACCCTCCACCGTGATCGCCACGCGCTGCGGCCTGCTTCAACGAGATGGCGATGTGGTGGCGGCGGACGGTGTGTCGCCGTTGTCGTTCACCGTGGCCACGGGCAGCTACCGCATCGCTGTCCGGCATCGCAACCACCTCGGCGCGATGACGGCCTCGGCCTACACGCTCAGCGGCGCTCCGCTGGCGGTGGACCTCACCGCTCCGGCCACGGCGACCTTCGGCACTGATGCGCGTAAGAACCTGAGCGGGACCATGGTGCTCTGGGCGGGTGACGTCACCTTCAACGGGCAGGTGAAGTACGCGGGCGCCGCCAACGACCGCGATCCCATCCTGTCGGCCATCGGCGGCACGGTGCCCACGGCCACCGTGGGCGGGTACCTGCGCGAGGATGTGAACATGGACGGCGTGGTGAAGTACGCGGGGGGCACCAACGACCGCGACCCGATCCTGGTGAACATCGGTGGCAGCGTACCTACGGCGGTGCGTGTGGCGCAACTGCCCTGATCAGCGCTCCTGCTCCCGGTCGCGGAAGAGGCGCTGCAGAAATCCGGGCCGCGCGTTCGTATCCGTCGGGTCTTCTGGCGGACCCCCGAACAGCCGCTCGATCCAACCGGGCTCATGCCGGGCAGGACAGTCCATCACGAACCGTGCGGAGTCCGGCGCGGTAAAGGGTCGCATGTAGCGCCGGCGCAGCTCACTGCTCGCCTCGATGCCGTGGAACACCTGCCCGGCGATGGGCAGGGCCAGTTGCGAACCGGTGCCCAGGGCCCCGCGGAAATGAACCGACGGATCGCGCGCGCCGACCCAGGTGCCCACCACCAACCCGGGCGTGTAGCCGAAGAACCAGGCATCACGCTGGTCCTGGGAGGTCCCCGTCTTGCCGGCCAGGGCGCCACCCACGCCATGGCGTGAGCGCAGCGCCGTGCCCGTGCCCTGGTCCACGGCTCGGCGCAGCATGGCGTTCATGGCATCAGCCACCTCCGCGGTGAGCGCCCGCCGGCTCCGCGGACGGGGTGCTTCGTACAGCACCTTGCCGTCGGCGTCGGTGATGCGCGTGATCAGGCGTGGGCGTGGCCGTTGACCGCGTGCAGCGAAGGCCGCGTACACCGGAACCATGTCGAGCAGGCTGAGGTCGGACGAACCCAGGCACACCGACGGATGCTGCACCTGCACACCGGGAATGCCCAAGGCGCGCACCACGTCGCGCAGCGAGTCCTGGTCCAGCCTGAAGTAGAGGTCCACCGTGGGCAGGTTCATGCTGCGCGCCAGCGCCGCCCACATGGCCACCTCGCCGCCGGTGGTATCGCCGTCGAAGTTGCCCGGCGCCCAGTCATCGTATTCGGCATAGGTGCGTGGCGTGTTGCTGAGGTAGGTGCATGGCGCGTGACCGGCCTCCAGCGCGGCGGCATAGATCACGGGCTTGATCGCGCTGGCGATGGAGCGACGCGCCTTCACCAGGTCGTACGGCAGATAGCGGGGGTGGCCGCCGCCCACCCAGGCCCGCACGTTGCCGGTGCCCGGTTCCATCATCAGCACGGCGGCGTTCAGCAGGCGATGGTAGTGCCACAGGCTGTCGCGATGGCCGATCGTGTCCACGCGGACACCGGTGTGGTCGTACAGCTCGCGCGGTGCGGTGGCATCGGCTTTCCAAGCGCGGTCGGCCTTCCGCCCCTTGGCGCGCTCCCATGCCGTGCGGGCCTTTGAGGCCTTCAGTTCCGCATCGAGCCTGGGCTGCATGCGTGCGAGGTGTGCCCGCGAGGCCTCCACGGCCAGGTGCTGCAGCTCGGGATCGAGCGTGGTGTGGATGCGCAGGCCGTCCTTGCGCAGGTCCGGGAGGGCCGCGGGCGGAACAGGGGCCCGCAGGACCTTCTTCTTCTTCCCGCCGGAGGGGGCTGCCGCGGCCTGCTCCCGCAGGAGGGCCTCGGCCTCCTCGGCCACCCGGGCCACGAAGTAGCCGTACACGTCGTAGGCGTCGAGCCCGGTGTAGCGCAGCTTCAACGGCAGGGCCTGAAGACTGTCCGCCGTGCGCGCGTCCAGGTGGCCGTGCTTCTCCATCAGGCCCAGCACCGTGTTGCGGCGTTCGCGGGCGCGGTCGGGATGCAGGCGCGGGTTGTAGGCCGTGTTCGCCTTCAGCATGCCCACCAGTACGGCGGCCTCCTCCACGCTCAGCCGCGACGTGGAACGGCCGAAGAAGCGGCGCGCGGCCGACTCGATGCCATGGAGGTTCTCGCCGAACGGCACGCTGTTCAGGTAGAGCACGAGCACGCCGCGCTTGTCATACACGCGCTCCAGCCGCTGCGCCACCAGCGCCTCCTTGATCTTGTTCACGGGCACCGTGAGCAGCCCGTGCCGCTCGCGACCATAGAGGTTCTTGATGATCTGCTGGCTGATGGTGCTGCCACCGCCCGCGCTGCGGTCACCGCCGAGGATGGTGCGGAAGAATACGCGGACGTAGCTCGTGCCGTCCACCCCCTGGTGCTCGAAGAAGCGCGCGTCCTCGGTGCTCACCAGGGCGTCGATGAGGTGCTGCGGCAGGTCCTCATAGCGGATGTTGGTGCGTTCCTCCGCGAAGAGCTTGCCGATCAAGGTGCCGTCCTCGGCGAACACCAGCGTGGCCTCCTCATGCTCGATGGCGGCCAGCTCGGCCTGGCTGGGCAGCCGACCGAACACGTTGAACGACACCAGTGCCACCAGCAGCCCGAGCCCGCTTACGGCGGCGAGCACGAGCAGCAGCAGGATGGCCCCGATCCCCGGCGCCTTCCGCTTCCCCTTCCCCTTGCCGCGCTTCCTCGCCATCGGTCCTTGTGCAACGTGCCTCCCGCACCGGTGCGTATGCGCTGCCGGGCGCTCCCGGGCTCACTCCTCCTCCACGCGACCTTCGAGGTAGGCGTCCTTGAACAGCAGATCGCTCTCGTACGGGTAGCGCGCGATGTGCAGCGCCTTCACGCGGTCATACAGCAACCGGCGCAGGGTGTCGATGTTCGTGCGTCGCGCCGCGCTGATGAAGATGCACTCCGCACCGTCCATGCTCGACATCCACGTGCGCTGCAGCTCCTCCAGTGTGAACTGATCGCGGCGCTTGGGCGCCAGGTCGTCCGGGTCGTGCGGGGCCGGGCGGTACGCGTCGATCTTGTTCAGCACCACGATCACGGGTTTGTCGCCGGCGCCGATCTCGTTCAGGGTCTGCTTCACCGTGGCGTACTGCTGTTCGAAGTCGTGGTGGCTCACATCCACCACGTGCAGCAGCAGGTCGGCCTCGCGCGTTTCGTCCAGGGTGCTCTTGAAGCTCTCGATCAACTGGTGCGGCAGCTTGCGGATGAAGCCCACCGTGTCGCTGAGCAGGAAGGGCAGGTTGCCGAGCACCACCTTCCGCACGGTGGTGTCCAGCGTGGCGAAGAGCTTGTCCTCGGCGAAGACATCGCTTTTGCTCAGCAGGTTCATCAGCGTGCTCTTGCCCACGTTGGTGTAGCCCACGAGCGCCACGCGCACCAGCTTGCCACGGTTGCCGCGCTGGGTGGCCTTCTGGCGGTCGATGTCGCGCAGCTGGGCCTTCAGCAGGGCGATGCGGTCGCGTACGATGCGACGGTCGGTCTCGATCTCCTTTTCGCCGGCCCCGCCCCGCGTGCCGGTGCCACCGCGCTGCCGTTCCAGGTGCGTCCACAGCTTGGTGAGGCGGGGCAGCATGTACTCGTACTGTGCCAGCTCCACCTGCGTGCGGGCGTGCGCCGTGCGGGCCCTCCGGGCGAAGATGTCCAGGATCAAGCGGGGCCGGTCGAGCACGGGCCGCCCGAGCTCCTTTTCCAGGTTGCGCTGCTGGGCGGGCGTCAGCTCATCGTCGAAGATCACACTGTCGGTGCCGTTCGCCTCGATCCAGGCCTTCACCTCGGCCAGCTTGCCGCTGCCCACGTACGTGCGCCCGTCGGGCCGGTGCAGCTTCTGCGTGAACCGCTTCACCGTGCGGATCTCCGCCGTGGTGGCCAGGAACTCCAGCTCGTCCAGGTATTCCTTCACCCGCCCGGCGTCCTGCTCATCGGTCACCAGGCCCACCAGCACGGCCGTTTCGGCCTTCGCCCGCGTGGTCTCGATCATGGCCGACCCCCGGGTGCGCTTGTGCGCAGCGCCATCACGTGGTCCACCACGGCGTCGAGCTCCACGGGCTTCAGCATGTTGCGGTAGCCCATCATCTTCCCCTTGCCACCGGCCACCACCGTGCTCACCTCCTCCCGCGTGAGCGCCGACAGGGTGAGGTCCTTCGCACCGCTCAGCCCCAGCTTTCCGTCCTTGCCGTGGCAGAGGGTGCAGTGCATCTGGAACAGCGCCGGACCGTTCGGGGAGCCGTTCGGCAGCGTGTCGGCCATCACCGGATCCTCCGTGGAACCGCCTGCTGTGCAGGCCAGCAACACGATCGCGAAAAGGGGAAGCAGGCGCATGCTCATAACCAGCCCAGGTCGCGCCCCACCTCCTTGAACGGCCAGGGCGTCGCCCACAGCATCAGCACCAGGGCGATCAGGAAGAAGATGGCGATGAGCCGCTGCTTGCGCGGCTCCTCCTTGGCCCGCTTGCTCATCGCACGTCCCACCGTCACCAGCACGATGGCGACCACCATCGTTCCGATGTGCTCCATCTTCCAGAATCGCTGGTGGGCGGGCTGCATCATGCCGAAGGCCTTGAACCGCATGAAGTAGAGGATGAGGCCGAGCACCAGCTGCACATGGCACAGCAGCACCGCCACCATGGCCAAGGTGCGCTCATAGACCAGGATGGGCCGACCGCGCAGCAGGCCGTTGAGCGCCGTGAGGCCGGCAGCGGCCACGAAGGCCAGCACACCGTAGCGCAACAGGCTGTGGAAGAAACCCAGGATGTTCGTCTCCATGCGGGATGCTGCTGATGGGCGGCAAAGGTAGCCGTCGCCGGGGCCGCCGCGTCCGCACCCCTATTTTCGCCGCCCATGCGGTCCCTTCTTCCGCCGGCCTCCGGCCTCCTGTGCGCCGTGACGTTCCTGGGGACGGCCATGGCCCAGGTGACCGCCCCGGTGAACGGGCCGCACGACCGCAACGTGCCGGTGCACGCGTTCGTGCACGCCACGTTGCATCCCGAGCCGGGCCGCACTGTGTACGACGCCACCCTCGTGGTGACCGGGGAGCGCATCACGGCCGTGGGCAGGGACGTCAGCGTGCCGAAGGATGCCGTGGTGCACGACCTGCGTGGCGCGCATGTGTGGCCGGGGCTCGTGGAGCCGTACGGCGACCTCGGCATGCCCAAGGACGCACCGGCACCCGCCCGCACACTGGCCGGAGCGCGCCATTGGAACCCGGCCGTGCGGGCCACCCAGCGGGCGGCGGCCCGCTACGCCCCCGATGCCGATCAGGCCGCCCGCCTTCGCGCGCAGGGTGTCACCGCCGTGTGGGTGCACCAGCCCGATGGCATCGTGCGCGGCACCGGCGCGGTGGTGCTCCCGGCAGGCCGGTCCCCGCAACTGGATGTGCTGGTGGCCGACGCTTCGGCGCACTTCTCCTTTCAGAAGGGCAGCTCCACCGACCCCTACCCGTCCTCGCTCACCGGCTCGATCGCCCTGTTGCGGCAGACCTTGCTGGATGCCCGTTGGTATGGCGAAGGGGGCGCCGCCGAACTGCGCGATGCCGAATTGGAGGCCTTGGCCTCTCAGCAACGCCTGCCCTGGGTGTTCGAGGCCCGCGATCGCGAGGATGTCCTGCGGATCGCCGCCCTGGGACGCGAGCATGGGTTCCGGGCCATCGTCAAAGGCGGCGGCGATGAGGTTGCCCGATGGCGCGAGGTGGCCGACGCCGGTCTCGACCTCATCCTGCCCGTGGTGCAGCCCGATGCGCCCGATGTCCGTGACCCGCACGACGCCCTCGAGGTGCCCATCGCCCGGCTCAAGCACTGGGAGCTCGCGCCCCACGGTCCCCGTATCCTGCACCAGGCCGGGGTGCGCTTCGCCTTCACCCGCCACGGGCTGAAGGAGCCGGAGGACTGGTGGCCCGCGGTGCGCCGCATGGTGCGTTGCGGCCTCGACAGCAGCACCGCCATCGCCGCCTGCACCACCGTGCCCGCGGCCTACCTCGGTCTGGAGGACCGCCTGGGCGTCCTCGCCACCGGGGCCCTGGCCAACCTGCTCATCACCACGGACCACCTGCTGGCCGAGGACAATGCCGTGCAGGAGACCTGGGTGGCGGGTGAACGGTTCGTGCTGGCCGACCGGAGCCTGCCTGATGTGCGGGGCACCTATGACCTGAACATCGACGGGCGGACCCTGCGCCTGGAGGTGACCGGTGGACGGTGGCGCGACCGCAAGGCGACGCTCCGCGGTGCCGCCGGTGACACCGCGAAGTATGCCGCCGACCTCACGCACAGTGGCGAACGCATCGGACTGCGTTTCGATGCCAGGGCGATCGGCCGCGCTGGCGATGTTCGGCTCAACGGTACGGTGCACGCCGAGGGTGCCATCTGGGACGGCCAGGGGGTGATCCCCGGCGATATCTGGACACCGTGGAGCGCCGTGCGCCGCGCCGATGCCGCGCCCGTGAAGGATCCCGCAGCCCGCAAGGCGACCCTGGACAGTCTGCTCGCCAGCGCGCCCGGGGCCGTATGGGCGCCGTTCTCCGCCTACGGCGATACCCTGGTGCCCGACTCCGCCACCATCCTCTTCAAAGGCGCCACGGTATGGACGAACACCGAGCGGGGCATCCTCCGCCAGGCGGATGTCCTCGTGCATCAGGGGCGTGTGGCCGCGGTCGGCACCGCCCTCGATCCCACCACCGTGCTCACCGGACGGACCCCACCGGCGGTGCGCGAGGTGAACGCGACGGGCCTGCACCTCACCCCGGGCATCGTGGACGAGCATTCGCACATCGCGTTGCGGCGCGGCGTCAACGAAGGAGGGCAGGCCATCAGCGCCGAGGTGCGCATGACCGATGTGGTCGATCCGGACGATGTGGACATCTACCGCCAGCTCGCCGGCGGGGTCACGGCCGCGCAATTGCTGCACGGATCGGCCAACCCCATCGGGGGCCAGAGCGCCCTGGTGAAGCTGCGCTGGGGCCTTTCTGCTGACGCCTTTCCGATCGATGATGCACGGGGTTTCATCAAGTTCGCCCTGGGCGAGAACGTCAAGCAGAGCACTTCGCCGCATGGCCATCGGTACCCCCGCACGCGCATGGGCGTGGAGCAGGTGATGCTGGACGCCTTCCTGCGCGCCCGCGATCACCGTGCGTTGCACGACGCCCACGCGGCCGCGGTCGCCAGGACCGGAGCGCGCCGTCGCCGCACGGCCCCGCCTCCCGCGCCCCGCCGCGACCTGGAGCTCGAGGCCCTCGCCGAGGTCCTTCGCGGCGAGCGCTTCATCAGCTGCCACAGCTACGTGCAGAGCGAGATCGAAATGTTGATGGACCTCGCCGACAGCCTTGGATTCACGGTGAACACCTTCACCCACATCCTCGAAGGCTACAAGATGGCCGACCGGATGCGCGAGCACGGGGTGGCCGCCAGCACCTTCAGCGACTGGTGGGCCTACAAGTGGGAGGTGTACGAGGCCATCCCCTACAACGCGGCGCTGCTCTGGCAGGCCGGTGTGCTCACCGGCATCAACAGCGATGATGCGGAGATGGGCCGCCGCCTGAACCAGGAGGCCGCCAAGGCCGTGAAGTACGGCGGGGTGCCCGAGGAGGAGGCCCTGAAGATGGTGACCCTCAACCCCGCACGCATGCTGCATCTTGACCACCGGATGGGCACCGTGGAGCCCGGCAAGGACGCCGACCTTGTGCTGTGGAGCGCCCATCCGTTGAGCATCGACGCCCGCGCCGAGATGACCCTGGTCGACGGAAGGCCGCTGTACGAACGGTCACGTGACGAGCGCCTCCGCGCGATGATCCGCACCGAACGCGACCGCCTGGTGACCAAGGTGCTCGCCGCGCAGCGACTGGGCGCCCGCACCGAGGCGCCCGCACCGAAGAAGGACGGACACTGGCATTGTGAGACCCTCGGCGAGGAACCATGAGGACCGCACTGACCCTTCTCGCGGCCCTGGCCGCCTGTGCGGTGCAGGCCCAGCGGCCGGCGCCCGCCCCGCCCCAGTCCCGCAGCGTGCTCATCCGCGAGGCGCAGGTGCATACCGGCGATGGCCGGCTGATCACCGGCGGCTTCGTCGGCTTCCGCAACGGCGTGATCGATCACGTGGGCCCCACGGCCCCGGCGGCGCGCTACGACACGGTGATCGATGCCGCGGGCGGTCACCTCTACCCGGGTCTCATCCTGCCCGATGCCACATTGGGCCTGGCCGAGATCGATCAGGTGCACGCCACGATCGATGAGGACGAGGCCGGGGACATCACTCCGGAGGTGCGGGCCTCCACGGCCTACAACGTGGATTCGCGGATCATCCCCACGGTGCGCCGGAACGGTGTGCTCATCGCCCAGATCGTGCCGCGCGGCGGGGTGGTCAGCGGGCGCAGCAGCGTGGTGCAGCTCGATGCCTGGGACCGCCGCGATGCGCTCATCGCCCACGACAATGGCATGCACATCACCTGGCCCAGGGCCTTCAGCCGGCATGGGTGGTGGGCCGAGCCCGGTCCCGTGGTGAAGGAGAAGGCCGAGGAACGGGAGCGCCGCCTGCGCGAGCTGGAGCAGCTCTTCACCGAGGCCGCCGCCCGCGCCCGCCGGCCCGAGGCCGCACCGGCCGATGTCCGCATCCAGGCGCTGGCCGGCCTGTTCACCGGGGAGATGACCCTCTTCGTGCATGCCGAACAGGCGCAGGACATCCAGGAGGCCGTGCTCTTCGCGGACCGCATGGGCGTGCACCGCACCGTGATCGTGGGTGGCCACGATGCCTGGCGCGTCGCCGACCTGCTGCGCGACAAGCGCGTGGCCGTGCTGCTGCGTCGAGTGCACAGCCTCCCGTTGCGCAACGACGACGACGTGGACCTGCCCTATCGGCTGCCCGCCCTGCTGCACGAACGCGGGGTGCCCTTCTGCCTGAGCTACTCCGGCGACATGGAGCGCATGGGCGCCCGCAACCTGCCCTTCTTGGCCGGGACCGCCCGTGCCTACGGCCTTCCCGCCGAGGAGGCCGTCCGCTGCGTCACGCTGGGTGCCGCACAGGTGCTGGGCATCGACGCCCGCTACGGCAGCCTTGCCGTGGGCAAGAGCGCCACCCTCTTCCTCTCGGCCGGCGACGCGCTCGACATGCGCACCAACGCGGTGCGCTATGCCTTCATCGATGGCCGCGCCATCACCCTGGACAGCGTGCAGGAGGAGCTCTTCGAGATGCATCGGTCGCGTCTCGCGAGGCCCTGAGGCCGTCGTGCACACGCGTTGTTGATGGAAGCACCCGCCGGCGCGGAACACCCGCATCGGGTGCGGCTACCTTTGGCCCCCGATGCAGCACACGGCCCCCGGTGACCTGCTCGGTCCGGCGATCGCCGCGGCGTTCGATGCCGGGCGCGCGATCCTCGAGGTCTACGCCGGCGCCATCGCCGTGGAGCTGAAGGACGACCGCTCGCCGCTCACGGAGGCGGACCGCCGCGCACACCGGGCCATCGTGACCGCGCTTGCCTCCACGGGGCTGCCGGTGCTCAGCGAGGAAGGCCAGGAACTGCCCGTGGAGGAGCGCCAGCGCTGGGAGCGTTACTGGCTGGTGGACCCGCTGGACGGCACCAAGGAGTTCGTCAAGCGCAACGGCGAGTTCACGGTGAACATCGCGCTGATGGAGCGCGACGGCGAACCCTCCGGTGCGTTGGGCGCAGCGCGGCCGATCGCCGGGGTGCTCTACGTGCCTGTGAAGGACCTGCTCTACTTCGCCTGGGGTGGGGGTGGGGCCCACCGGATCGAGCGGGCGGCAACCCGGGGCGCCTCCTCGGCGTATGAACTTGCCGCACAGGCCGAGCGCCTGCCGCTATCCATGCCCCAGCGCCCCTTCACCATCGTGGCCAGCCGCAGCCATGCGAGCCCCGAGACCGAGGCCTACATCGCACGCATGCGACAGCAGCACGGCGAGGTGGCCCTCACCAGCATGGGCAGCGCCTTGAAGATCGCCCTGGTGGCCGAAGGCAGCGCCGATGCCTACCCGCGCTACGCCCCCACCATGGAGTGGGACAGCGCCGCCGGCCACGCCATCGCCAACGAGGCGGGTCGCACGCTCATCGATGTGACCACGAACGCGCCTTTGCGCTACAACAAGCATTCCCTGGTGAACAACTGGTTCATCGTCCACTGAACAACCAAACCCATGGGCGATCCATCGTCGCCCCGACCCCATGGCCAAGAAAAGCACGAAGTCGAGCGGAAAGAAGCGCAAGGTCGCCTTGATCACCGGTGTCACCGGACAGGACGGCGCCTACCTGAGCGAGCTCCTGTTGAACAAGGGCTACGAGGTGCACGGCGTGAAGCGCCGCAGCTCGCTCTTCAACACCGACCGCATCGACCACCTCTACCACGACATGCACGAGAAGGGCCGTCCCTTCCACCTGCACTACGGCGACCTCACCGACAGCGTGAACTGCCTGCGCCTGGTGCAGCAGATCCAGCCGGACGAGATCTACAACCTGGCCGCGATGAGCCATGTGCACGTGAGCTTCGAGATGCCCGAGTACACGGCCAACGCCGACGGCATCGGCACGCTGCGCTTCCTGGAGGCCATCCGCATCCTGGGCCTCGAGAAGAAGACCAAGTTCTATCAGGCCTCCACCTCCGAGCTCTACGGCGGTGTGCGTCCGCATGCGCAGAACGAGGAAACGCCGTTCCATCCGCGCAGTCCCTACGGTGTGGCCAAGCTGTACGGCTTCTGGATCACCAAGAACTACCGCGAGAGCTACGGCATCTTCGCCTGCAACGGCATCCTCTTCAACCACGAGAGCCCGCTGCGCGGTGAGACCTTCGTGACCCGCAAGATCACCCGCGCCGCGGCGAAGATCAAGCTGGGCCTGCAGGATACGCTCTACCTGGGCAACCTGGACGCCAAGCGCGACTGGGGCCACGCCAAGGATTACGTGGAAGGCATGTGGCTGATGCTGCAGGCGAAGAAGCCCGACGACTACGTGCTCGCCACCGGCAAGACCTACACCGTGCGCCACTTCGTTGACCTCGCCTTCGGGGAGGTGGGCATCAAGCTCGAGTGGAAGGGCAAGGGCGAGAAGGAGAAGGGGGTCGACAGGAAGACCGGCAAGGTGCTCGTGGCCATCGACAAGCGCTACTACCGTCCCGCCGAGGTGGACCACCTGGAGGGCGACCCCACCAAGGCCATGCGCGAGCTGGGCTGGAAGCACAAGTACGACCTGAAGGCCCTGGTGAAGGAGATGATGGCCAGCGACCTGGAGCTCTTCAAGCGCGACGTGTACCTGAAGAAGGGCGGCCACAAGATCCTGCACGAACAGGAGTGATCGCCCACGCGATCACTCTTCGTAAGGGCGACGTTCGCGTCGCCCACGCCTTTTGATGAGATCCTCAAATCCATGGCGACGTTAACGTCGCCCCGACAGATGAACAAGCAAGACAAGATCTACGTGGCCGGCCACCGCGGCATGGTGGGCAGCGCCATCGTGCGCAAGCTGCAGGCCGAGGGCCACACCAACATCGTGGTGCGCACCAGCAAGGAGCTCGACCTGAAGGAGCAGCAGGCCGTGCGCGACTTCTTCGCCCAGGAGAAACCCGCGTACGTGTACCTCGCCGCGGCCAAGGTGGGAGGCATCCACGCCAACAACGTGTACCGCGCCCAGTTCCTGTACGAGAACCTGATGATCGAGAGCAACATCATCCACTCGGCCTACGAGCACGGGGTGAAGAAGCTGCTCTTCCTGGGCTCCTCGTGCATCTATCCGAAGATGGCGCCCCAGCCGCTTAAGGAGGAGAGCCTGCTCACCGGCCTGCTGGAGCAGACCAACGAGCCCTACGCCATCGCCAAGATCGCAGGCATCAAGCTGGCCGAGAGCTACCGCCGCCAGTACGGGTGCAACTACATCAGTGCGATGCCCACGAACCTCTATGGGCCCAACGACAACTACGACCTCAACAACAGCCACGTGCTGCCGGCGCTCATCCGCAAGTTCCACACCGCCAAGGTGACGGTCGCGCCGAGCGTGGAGGTGTGGGGCACGGGTTCGCCCATGCGCGAGTTCCTCCATGTGGACGACCTCGCCGATGCCTGCTACTTCCTCATGAAGAACTACGACGAGGAGCTCTTCCTGAACATCGGCACGGGCGAGGACCTCACCATCAAGGCCCTGGCCGAAATGATCAAGGAGATCGTGGGCTACACCGGTGAACTGAAGTGGAACACCGAGAAGCCCGATGGCACCCCGCGCAAGCTGATGGACGTGGGCCGCCTGCACAACCTGGGGTGGAAGCACCGCATCGGGCTGCGCGAGGGCATCACCGCCGTGTACGCCGAGTTCGCCAAGAGCGAGCTGGCGAAGGTGTGAGGCCTGGACCATGAACGCATCGAGGCCCCGGTCCGCCGGGGCTTTTGCTTTTCCGGCATCGGCTACCTTCGGCGGGCCTTCCCCGCTGATGCGCCGCCGCCTGCTCCTCTTGCTGCTGCCCCTGGCCCTGCGCGTCGCCGCCCAGCAGAACGACATCCCCCTGCAGCGCGACATCTACCTGGACGTGGAACGCAGCGCGGCCTGCCGCACCGCGCGCATCCACACCGGGCTGAAGCCCGTGATCCAGAGCCGCGCCGACCTCACCGGTGTGATGGGCTTCCGCCCCGACAGCACCCGGCGCTACTACTGGCTCACCGAGGTGCTCTTCCGCCGCCACCTGCTGCAGGTGCGTAAGAAGGGTGTGCGCCTGCACGCCGACCTGATGCTCGACCTCCAGCTCGGTCAGGACTTCCGCGACCAGAGCCGTTTCGCCGACACCACCCGCTTCTACCGCAACACGCGCGGCTTCTGGGTCGCCGGGGACCTGGGCCCGCGCTTCTCCTTCCAGACCGCCTTCTTCGAGAACCAGGCCATCTATCCGCAATACCTGTGGAACAGGACCCGCGAGCTGGGCGTGGTGCCCGGCGAGGCCCGGGTGAAACCCTTCAACGGCCGTGCCTTCGACTACGCCTGGGCCATGGGCAACGTGAGCTGGACGCCGCGCCGCTGGCTGAACGTGCAGCTGGGACAGGGGCGCCACCAGGTGGGCCACGGCTACCGGAGCATGCTGCTGAGCGATGCCAGCCCCACCTATCCCTTCCTGAAGCTGAGCCACCTGGGCTGGAAGGACCGCCTGCAGTACAGCACGATCTACGCCCAGCTCAACATGCTCCAACGCCTGCCCACCGGCGAGAGCAGTGAGAGCCTCTTCCTGTGGAAGCGCGCCACCTTCACCCACCTGAGCCTCGACCTGGGACGCGTGACGGTCGGCCTCTTCGAGGCCACGATCTTCAAGCGCATCGACAGCAGCGGCGTGCGCCCGTTCAACGCCCTCACCCTGAACCCGGTGATCGGCATCAACACGCTGGTGAACGGCTTTGACGGCGACCACAAGCAGGTGCTGGGCCTCGACCTGCGCGTGAAGCTCACCGACAAGCTGTACGTGTACGGCCAGGGCGTCACCGACAAGCCTGGTCGCTACGGTTGGCAGGCCGGTTTCCGCTGGTTCGACCTCTTCGGCCTCGACATGCACCTGCAGGCCGAGTACAACAGCGCCCAGCCCTTCCTGTACATGCAGCGGGATGCGCTCACCGCGTACACCCACACGCAGCAGCCCCTGGCGCATCCGTACGGCGCGAACTTCGACGAGGCCGTCGTGATCCTGGACCATCGCATCCGCGGCAAGGTGCTGCTGCAGGCCAAGCTGAACCTGGCCACCTATCGCACGGACGGCCCCGACAGCCTGGCCGCCAACCATGGCAGCGACCTGCTGCTGCCCGATCAGCTCTCGGCCCTGCCGGACGGGCCCATCGTCCGCCAGCTCACCTACCTGGAGCTCAACGCCAGCTACCTCATCAACCAAATGAGCAACATGCGGTTCACCATCGGCTACTCGATGCGCGACCTGAGCCCGGCGCCCGACCAACAGAACAGCGGCCACCTCTACGCCGCCTTCCGCATGGCGCTGTTCAACCGGTATGCCGACTTTTGACCGCCCATGAAGGAGCACGGCTACATCCTGATCCTCGGCGCGGTGACGGCCTTCATCGTGGTGCTCTTCACCATGCCCAGCCTCATCAAGGTGGCCCGGCTGAAGCACCTGGTGGACGAGCCCGGCGATGCGCGCAAGGTGCACCACCGCAGCGTGCCCACCATCGGCGGCATCATCATCTTCGCCGCCGTCATCTTCTCCTATGCCCTCTGGTTCCCTCAGGCCGCCCTGATCGGCGAGGACGGTGAGGGCTACAAGGCCCTCTACCAGGCCATGGGGCAGGCCTACAAGGACTTCAAGTTCGTGCTGGCGGCCATGGTGCTGCTCTTCTTCATCGGCGTCAAGGACGACATCATCGGCTTCAGCCCCGTGAAGAAGCTGGTGGGCCACATGATCGTGGGCTACATCCTGGTGATCACCGCCGACATCCGCATCACCGACATGCACGGCCTGTTCGGCGTGTACGAGCTGCCCACGGCGATGAGCATCGCGCTGAGCTTCTTCACCTACGTGGTGCTGGTGAACGCCTTCAACCTGATCGACGGGGTGGACGGCCTGGCGGGCGGCATCGGCCTCATCGCCGCCACGGTCTACGGTGTGTGGCTGTACATGGCCGGTGACATCGCCCTGAGCCTGCTGGCCTTCGTGCTGGCCGGCGCGCTGGTGGGCTTCCTGGTGTTCAACTTCCACCCGGCGCGCATCTTCATGGGCGACAGTGGCTCGCTGATCATCGGCGCCATCATCGCCGTGCTGGCCATGAAGGTGGTGGACCACGACACCAGCCGCCTGCCGCTGCCGCTGCGGCAGATCCCCACGCCCATCTTCACCATGGCCGTCATCGCCTACCCGCTGGTGGACACGCTGCGCATCTTCATCGTGCGCACCGCCCGCGGGGTGTCGCCCCTGGCCGCCGACCGCAACCACATCCACCACCGCCTGATGGACATGGGCCTGGGCCACCGCCGCACCACGTTCGCCCTCTACGCCTACGCCCTCACCATCATCGGGCTCAGCCTGCTCACCCGCAAGTGGCACCCCAATGTGGGCCTGATGGTGCTGGGCAGCACGGCCGTGGTGCTCGCGCTGCTGCCCTTCGCCCTGCCACAGCGGCGCGCCACGCCATGAGGCCGCTGCTCCTGTCCGGCCTGCTGCTGTGGGCCACTGCCGCTTCCGCCCAGCCGGGCCTCTTCCCCCTGAGCCGTACCCTGGAGGCCCCCTATGCCGCCGCCCTGCACCGCTGGAAGGGCGACCAGCACACCGCCGTTCGGCCCTACCTGCGCAGCGACCTCGCCGCCCTGCCCGGTGCCGACACGATGCCGCGCCCCGGTGCGCTGCCCTTCCTGGACCGCTGGGCCCGTGGCGACAGCGGCCGCTTCCGTGGTGCCCCGCTCGTGGACCTGCTCGGTGGCCTCTCCAGCGCCCGCACCACCGACCCGGCCTACCGCCTGGGCGCCGGCGGCTGGGCCGAGGTGGACCTGCATCCCTCGCTGACCCTGCACGCCGACGGCATGGGCTGGCTGGAACGCTTTCCCGCCCACCTGGACACCCTGGTGCAGGCCTCCGGGGCCGCCCCCTCCGAGGGCTACGCCTACGGCACCGCGCCCACCTACGCGCACTACGACTGGAACGCCCACCTCAACTGGACCACCTCCACCTACTTCAACATCACCGTGGGGCGCGGCCGCAACTTCTGGGGCGAGGGCCATCGCTCGCTGATGCTGTCGGACAACGCCACCAGCTACCCCTATCTGCGCATCGCCACCACCTTCTGGAAGGTGCGCTATGTGAACCTCTACGCCCTGATGGACGACATCCGTGGCGCGGACGGGGTGCCCCGCCGGTTCCAGCGGAAGGCCACCAGCATGCACTACCTCAGCTACAACGTGACCCCGCGGATCAACTTCGGGCTCTTCGAGGCGGTGATCTGGCAGGACAACGACCCGAACTACCCCCGAGGCTTCGACTTCAACTACTGGAACCCGGTGATCTTCTATCGCCCGATCGAGTTCGGGCTGGGCTCGCCGGACAACGCCATCCTCGGCTTCGCCCTCAACATCAAGGCCGGCTGGCAGAGCCTGTTCTACAGCCAGCTGGTGCTGGACGAATTCCTGCTGCGCGAGGTGCGCGGCGGGGAGGGCTGGTTCGCCAACAAGCAGGGCTTCCAGCTCGGCTGGATCTCCTATGACGCGTTCAAGGTGAAGGGGCTCGATGTGCGGCTGGAGTTCAACTACGTGCGGCCCTTCATGTACACCCACAGCGATACGCGGCAGAACCACGCCCACTTCGCCCAGCCGCTGGCGCACCCCTACGGCAGCAACTTCCACGAGTCGCTCGCCATCGTGGATTGGCGGCGCGGGCGCTGGAGCCTGCGGGAGCACATCAGCTTCGCGGTGATGGGGGTGGACACCGGCCTCTACTCCTGGGGCAGCGACCTGTACCGCCCGGAGAAGGACCGCCCGGTACGCGATGCCGAAGGCCGTCTGGAGAACTACGGCTTCTACCTGGCGGCGCCGGTGCAGGCCAACCTGCTGCACAACGAGCTGCGCGGCGCCTATGTGCTCAGCGAGCGGGCCGGCCTGCAGCTGGAGGCGGCCTATGTGTTCCGCTCCTTCGTGCCCGAGCTGGGGGAGACCCAGGTGCAGCACTGGGTGCGCGTCGGCATCGCCGCCACCTTCCGCGACCGCTACACCGACCAGCAGCTGCGCACCGGAAGGCCCTGAGCCGCGAGCCGGCCGAAGGGCTACCTTTGCGCCGCTCCGGAACACCCCCGCCTCCCCGTGCAGCGCTCCTCCGCCACCGCCGTCACCGCCCCCGTGGGCCTGTTGCGCGACGCGGCCGCCTTGTTCAAACTGCGCCTGGCCAGCCTGGTGGTCTTCTCCGCCGGTCTCGGCTATTGGATGGGCAGCCCGGCCGGCGCGCTCGACGTGGGCGGCCTGCTGCTGCTGCTGCTCGCCGGCACCCTGGTCACCGGGGCCAGCAACGCCTTCAACCAGGTGTGGGAGCTGAACACCGACGCGCTGATGCAGCGCACCGCCGAACGGCCCCTGGTGCGCGGCAGCATGAGCGTGACCACCGCCCTGGTGCTGGCCACTGCGGCGGGCATCGCCGGCCTGTGGATGCTGTGGGCGGCCTTCGGGGTGCTCACCGCCATCCTCGGGCTGCTGAGCCTCTTCATGTACGTGGCCCTCTACACCCCGATGAAGCGCCTCAGCCCCTGGGCCGTGTTCGTGGGGGCCTTCCCCGGTGCCTTTCCGCCCATGCTCGGCCATGTGGCCGCCACCGGCCAGTTCGGGCTCACCCCCGGCCTGCTCTTCGCCGGCCAGTTCATGTGGCAGTTCCCCCACTTCTGGGCCATCGCCTGGGTGCTGCACGACGATTACGCCCGCGCCGGCTTCCGCCTGTTGCCCAGCGGGGAGCGTGACCGGTCCAGCGCCTTCCTGATCCTTTTGTACACCTTGTTCGTTATCCCCGTCGGCATGCTGCCCTGGGTGTTCGATCGTGTGGGGACCGTGGCGCCGGTCGTGGCCATCGTGGCCGGCCTGGTGATGCTGGTGCCCGCCTGGAAGCTCTACCGCACCGGCGACACGCGCCAGGCCCGACGCCTGATGTTCGCCAGCTTCCTCTACCTCCCGGCGGTGCAGCTCGCCTACGTGCTGGACCGCTCATGACCACCTTCACCTACTCCCCGGCCATCGAGGACCTTCCGCGCAAGCTCAAGGCCCGCAAGCTCCTCACCTGGCTTCTGCTCTTCGCCATCGTGATGTTCTTCGCGGGGCTCACCAGCGCCTACGTGGTGAGCATGAGCGGAGGCTACTGGGTGGACATCCGCCTGCCCGATGCCTTCCTGGTGAGCACCGGGTGCATCGCTGTCAGCAGCCTCTTCATCCAGATGGCCCTGACGCGGGTCCGCCGCGGCGAGATGGGCGGCGTGCCGCTCCTGATCGCCTTCACGCTGGCCTTCGGCATCGGCTTCACCGTCAGCCAGTTCCAAGGTTGGGGCCAGCTGGTGGACAAGGGCAACTTCGTGGTGGGCAAGGTGCTCCAGAACACCGGCACCTACGGCCAGGACTGGACGATCCGCCATCAGGGCCAGGAACTGGTGCTGGAGGATGGCAAGTTCTACATGCCGGACGACACCCAGCGCCGGACCGCATTGAACGCCGATCTGGATGAGCAGAAGAACACGGCCAGCTCCTACATCTACGCCCTCACGGCCGCCCACCTGGCCCACCTGGGCCTGGGTCTGGTGAGCCTTGTGGTGATGCTCGTGCTGGCCGCCCGCGGCGCCTACACCCAGGCCGACCACGCCGGTTTGTGGGCCGGTACCATGTACTGGCACTTCCTGGGCATCCTGTGGGTCTACCTCTTTTTGTTCTTGACCTTCGTTCACTAGGTTTGCGGCCGGACAAACGGAACCCATGGCAGGAGAAGCGACCAAGGCACTGAGCAACGACGTCCTCTGGGGCGGCGGGCGCTCCCCGTTCAGCATCAGCTACGGGAAGATGATGATGTGGTTCTTCCTGGTGTCCGACGCCCTCACCTTCTCCGGCCTGCTGGTGGCCTATGGCTTCGCCCGCCACGCCACCACGGACACCTGGCCCATCGGCGAGGAGGTGTTCCGCGCCCTGCCCTTCCTCCACGGCGACTACCCGCTGATCTACGTGGCCCTGATGACGGCCATCCTCATCTTCAGTTCCGTCACCATGGTGCTGGCCGTGGAGGCCGGGCACCGGATGGACAAGAAGGGCGTCATCAAGTGGCTCTTCCTCACGGTGATCGGCGGCGCCTTCTTCGTGGGCAGCCAGGCCTGGGAGTGGAGCCACTTCATCCATGGCGGCGGCGGCTACATCACCACGGCCGACGGCGCCAGATACTGGGTGCACAACGACACGCACGATACGCACGACCCGGCCAATGCCCCGGGCTTCCACCTGGTGAAGGCGCTGCCCGGCCACTACCTCAAGCCCGCCGAGGGCGACCATGCCCATGTGGAGGGCGCCGAGGCCCTGGCCCTCTGGAACGAGCGCGTGGCCTACATCGACGGGGCCAACATGGTGCGCAACGAGTACGGCCCCCCCCAGTACGCCAACTTCTTCTTCTTCATCACCGGCTTCCACGGCTTCCACGTCTTCAGCGGCGTGGTCATCAACCTCATCGTGCTGCTGATGGTGATGCGGGGCGTCTTCCACCGCCGCGGCCACTACGAGATGGTCGAGAAGGCCGGCCTGTACTGGCACTTCGTGGACCTGGTGTGGGTGTTCGTGTTCACCTTCTTCTACCTCCTCTGACATGGAGCGCGACGACATCATCGAGTACAGCCTGGACGCCCACCATGGTGAGGAGGAGGGCCGCAGGATCCGCCGCAAGATCTGGCAGGTGACCGGCCTGCTGGCCGTGGTCACCACCATCGAGGTGGCCGTGGGCGCCTACTGGAAGGAGTGGTTCGACGCCTCGGCGTGGAACACCATCAAGCTGCTGTACGTGGTCCTCACACTGGTGAAGGCGGGCTACATCGTGGCCGTGTTCATGCACCTGGGCGATGAGCGCCGCAACATCCGCGCGATCATCCTGCTGCCCTACGCGCTCTTCATCCTGTACCTGCTCTTCATCGCCATCTGGGAGTCGAACTATGTCCACAGCCTGTGGACGCAGTTCCTCTGAGCCGAGGGATGCGCCCCGCGCCACGCTGGAAGAAGCTCGCCATCCTGGGCGGCATCCCGCTCTTCATCCTGCTCCTGTTCCTGTTCTTCGCACCGGCCCTGGGGCTGGCGAAGCACCGCTACGCCTTTCTGCCCTACTACGGCCCCAAGGAGGTGAACGCCCCCGGCGACACCACCTACTTCACCGTGCCGCCCTTCGCCTTCACCGACCAGTTCGGCCGCCCCTTCAGCGACCGCGATGTGGAGGGCCGCATCCTGGTGGTCGACTTCTTCTTCACCCGCTGCACCACCATCTGCCCGCGCATGACGCGCCAGATGCAGCAGCTGCAGCTCAAGCTCGACGACGAGGCCTTCGATGACGTGGTGTTCCTGAGCCACACCGTGGACCCGGAGAACGACACGGCCGAGGTGCTCAACGCCTACGCCCGCCGCCACCAGGCCGACACCGCCCGCTGGAAGTTCCTCACCGGCCCCAAGGCCGACCTCTACCTGCTGGGCAGCGAAGGCTACTTCCTGGCCGCCCGCGAGGACGTGATGGCCCCGGACGGCTTCCTGCACTCGGAGATGTTCGTGCTGGTGGACAAGGACCGCCACATCCGCGGCTACTACGATGGCACCAGCACGGCCGAGGTGGGCCGCCTGGCGGGCGACATCAAGATGCTGCTGAAGGAGGAGAAGGTGCGCCGGCGCGAAGCCGCCGAGCGCAGCTCGTGAACCCCGCCGCCCGCCGAGCGTTCACCCCGCATGCCCCCCCGCGAAGCCCATCCGCCCCGCAGCCTCCGCCTGGAGGAGCGTCCCGCCAAACGCCTCATCTGGACCTTCTCGGCCATCGTCTTCACCGCGGTGGTGGTGCTCAACCGGGTGCAGGTGCCGGCGCCTGAGGGGTTGGACGTGCACGTCTTCGCCCGCATCAACGCGGTGCTCAACAGCCTGGTGAGCGTGCTGCTGCTCGCGGGCCTCTTCACCGCCAGGGCCGGCCGCTGGACCGCCCACCGCGCGGCCATGATGGCGGCGATGGCGCTCAGCGTGCTCTTCCTGGTGAGCTACATCGTCCACCACCTCTTCGCCGGCGACACGGCCTTTGGCGGCACCGGCGCGGTGAAGCTGGTGTACTACGTGATCCTCTTCAGCCACATCGTGCTGGCCGGTCTCAGCCTGCCCTTCATCCTGTTCACGGCCTACCGCGCGCTGTCGGCGCAGTACCCGGAGCACCGCCGCCTGGCCAAACGGGTGTGGCCCGTGTGGTTCTATGTGAGCGTCACCGGCGTGGTGGTGTACCTGATGATCAGCCCGTATTACTGAGACAGGGCGTGTCAGCCTACCTTTGCCCCGTGCTCCGCCGCGCCTGGCCTTTGCTGCTCCTGTTACCCCTGCTGCTGGTCCTGCCGGCTGATGGGCTGGCCCAGGGCTGCGCCATGTGCAAGGCCACCGTGGAGGGGCAGCAGCAACCGTTCGGTGGCGAGCAGAACGTGGGCCGTGGCCTCAACCTGGGCATCCTCTACCTGATGGCGGTCCCCTACCTGTTGCTGTTCCTGCTCTTCCGCAAGCGGATCGTGGGCTTCTTCAAGGAGTTCTCGGGGGCGCAAGGCTGAACCCGCCTCCGCCAAGGCTTTGGCGGACGAGGCAAGCTTCAAGCTTCAAGCTTCAAGTATCAAGGCTCAAGGGATCAAGATCCTAGGACTCAGCCATGGCCTGAAGCGCCGATCTTCGTTCATTGCGTCCCATCCCGGTCGAAACCATGATGCACCGTCGAACCCTTACCATCGCCACAGGTCTGCTGTTGGCGCTCACGACCACCGCCCAGCAGAAGGCCCCCTTCACGTATCCCGACATGCTGATGCTCGACCGCATCGGCGGCCTGGCCGTGGATCCCGCGGGCACCACCGCGGTGTTCAATGTGCGCGCCACCGATATGGAGGCGAACCGGGGGGTGAGCACGCTGTGGATGAAGGACCTCGCGGACCTGAAGAAGCCCGAGGTGAAGGTGCCTGCCGGTGAAGGGGGCGCCGGTGACATCCAGTGGTCGGGTGACCGGTCGGGTTTCTACTTCCTGAGCGCCCGCGGGGATGGAGGCCTCACGCAGGTGTGGAAGGCCGACGCCCTTGGCAAGGCGGCCGAGCCGATCACCTTCCTGCCGCTGGATGTGCAGGCCTATCGCGTGGCACCGGATGGCTCCGGCCTGGTGGTGGCCCTGGCCGTGTTCCCGGAATGCGATGACGCCATCGCCTGCACCTTGGAACGCATGAGCGCGCAAGAAGGTGGGAAGAGCACCGGTCAGGTGTACGACCGTGTGTTCATGCGCCATTGGGACACCTGGAAGGACGGCACCCGAAACCACCTCTACTACCTCTCGCTGAAGGATCCGAATGCCCAGCCCGTGCCGCTGATGACCGGCTTCGATGGGGATGTGCCGTCCAAGCCGTTCGGCGGCAACGAGGACTTCGTGATCGGCAAGGATGGCCGCACCGTGTACTTCAGCGCGCGGATCGCGGGGAAGAAGGAGCCGTGGAGCACCAACTTCGACCTCTACAGTGTGCCGGTGACCGGCGGCACCCCGACGAACCTCACCGCGAGCAACCCCGCGTGGGACGCATCGCCTGTGATCTCACCCGACGGCACCAGGCTGGCCTACAAGGCCATGAAGCGCCCGGGCTACGAGGCCGACCGCTTCCAACTGAAGGTGATGGACCTGACCACCGGCACGGTGACCGACGTGGCCGCCACCTGGGACCGGAGCGTCGCCAGCCTGGCCTGGGGCCGCGATGGCAAGAACCTGCTCGTCACCGCCGACGACCTCGGCAAGCACCGCCTCTTCCGGATCGACCTCAAGACCAACACCGTCACGCCCTTGAGCACGGACGGGCACCTGGATGCCTTCGTGGAAACGCCCAAGGGCTTCGTGTACCAGAAGAGCGGGCTTAGCGGTCCGGCACAGCTGTACGCCAGCGCGCCCAAGGCTAAGCTCATCGACCAGGGCGCCACGGTGCTCACGCAGGTGAACGCTTCGCTGAAGGACAAGGTCTTCGGCGCCTATGAGCAGTTCAGCTTCCCCGGCTGGAACAACGAGACCGTGTACGGTTACGTGCTGAAGCCCTCGAACTACACCGAAGGCAGGAAGTACCCCGTGGCCTTCCTCATCCACGGCGGTCCGCAGGGCAGCTTCGGCGACAGTTGGAGCTACCGCTGGAACCCGCAGACCTACGCAGGTCAGGGCTTCGCCGTGGTGATGATCGACTTCCACGGCAGCACCGGCTACGGGCAGGCCTTCACCGACGCCATCAACGAGCACTGGGGCGACCGCCCGCTGGAGGACCTGCAGAAGGGCCTGGCCTTCGCGCTGGGCAAATACCCCTTCCTCGATGACGGCAACGTGGCGGCGCTGGGCGCGAGCTACGGCGGCTACATGATCAACTGGATCGCCGGCGTGTGGAACGAGCCCTTCAAGGCGCTGGTGTCGCACTGCGGCATCTTCGACACACGCGCCATGGGCTACAGCACCGAGGAGCTCTGGTTCACCGACTGGGAGAACGGCGGCAGCGTCTTCACGAAGCCCGCGAACTACGAGACCTTCAACCCGCTGCTGCATGCCGACCAATGGCGCGTGCCCATGCTCGTGGTGCACGGCGACAAGGACTTCCGCGTGCCGCTCATGCAGGGCATCGGCAGCTTCACCGCCTGCCAGGCCAAGGGCATCGAGAGCAAGTACCTCCGCTTCCCCGACGAGAACCACTGGGTGCTGAAGCCGCAGAACTCCATGCAATGGCATGCGGAGGTGTTCGGGTGGTTGGAGAAGCACTTGAAGTAGCGCACGTCCATCCGCGACCGCTGTATCTTCGTGGTATGGTGGTGGTCATCAAACGGGGCATGTCCAAGCAGCGCATCCAGATGCAGCTGCGGAAGCTCCGCACCCAGCGTGCCAAGGCGTGTAAGCCGGTGGACGTTTACAAGTACGTGGGTGTTCTCAAGCTCGACGAAGACCCTGTTGCACTCCAGCGCAAGTGGCGGGATGAGTGGTGAGAGCCTGGTGTTGGACACCAATGTGGCCCTCTTTCTGCTTCGCGGGGACAGGTCCGCCGCCGATGCCATTTCAGGTCAACGGGTGGTCATTTCGTTCATTACCTACATGGAGTTGCTCAGCAAGCCGGGCATGAGCCGAGCAGAGGCCAAGGCCGTGACCGCGTTCGTGAACGAGTGGCCGATGATCGAGCTGGATGCCCGGATCATGGAAGAGGCCATCCGCATACGGAAGACCTACCGCCTGAAGATCCCGGATGCCATCGTGGCCGCCACGGCCCTGACCCAACAGATCCCCCTGCTCACCGCCGATGGCGACTTCGAGCGGATCAAGGACGAGGTGGCGGTGTTGATGTACGAAGTGTAGCTGAGCGGCAACGACCTCCATGCACAAGGAGAAGGAGCCCGACCGGCATAGCATCAGTGCCTTGGGCGGGTGGACCTGGACGCAGCCTGTGCCTGATGCTGACGACAGTGAGGTCGTGCGCCGCTACTTTGCCCTGCACCGCATCCCTATCGGTCAACTGTCGGCTGCCGACCTGCGCTTCCTGATCGGCCAGAACGAATGCCTGCGCCACCTCGTGCCGAAAGCCCTGGCGCTATTGGCGAGCGACCCCTGGATGGAGACCGAATTCTATCCGGGCGACCTGTTGAACGCACTGCTACGGATCAACCACCCCGCAGGGTATTGGAGCGCAGGCAATCCCCATCTGCCGGGATTCGCGGAGTTGGCACGGAAGGCGTTGGCCACGGCTCCCAATGGGGTGGCGAGGAAGGATCTGCGGTTGCTTCAAGAGGTCATCGAACGGGGTGAGCAACACGGCTTCTGATCGCGAACCTTTCCGGGCACAACGTTCTTCCCCATCGCCTTTCCTTTTTGTCGAGCGGACCGGGGCTTCGGGTCCATCCAACTCACTACGGGCATTGTCGAATGACGCGTGTCAGGGGGTAGGCGCAATTCAACAAGCACCGGCGCGTTGTACCGCGTGACCTACCTTCACAGGATGCGCCACAAGGCGATCATCCCGATCCTCCTGCTCATGGAGCTGCCCTTGTTGTCGGCCGGCCAGGTCCTGCACTGGGCCAACCTGCTTGGCGTATCCGGGGAGTCGATGATCCAAGAGGTGCGAACGGATGCGCAGGACAACATCTACGTGTTCGGTCGGATGGCGAACACGGGGTCCGTCGACCTTGATCCCGGGCCAGGTTCGGCCACCCTTTCCTGGAATTTCGGTGGTTTACCGGGGTCAGGCTGCTTCCTGGCCAAGTACGACAGCTCAGGCACGTACCAATGGGGCCTTAAAGCGGACGCCCTGCGCGCGATCGCGGTCTCACCAGCAGGTGACGTGGTGCTGTCCGTGCTTCTGGACGGAAGCTGGGATGCGGATCCCGGGCCCGGGACTTTCATGGTCAGTGGGAACGGGATGGCCCTCGTCCGATGGTCCACCAATGGCACCTTCGTTGCCGCTTCGGTGATCGAGGGTTCCATCGCGATGCACCTGCTCACGAACGACCAGGGCGATGTCTTCCTCCTCGGCCAGTTCACCGATAGCATTGATGTCGATCCTGGTCCGAACGTGGCCATATTGAGCTCCAGCGGGTATTCCGACGTATGGGTGGCCAAGCTCAATGCCATGGACCAGCTCGAATGGTCGGGCGTGATGGGTGGTGTTGGAATGGAGTACGCCTGTGACCTCGCGTTCTCCGAAGGCGACCTGCTCCTTTCCCTACGTACGGTCGGCCCGGTCCCGATGCAACAATTCGATGTGGACCCTGGTCCGGACACGGCATGGACCAACTTCGGCCAGAATCAGGGAGCCGTCGCCATCAAGCTGGACCCCGGTGGAGGGTATGTGCGGCATGAGAGCTTCGACTGGCCGGTCTGGTGGCAGTCCCCCTTGGTCCGTCCGCTCCCTGATCGCGGTATCGTGCTCGGCGGCGCGTTTTCCGGCCAGGCCACGTTCACGAACGCGGATACGGTGGAGCAACTGACCTCTTCGGGGAATGATGCGTTCATCCACACCTTGGAGGGGACCATTTGGCAGCCGGGATGGAGCGACCTGTTCTCGGAATACGGAAATGAACTGATCAGTTGCATGACCCCCTTCAAGGATGGCGCCGTGGTGGTTTCAGGCACCTTCACCCACTCCTTGGATGCGGATCCGGGCAGCGGGTCCATCCTCTACCAGACCCAAGGGCCTCCCAGTACAGCATGGATCGGTTCCTATTGCCTGGATGACGGCTCCCACATTTGGAGCACCGTGGTGCAGGGAACGGGCAAGGACTGGTTCATGGACATGGCCTGGTCCGCTGCAGATGCCTTGGTGATCGGTGGGCAGTGCTCGGATTCCGCCAATGTCGGTCTGGCTGGTTCTCCAGCACTGATCAGCACGAGCGCGAGCAGTTCGGCGATCGTGGCGCGGTACAGATCGGTGAACTCCTCGTGCGACGGGGGGGGCGTATCCCTACCGGAGCACGCCTCGCTGCCTGTGCATGCGATCATCAGGGGGGATGTGCTGATCGTCGAGGGGACCGAGCGCGGAGATGAGCTGCTGCTCCTCGACGGTCTCGGCCGCATTCTGGAGCGGACCACCCACGCGCGCGAGCGCACGGAGTTCTCCATGGCCGCCCAACCGGCCGGGGTGTACCTCGTCCTTGCTCAAGGCCCTCGAGGAGCGCGAGCCCTGCGCGTGGTCCATTGCCTTTGACCCTGCCGGAGTCCGTCCACCACCTATCTTCGCCCCGCGTTCTTTCCATCGCTTATCCAGAAAGGCAGAGGGACTGGCCCTGTGAAGCCTTGGCAACCATCGTCCCGCCGAAGTCCGTGAAAGCGGACGAAGGCGGACGTCCGACGATCGGTGCTAAATCCAGCCCGCCATCATGGTGGGAGAGATGAGCCGTGATCAGGTAGCGATCCTCCTTCGGGAGCATGCAGCCTCATCCGGTCCATCGGGTGGGGCTTTTTTCTTTGCCCGCCATAGTCCGAAGAACGAGGACGACGGCGGGTTTCTGGGTGCGGTGAATGGCGAATGGTCGATGGTGAATGGGAGACCCCATCGCCGAACCGCTCAGTCTCATTCACCATTCACCAACTCCCATTCACCTGCATTTGGAAGGAGCGACCGGAAAGCACGCACACTTGTGAACCGATGACAGACCTCGAACGCATCGCCCAACAACGCATCCTCGTCCTCGACGGCGCCATGGGCACCATGATCCAGCGCCTCGGCCTCACCGAGGAGGACTTCCATCCGCCCGGTATGGAGGACCACACCATCCTGCTGAAAGGCAATAACGAACTGCTCTCGCTCTCGCGCCCCGAAGCGATCAAGAAGATCCATGAGCAATACCTCGAGGCCGGTGCCGACATCGTGGAGACGAACACCTTCAGCGCCACCCGCATCGCGCAGGCCGAGCACGAATGCGGTCACCTGGTGCGCGAGCTTAACCTCGCCTCCGCGCGCCTGGCCCGGGAGGCCTGTGATGCGTTCACCAAGAAGGACCCGAGCAAGCCGCGCTTCGTGGCCGGTGCCATCGGTCCCATGAACAAGACCGCCTCGCTCAGCCCCGATGTGAACGACCCCGGCTACCGCGCCGTCACCTTCGACCAGCTCGTGGCGGCCTACAAGGAACAGGTGGAAGCCCTGCTCGACGGCGGCGTGGACCTGCTGCTGGTGGAGACCATCTTCGACACGCTCAACGCCAAGGCCGCCTTCTTTGCCATCGAGGAGGTCTTTGAAGCACGCAACACACGTGTCCCGCTCATGTGCAGCGTCACCATCACCGATGCCAGCGGGCGCACCCTCAGCGGCCAGACCATCGAGGCCTTCCTCATCAGCATGCAGCATGTGCCGCTCTTCAGCATGGGCCTCAACTGCGCGCTGGGCGCGGCCCAGATGCGGCCCTACCTGGAGGTGATCGCCGAGCAGAGCCCATGCCGCGTGAGCATCTACCCCAACGCCGGCCTGCCCGACCAGATGGGCGAGTACCGCGAAACCCCCGACGTCACCGCACGCCTCGTGAGCGAATTCATGGCCAACGGCTGGGTGAACGTGGTGGGGGGATGTTGCGGAACGACGCCGGAGCATATCGCGGCGCTGGCGGCAGAAGCCAAGCGGCACGCACCACGCGCAACACCGGTAATGGCATGATTGACGCGACGATAGTTGGGTTGGCAGTAAGGAGATCCGCTGTGGATAAATGATGATCGCCGTACTGAGTTAGATTAAGGACCATCCCGAACTTCAACATCATGGAACACGAGACCATTCACCAAGGAGATGCATTGAAGCTCATTGCACATGTGCCGGACGAAAGCGTCGATCTCATCATTTGCGATGGGCCATACGGTGTGACCGATCAGGACTGGGATCGGATCGGCGATATCCAAGGGTATAATTTTAACCTGTTGCGTTTGTTCAGTCGAGTGCTCAAGCCTGGTGGTGCCATGTACCTCTTCGGCAAGGAGGATTGCATCGACTTCATCGACTATAGGCCTTACTTGAAGTTGAACGCGCGCATCGTTTGGTATCAACCTAGTCGCTTGGCGCAGGGTCGAACCAATTACACCAACAACTACGATCTCATCTGCTACTTCAGTAAAGGCAAGGCGAAGACCTTCAACCTTGATGATATCCGGGTCCCTCAGTTGGTGGAGCTTGAGCATCGACTTCGATGTGAACGTGTGCCAAGTGTTCAGAACGGCACGTATGGAAAGACACGCTTTAATGAAGCAGGAAAGAACCCTGGCGATGTCTGGGGGGATATCAAACAGCTTACCTACAAGAGCAAAGAGCTCATTAGCCGTGACCTATTGAATACGATTCAGAAGCCGGAGAAGTTGATCGACCGACTGGTACGTGCCAGCTCGAACGAGGGCGATCTAGTGTTGGACCCTTTCAGCGGTGTCGGTACTACATGGGCTGTTTGTCAGCGGTTGAAGCGGAGCTTCATCGGATTCGAGCAAAACAGCGACTATGTGCGCATAGCGAATGAGAGGGTGGCCTCTATTTCAAAAGAGGCTGAATACACATTGTTCGTATGAGTCCGACGGTACTGAAGAGCATTGTGGCTTTGGTCAGGCAGGCGCAAGAATTGGCCACCAGCATAGGCATCCTCAACGTCCTGCAGCCGGGGCTTGTGAAGGAGATAATCATCGCCGAGATACTAGGCCATGAGGTAATCGTGACCAAGCACGACTCTGACGCGCGTGATCGCAAGGACAAGGACTTGCTGTACGAGTATCTATCATGTCTCGAAGGCGGATCCGGACAGTTGGACCGGGTGTTCAATAAGCCGGAGGACAAGAGGCAGGCATCATTAGAGAGGATACGACGCAATCGCAAGATCTACCTAGCCGTCTTCTTCAAGAAGAGGCCTTTGGAAGTGAAGGTCATATATGAACTGGCCCCAGAAATCGTTTGCAAGGAGACCGAAGCCAAGCTCGATCGAAGCACCAATGCCATTTCGCACGTTGGCTTCACGGAAGCGTGGGCTAAGGATAATGGCAAGTTGGTTTATTCAGCTGGGTGACATGTCCATCCCCACCTACTCCGGCCTCGAGCCGCTCCGCATCTTCCCGGGTTCCAACTTCGTCAACATCGGCGAGCGCACCAACGTCACGGGCAGCGCGGCCTTCCGCAAGCTGATCAAGAACGGCAACTACGATGAGGCCGTGAGCGTGGCCCGCCAGCAGGTGGAGAACGGCGCGCAGGTGATCGACGTGAACATGGATGAGGGCATGATCGATGGCGTGGAAGCCATGCGCAAGTTCATCAACCTCATCGCCGCCGAGCCCGACATCGCCCGTGTGCCGGTGATGGTGGATTCCTCGAAGTTCAGCGTGATCGAGGCGGGCCTGAAGTGCCTGCAGGGCAAGGGCATCGCCAACAGCATCAGCCTGAAGGAAGGGGAGGCCGAGTTCCTGCGGCAGGCGAAGATCATCCACCGCCTCGGCGCCGCCACCGTGGTGATGTGCTTCGACGAGCAGGGCCAGGCCGACAATTACGAGCGCCGCATCGCCATCGCGCAGCGCAGCTACGACCTGCTCACGCAGAAGGCCGGCTTCGCGCCGCACGACATCATCATCGACGCCAACATCCTCACCGTGGCCACCGGCATGGCCGAGCACGACCGCTACGCCATCGACTTCATCGAGGCCGTGCGGTGGATCAAGCAGCACCTGCCGGGGGCGCTCACCAGCGGCGGCGTCAGCAACGTCAGCTTCAGCTTCCGCGGCAACGAGCCCGTGCGCGAGGCCATCCACACGGCCTTCCTCTACCACGCGATCAAAGCTGGCCTCGACATGGGCATCGTCAACGCCGGGCAGATCGGTGTGTACGACGACATCCCCAAGGACCTGCTGGAGCACGTGGAGGACGTGCTGCTCGCGCGCCGCCCCGATGCCACCGAACGCATGGTGGCCTTTGCGGAGCAGTTCAAGGGCGCGCCTTCAGCCGAGGTGGTGGCCGCACAAGCCGCCTGGCGCGAAGGCAGCGTGGAGGAACGCTTAAAGCATGCGTTAGTGCATGGCGTCACCGAGTTCATCGACACCGATGTGGAGGAGGCCCGCGTGCAGTACGTGGACCCCGTGCTGGTGATCGAAGGTCCGCTGATGGCCGGCATGAACGTGGTGGGCGACCTCTTCGGCAGCGGCAAGATGTTCCTGCCCCAGGTGGTGAAGAGCGCCCGGGTGATGAAGCGCGCCGTGGCCTACCTCGAGCCCTTCCTGCAGGAGAAGAAGGCGGGCTTGGTGATGGGGTCCATGAAGTCGGATGCGAAGAAGGTGCTGCTTGCCACCGTGAAGGGCGACGTGCACGACATCGGCAAGAACATCGTGGGCGTGATCCTCGCGTGCAACGGCTGGCAGGTGATCGACCTGGGCGTGATGGTGCAGAGCGCCACCATCCTCAAGACCGCCCGCGAGATGAAGGTGGACATCATCGGCCTCAGCGGCCTGATCACGCCCTCGCTCGACGAGATGGTGCACGTGGCCAAGGAGATGGAGCGCGAGGGCTTCGACACCCCGCTGCTGATCGGCGGCGCCACCACCAGCCGCGTGCATACCGCCGTGAAGATCGCGCCGCACTATAGCAAGCCCGTGGTGCACGTGATCGATGCCAGCCGCAGCGTGCCCGTGGTGAGCAACCTGCTCAGCGACAACGAGCGCGACCGCTTCGCCGCGGAGGTGCTGGAGGAGTACGCCAAGGTGCGCACGCAGTACGAAGGCAGTCAGCGCGAGAAGGAGTATGTGCCGCTGGAAGAGGCCCGCGCCAAGAAGTTCGCCATCGACTTTGCGGCCGAGCCCCCCGTGGCACCGAAGAGCACGGGCATCTTCACCTACCGCAACTACCCGCTGGCCGAGCTGGTGCCCTACATTGACTGGACGCCCTTCTTCATGGCTTGGGAGCTGGCCGGCAAGTTCCCGCGCATCCTGGAGGACGAGGTGGTGGGCAAGCAGGCCACGCAGCTCTATGCCGATGCCCAGAAGATGCTGGAACGCATCGTGAAGGAGCAGTGGATCCAGGCGCACGGTATCGCAGGCATCCTGCCTGCGAACACCGTTGCGCATGAGGACATCGAGATCTACGGCGACCCTGCCCGCACCAAGGTCATCGGCCGCTTCCACACCCTCCGCCAGCAGAGCAAGAAGGCACCCGGCGTGCCCTACATCGCCCTCGCGGACTTCATCGCACCGCAAGGCACGCCCGACTTCCTCGGCGGTTTCGCCGTAAGCGCGGGCCACGGCGTGGACGAACGCGTGAAGCGCTTCGAGGCCGCGCACGACGACTACAGCGCGATCCTGCTGAAGGCCCTGGCCGACCGCCTCGCCGAGGCCTTCGCCGAGAAGCTGCACGAGGTGGTGCGCGAGGAGCTCTGGGGCTACGAGTCCAGCCGCCTCACCAACGAGCAGCTGATCAAGGAGGAGTACCAGGGCATCCGCCCGGCGCCGGGCTACCCTGCCTGCCCGGACCACACCGAGAAGCCTGAGCTCTTCCGCCTGCTCGATGCCACCAAGCACACGGGCATCACCCTCACCGAGAGCCTGGCCATGAGCCCTGCGGCCGCGGTGAGCGGCTGGTACTTCGCGCACCCCAAGGCCAAGTACTTCGGCGTGGGGCGCGTGGCCAGGGACCAGGTGGAGGATCTGGCGCGGCGCAAGGGCCAGCCCACGGAGTGGATGGAGAAGTGGCTCGGCAGCAACCTGGCCTACTGAACCTTGGTCGGGGTCCCTGCGTATGCAGGTCCCGTGCGAACCATCCGCATCCTGTACCTCCTGGGCTTGAGCCTGGCCGCGACCGCGGTCCAGGCGCAGCAGAACCCGCGGCTCACGCAGGAGAACGGGGACTGCACCGGGGCCATCCCCATCGCCGACTCCATCTTCCACCAGGCCGACGCCGTGCGCGGTTTCGGCAACAAGCTGGAGATCAGGGAGAACCCGGTGGACCACCTGCAGTGGCTTGAGCGCGAGCACCACAGCACCTGGTACAAGTTCAGGAGCCCGGTGACCACCACGCTCACCTTCGACATCATCCCGGACAACCCCGAGGACGACATCGACTTCCTGCTCTTCGAGGGAGCCATCCCGGGCATCTGCGACAAGATCCCGAGCCGCCTGGTGCAACCGGTGCGCTCGAACATCAGCCGCAACGACCCCGCGCTCGGCAGCCGCTGCGGCCTCAGCAAGGACGCGACCGAGGACTTCGTGCGCTCCGGTGTGGGTGCGAGCTACAGCCGAGCCATCGAGGTGAAGGAGGGCGACCTGTTCTATCTGGTCGTCGACTATCAGGACCGTCCGCTGGCCGGCTACACGATCCACTTCCACTACGACCCGCCGCCGAAGCCGGTGGTGGAGGAAACGACGACGCAGAAACAGCAGCTCGTCATCAACATCACCGATGCCAAGAGCGGCAGGCCCGTGGACGCGAGCCTCACCATCGACGGCATGGTGTTCGACAAGGTGGTGGAGGCCAAGGGCAGGAGCACGTACACGTTCGACATGGACATGTACCGCAACCTGAAGATCGGCTGCGTGCGCGAAGGCTACATGTTCACCACGATGAAGGTGAAGGGCAGCATGGAGCCCACCGTCACAGTGGACCTGAAGCTCACGCCGATCGCTCCGGGCGAGCATGTGGTGCTGGAGGACATCCGCTTCGTGGGCAACGAGGACAAGGTGCTCCGCTCCTCGGAGGCCTCCCTGCTGCTGCTGCTGCGTTTCCTGCAGGAGAACCCGCGGCTCCGGATCGAGGTGGAGGGCCACGTGAACGGACCCACCTTCAAGAACAAGAAGGAGTTCATCGATCTGAGCGCCGCGCGCGCCCGTGCCGTCTACGACTTCCTGATGGTGAACGATGTGGAACCCGAGCGGGTGACCTATGTCGGCCTGGGCAACTCGCGCATGCTCTTCCCCGAGCCGAAGACCAAGGAGGAGAGCGAGGCCAACCGCCGCGTGGAGGTGAAGGTGGTGAGCAACTGAGCCCCACCGCTCGCCCCGGTCCATCACCGTTCATCCGTTCGTCCCGACCCGCCCGGCCCACCCGGGTATTTTTGTCCGTACCGCCCGCTGTTCCGATGCAGCCGGGTGGGGGACATGCGATCCATCGCCCCGTTGCTTCTGCTGGTCGTGCACATGGCGCACGCCCAATCCGCCTGGACCCTTGAGCAATGCGTCGCGCGCGCCGAGGAGCGGAACCTCACCCTGCGCGGCGCCCTGCTCGATACCGAGCTCGCCGACCGCACACGGGAACAGTCGTTCTGGAGCTTCTTCCCCGACCTGAACGGCGGGGCCACCCACGGCTACAACTACGGCCGGGTGATCGATCGCTTCACCAACACCTTCGCCACCGACCGGGTGCGCACCAACAACTTCTTCCTGAGCAGCGACCTCACCGTGTTCAACGGGCTCCGGCTGCACAACGAACGTCGCCGCGCAGGGCTTGACCTGCAGGCCGCCCAGGAGGCTGGTGATGCGGTGCGGAACGATGTGCGCACCACCGTGGCCCGCCAGTTCATCGAGGTGCTCAGCGCCGAGGAGCGCATCCGTGCGGCCGAGGCCCAGCTGGCCAGCACCACGCAGCAGACCGAGCGCATGCAGGCGCTGGTGGACGCCGGACGGAACGCCCGGTCCGAGCTGATCAACCTCCGCTCCCAGCAGGCCCAGCAGGAATTCACCCTGGTGGACCTGCGCAACCGACGGGAGCAGGCGCTCCTGCAGCTGGCCCAGACCCTTCAGCTCTCGTCCGAGGAGCTGCGCGGCTTCACCGTGTCCGGTCCCGCGCTCTCCGCCATGAACGTGGCCGAGCCGACCGCCGACGTGGAGACCGTGCTCGCGGCCGTGCTCGCGCAGGACCCCTTGTACCGCCAGGCCGAGCTGCGCGCCTCGAGCGCCGAGCGCGGCGTGGCCATCGCACGGGCCGGCAGCTACCCGGTGCTCTCGTTCAACGCCTCGGCCGGCACCGGATACTCCGGTCGGAACTTCGAGGCCATCGGCGATCCCATCATCGGCCCGCCCGAGCAGATCGGCTTCACCGAGAGCAATGAGGCCGTCTTCGTGCCCAACGTGGACTATGAGACCCAGGTGCGGCCCTTCGGCAAGCAATTGGACGACAACCTCAACGAATCCCTCGGGCTCACCCTTTCGCTTCCCATCTTCAACAACCGCCGTACCGAACTGGCCGTCAGCCAGGCCCGGATCCAACAGGAACGGGCCGAACTGGAGGTCGTGAGCGTGCGCGACCGCCGCCGGCGCGATGTGCAGGATGCCATCCTGGCCCAACGCGCCGCCTACCAGCAGTACCAGGCCGCGCAACGAAGCGTGGAGGCGGCGGAGGAGAACTTGCGCTTCGCCGAGGCCCGCTTCGAACAGGGAGCCGCCAATGCCCTGGAACTGAACACCGCCCGCAACGATCTGCAGCGCGTCACCGCCGACCGCATCACGGCCAAGTACACCTACGTGCTCGCGGTGAAGCTGCTCGACATCCTGCAGGGACTGCCTCTCACGCTCTGAGCCATGGGCCTGGTGCTCGCCATTGAGACCTCCACGCATCTGTGTTCGGTGGCGGTGGGGCGCGATGGCGCTGTGCTGGCCGAGCGCAACGAGGAGGGGGAGGGCTTCATCCATGCCGAGCGGCTGCATGTGCTGGTGGAGGAGGTGATGCGTGAAGCGGGCTTCGGGTTCCCGGCGTTGGATGCCGTGGCCGTGGGCATCGGCCCGGGCAGCTACACCGGCCTGCGCATCGGGCTCAGTGCCGCCAAGGGCTATGCGCATGCCCTCGGCCGTCCGCTCATCGGTGTGGGCACGCTGGAGGTGCTGACCGCCGCCCTGCAGGCCACCGGCAGCGACCCTGCGCCCGGTGTCGTGCGGCACCCCATGATCGATGCACGGAGGATGGAGGTGTTCACGGCGGCCTTCACGGCGGATGGCCGGCCCATGACCGCACCGGAGCCCCGTGTGCTCGATCCGGAATGGGCTCAGGGGCTTGGTGCAGCGGTGGTCTTCGGCGATGGTGCCGACAAGGCGGCAGCGCTTTGGAACGACACGGAGGGCGTGGTGCACGTGCCGGGGATCCGTCCCTGGGCGCGGGCCTTGCTCGGCGTTGCGGAGGAGCGGTTGCGCACGGGTGCGGTGGACGACCTGGCCTATCTGGTGCCCCTGTACGGCAAGGAGGCGGGTGTGACGAAGCCGCGCACCTGAGCGGGTCACAAGGCGGCCAGGATCACCAGCAGCGCTGCGGGGCTCAGCTCCCCTTCGATCACCAGGACGGCGTCGCCCTTGCGCGCGAAGGCCCCGTCCGCCAGGAACACCGCGTTGCCCTCGATGAGGAAGGCCGCCTCCGCCTTGCTGCAGAAGGCGCCATCGCTGCGGAACACGGCGGGCCCATCGGCCACCAGGGCACAGGTGCCCCGCGCGCACAACGGCCCCGAAGCATGCACGAGCCCGTTCCCGTCCAGCAGGTAGGCGCAATCGCCGCGCGACCAGTTGCCGTCGGCACTGCGGAACACCCGATCGCCCTCGATGAGGTAGACGCAAGGACCGCGGGTTCCGAAGGGACCGCTCGCCGTGTGGATGGCGCCGCCCTCGACCACGAAGGCCGCATCACCCGGACGGGCCAGGGGGCCGTAGGCCCAGCGCACAAGCGCCTGCTGCGCACGAACGCTGCCCGCACCGGACATCAACAGGAGCGCCAACAGGAGGGAAGCGGTGTGCCGTGTCATCGTCGTTCGGTATGATAGCGGACCACATGGATCTGGCCGGTGGTCATGTCCTTGGTGAGCCGCGCCTTCAGGAACATCGTGTGCTCCTCGTACAGGTACTCCTCATGGCGCACATGGCGGTCATCGTGGTACACCTCCCGCGTGGTGAGGTTCCCGGCGGGGTCATACCGGTAGGTCGCCATGGTGCTGCGGGCCTCCCGAAGATCGGGCTGCACGATGCGTTCCGCCAGCCGGCCCTTCTCGTCGTAGCGGAAGCTCACGCGCGAGCGCCGTCCGCTCACCGGGTAGCGGTCCTCGATGCTGCGCAGGTAGCCCCATTGATCGTAGGCGTGGCGTTGCTCGCGGTAGGGCAGGCCCAGGTTGTTGCGGTACTCCCGCACCCAGGCGGTGTCGCTCTCGGTGCGGTAGGTGTACCGCTCATCGCTGATCACGGTGCGCTCGCCCGGTTGGAACCGGTAGCGATCGGGCCCCGTGTTGGCCACGCGCACATAGGTCTCGCTTACCGGCCGTCCTAGGCTGTCCAGGGCGGTCTCCAACAGGTAGTGCCCGGCCAGGTCCGTGCGCAGTTGGGCCACCGATCGTCCGACGGCATCGTACGTCCAGGCCACCGAGGTGGTGTCCAGCCCGCTGCCCGGACGGCCGTGGGTGCTGTTGCTGTATACCAGGCGACCCTCCGCATCAAAGCGGTGGAGCAGCCGTTCGGGCAGCTCGCGCATGGGCTGGCCCTCCGGTTTCACCGAGGGAACGCCGGTGATGGCGGACACGCGGTTGCGTTGCATGAAGGCCGCATCCCAGGGTGGGTGTTCGGTCTCGCGGTCGCTGGGGACCACGCGGAGCATCTGTGCCGCCGCTGTTTCGGGCAGCAGGAGCAGGGAGAGCAGGACCAGCCTCATCGCAGTTGTCGAAGGGCCTCGTCCACGGTGCCCACCGGCATCCGGCAGGTCTTGTTCTCGCACACGTAGATGGTGGAGGCGCCCGGCAGCAGCTTGCCCTCCAGCAGCGGAAGCGTTGATGCGGCCGAGCCGCCGAGGAACACCGCGTTGGGCACGTAGTGCCGTCCGAAACCGAGCCGCAGTGCCTGTGCATCAGGACCCGTTATGGCGATCTCGTGGAAGGGGAACACGTGCGCCTGCATCAGCAGCGCCCAGTTGCTGTAGCCCCCGGGATAGCTGTCCATCTGCCCCTTCACGTTCTGCAGCATCTGCTCGCTGAGGGCCAGATAGCGCGGTCGGTCCAGCAGGTGGCCCAGCAGGAAGAGCCCCCGGGCCATGCTGCTGTTGGAGGCGGGGATCACGTTGTCGTTCACCTCCTTGCGGCGGGCCACCAACGGCGGGTCGAGGTCGCTGGTGAAGTGGAACATGGCGCTGGTGCTGTCGTGGAAGTGGGCGATCGCGTATTCAGCGAGCTTCTCCGCTTCGCGCACGTGCGCCTCGTCGAAGGTGACGCCGTACAGCGCCAGCAGGGCCTCGATGGTGAAGCAGTAGTCCTCCAGGTAGCCGTTGATGGTGGCCTTGCCGTTCTTGTAGCTGTGCCACAGGCCGCCGTCGGGCCTCCGGCATAGGCCGAGCAGCAGGGCCATGGTGCGCTTCGCCTGTTCCAGGTAGGCCGGTGTCCCCAGGGCTTCGTACGCATCCGCGTAGGCCTGCACGGTGAGCGCGTTCCAGCTCACCAACGCCTTGTCGTCCAGGCCGGGCCGTTCGCGGCCTGCGCGGGCCTCCAGCAGCTTGGTGTTGATGGCGTCGATGCGGGTGCGCAAGGCGGCCGGGTCCATGCCGTTGCGCTGCGCGAAGGTGCTGTCGTCCACCGGGCGCAGCAGGATGTTGCGTCCATGTTCCCACAGCCCTTCCCCGCCCACGGCGTACAGCTTCATCGCCAGCTCATGGTCGGTGCCGAGCGCCGTGCGCAGCTCCTCTTCGGTCCACACATAGAACCGGCCCTCCTCGCCCTCGCTGTCGGCGTCGAGCGCGCTGAAGTACGCGCCTTCCGGAGAACGCATCTCGCGCTCGAGGAACGCGAGCGTGCGCTCCACCACCCGCCGATGCTCCGGGTCGCCATAGGCCTTCCACGCCTGGCTGTAAAGGCTCACGAGCTGTGCGTTGTCGTACAGCATCTTCTCGAAGTGCGGCACCTTCCACAGCACATCGGTGCTGTAGCGCGCGAAGCCACCGCCCACCTGGTCGAAGAGACCGCCGCGCGCCATGCGGTCCAGGGTGAGCTTCACGTGGGCCTTCAGCGCCGGGTCGTTCGTGAGCCAGGCCTGCTGCAGCAGGAACAGGTAGTTGTTGGGCATGGGGAACTTCGGCGCGCGGTCCGGCCCGCCGTGCTCGTTGTCGAACTGCTTTTCCCACACGTCCACGAAGCGGTCGAGCTCCTTGCGGGAGAAGGGCGCCGGATCCTCATTGAGCACCACGAGGTCCAGCTCGGCGATGCCCTGTTGCAGGCGGTCGGCATAGCTGCGCACCCGGTCGGGCTCCTGCGCCCAGGTGGTGCCCAGGTCCTGCAGCAACTGTTTCCATTGCGCCGGTGCGAAGTAGGTGCCTCCGTACACCGGGCGGCCATCGGGCAGCGCGAAGCAGTTGAGCGGCCAGCCCCCACGCCCGGTCATCAGCTGCACCGCGCCCATGTACACCTGGTCCACGTCCGGCCGCTCCTCGCGGTCCACCTTGATGCAGATGAAGCGCTCGTTCATCAGTTCGGCGATGCTGTCGTTCTCGAAGCTCTCGCGCTCCATCACGTGGCACCAGTGGCAGCTGCTGTAGCCCACACTGATCAGCACCAGCTTGTTCTGAGCGCGCGCGGAATCGAAGGCCTCCTGGCCCCAGGGGTACCAGTCCACCGGGTTGTGGGCATGCTGCAGCAGGTAGGGGCTCGATTCGTGGACCAGGCGGTTGGTGTGTCGGTGCGCGGTGCTGTCGTTCATGGATCCGGGATCGTCGGTACCGCCACCTCCGCACCCCCCGGCGGACAGGAGCAGGGCCGCGCATCCGGGGAGCAGCAGGTGGTGGGTCATGGGTTCAAAGTAAGCCCGGTGGCGGGGCGTCCGAACGAGCGTTCCGCTGCGGGTCGTCAACAACCGGGCGTGCGGTATGCCGCCTCATGGCTGAAGGGGGGCCTCCAGGCGGATCGGGATGCGCTTCCGCACCAGCCCGGCCCGGGCGCGCACCGTGCCCTCGGCACTCAACAGCGGTCGGTCGCCGAGCAGCACGCCCAGGCCCATCACCAGCAGCGGCTCGCCCTCCATCCGCGCGTGGAACGGAACGTGCAGAAGGGTCGTGCCTCGCGCGGGCACCACCAGCGCGGTGTCCAGCACCGCCGTGCCGATGCGCGTGTCGTTCAGGAACAGGTCGAGCTCGGGCTCGCCCACGCGGATCCGATAGCCGTTGGGGTTCGTCACCTTGACCTCGGCACGCACCGACAGGCCGTTGGCGTCCATCCCGGCGAGGTGCACCGCCTCCACGCCGTCGATGGTGACCTCGCGGTAGGTGCCGCAGCCGGCCAGCGCCAGCCACAGGATCAGGGCCGGAGGGCCGCAGCGACGAAGCATGCGGGTACCGGTCAACGACCGTGCCGGGCTCACGCCCGGCCGTTCATCAGCGCGGCGTAGTGATGGAAGAAGCGCGGGATCGTGCGGATGCCCATCATGTAGTTGAACACGCCGTAGTGCTCGTCCGGGCTGTGGATGTTGTCCGAGTCCAGCCCGAAGCCGAACAGCACGGTCTTCAAGCCCAGCTCCGCCTCGAACAGGGCCACGATGGGGATGCTGCCCCCGCCACGGGTGGGGATCGGGGTCTTGCCGAACGCCTCCTCCATGGCCTTGCTCGCAGCGCGGTAGGCCACCGAGTCGATGGGCGTCACTGCGGCCTCGCCGCCATGGTGGGGACGCACCGCCACCTTGACGCCCGGCGGCGCGATGCGCACGAAGTGCTCCTGGAACAGGCGGGTGATCGCCTCGCTCTTCTGGTCGGGCACCAGGCGCATGCTGATCTTGGCGAAGGCCTTCGATGGCAGCACCGTCTTGGCGCCCTCGCCGATGTAGCCCCCCCAGATGCCGTTGACGTCGAGCGTGGGCCGGATGCTGCTGCGCTCCTCGGTGGTGTAGCCCTTTTCCCCGCGCACCGCATCGATGGCCAGGTCCTTCTTGTACGCCTCCTCGTCGAAGGGGGCCTCGGCCAGGGCCTTGCGTTCAGCGGCGCTCAGTTCACGCACCGCCTCGTAGAAACCGGGGATCGTGATGCGCCGGTCGGCATCGTGCAGGCTGGCGATCATCTCGCACAGGGCGTTGATCGGGTTGGCCACGGCGCCGCCGTACACCCCGCTGTGCAGGTCGCGGTTGGGGCCGGTGACCTCCACCTCCAGATAGCTCAGGCCCCGCAGGCCCGTGTTGATGCTGGGCACGTCATTGGCGATCATCGCCGTGTCGCTGATCAGCACCACGTCGGCCTTGAGGCGCTCCTTGTTGGCCTTCACGAAGACCCCGAGATTGTCGCTGCCCACTTCCTCCTCCCCCTCGATCATGAACTTCACGTTGCAGGGCAGTCCGCCGTTCCTGAGCATGGCTTCCACCGCCTTCACGTGCATGTAGAACTGGCCCTTGTCGTCGGCGCTGCCGCGGGCATAGATCACTCCGTCCTTGATCACCGGTTCGAACGGCGGGGAGGTCCACAGGTCCAGCGGGTCGGGCGGCTGCACATCGTAGTGCCCATAGACCAGCACCGTCGGCTTGGCGGGGTCCACGATCTTCTCCCCGTACACGATGGGGTGGCCGGCCGTGGGGCAGATCTCCGCGCGGTCCACCCCGGCCTCCACCAGGCGCTGCTTGACGGCCTCGGCGCAACGCTGCACATCGGCCTTGTACTTGGGGTCGGCGCTGACGCTGGGGATGCGCAGCAGGTCCATCAGTTCGGCCAGGTAGCGGTCCTGGTTGGCATCGACGTAGGCGAGGAGGTCCTTCACGACATTTCGGTATTTGACCCACGAAGGCTCCTGGCGGACCTTCGCGGTGGGTAAGGGCCCGCAAGATAGCCGCCCGCCGGCTGCGCGATCACCCCTGCCAGTTGCTCGTCCCCGCTGCCCGCCCTGCCGGACCGGCGCTTGTTTCGCCTCCCGAACGACCCCCACGCCATGACCCGCGCCCTTCTACCCGTCCTGATCGTCCTTGCCACCGGGCCCGCCAGCGCCCAGTTGCTGATCAACAACGCTCCCACGCCTCAGAACCTGGTGCAGAGCACCCTGCTGGGGGGCGGTGTGGTGGCCAGCAACGTGGAGTACAACGGCATCATCGGTGCTCCGGGCGGTCAGCCCGGCTGTGGCGCCTTCACCGCCAACGGCACCAACCTGGGTCTGGCCTCGGGCATCATCCTCTCCACAGGCTTTGTTTCCGACGCGCCCGGCATGGGCGACATGACCTTCGCCAGCGCCGGCCTTTTCACCGGGACCGACCCCGACCTGGCCGCACTTTCCGGTGTGCAGATCAGCGATGCCACGGTCCTGGAGTTCGACTTCGTGCCGACCGGCAACTCCGTCGAGTTCCGCTTTGTGTTCGCCTCTGAGGAGTATCCGGAGTATGTGTGCGCCCTGGTGAACGATGCCTTCGGCTTCTTCCTCAGCGGTCCGGGCATCAACGGCCCGTTCACCAACAACGCGATCAACCTGGCCCAGATCCCCGGCACCGGTGTGCCGGTGACCATCAACACCCTCAATGGCGGAACGCCCGGCGATCCCCTGAACGGCTGCGACCCCTTCAACTGTGCCGCCGCCGATCCCAACTGGGTGGCCAACAGCGCGTATTACGTGGACAACTTCTTCGGCAACACCATCACCTACGACGGGATGACCTCCGTGCTGACGGCAGGTGCCCAGGTGCAGTGCGGCCAGACCTATCACATCAAGCTGGCCATCGGCGACGGCGGCGATGAGATCTACGACTCGGCCGTGTTCCTGGAGGGCGGCAGCTTCGCCAGCGCCCAGCCGGTGGTGAACGCCTCGCCCGATGTGAACCTCCCGTGCAGCGGCTCGGTGGACATCAGCATCCTGAACGTCAACGGCGGCACCCCGCCCTACACCTACGAATGGACCCTGAACGGCACCCCGGTGAGCACCAACCAGACCATCACCGTGGGGCAGGGCCAGCAAGGCACCTACGTGGCCACGGTGACCGACGGCTGCGGTGCGGTGGTGCAGGAACCCGTGGTGGTCGGCGCCCCCATCAGCCCGCCCATGAACCTGACGGTGACCCCGGACCTCAACCTGCCCTGCAGCGGTTCGGTGGACTTGGAGGTGCTGAGCCTCACTGGTGGCACGGCACCTTTCACCTACGCATGGACGCTCAACGGTGCGCCGGTGGGCAATGGCACCACCATCACCGTGCCCAACACCGCTCCTGGCACCTACGTGCTGACGGTGGATGACAACTGCGGCGGCAGCGTCCAGGAGAGCGTCGTGGTCGGCGCCCCCATCAGCCCACCCATGAACCTGACGCTGACGGCCGACCTCAACCTGCCCTGCAGCGGTTCGGTGGACCTGGAGGTGTTGAGCCTCACCGGTGGCACGGCCCCCTTCACCTATGCGTGGACCCTCAACGGTGCACCGGTCGGCAACGGCACCTCCATCACGGTGCCCAACACGGCCCCTGGCACCTATGTGCTCACAGTGGATGACAACTGCGCCGGCACGGTGCAAGGGACCGTGGTGGTGGGCGCCCCCGTGAGCCCCCCCATGACCCTGACCCTGAGCCCGGACGTGACCCTCGACTGCCTGGGCACCGCCGACCTCAGTGTGATCAACGTCGCGGGCGGCACGCCCCCCTTCACGTACAGCTGGACCCTGAACGGCAACCCGGTGGGCACGGGCACCACCATCCCCGTGGACGCCACCGCCCCAGGCACCTACACCGTGACCGTGAACGACAATTGCGCCGGTGTGCAACAGGGCACCATCACCGTGACGGTGCTGCCCCCGGCCGTGCTGGCCGTCACGGCTTCGCCCGACGTGGAGCTCCCCTGCCAGGGCAGTGTGCTGCTGGAGGTACTGAACGTGGCCGGTGGGGTGGGTCCGTACACCTACGAGTGGACGGTGAACGGCACCAGCCAGGGCAATGGCACCACCCTGAGCGTGCCCGCCGGCTCGCCCGGGGCTTATCTGGTCACTGTACAGGATGCCTGCGGAGGCTCGGGTACGGCGACCGTGCAGGTGAGCCCGCCGAACATGCCCACGCTTACCATCACCCCTGGTGGACCCTATACCGTGCCCTGCCTGGGCGATGCCGCGACCCTGACCCCTGGCGTGACCGGTGGCGACGGCCAGTACAGCTATGTGTGGACCGATGATGCCGGGAACAACGTCGGTTCCGGACCTTCCCTGACCGTGCCGGTGACCGGCGATGCGACATACACCCTGGAGGTGGCCGATAATTGCGGCCAGCAGACCAGCGCCACCGTGGTGGTGGACGCCCCGGCGCCGCTGGAGCTGGTGCTGCCCACCACGGCCGTGGCCTGCGAAGGCGGCAGCGCCACGGTGACCGCAGGCGGGGTGGGCGGGGGAGGGGACTACACCTTCCTCTGGCAGCCCTCGGGCGACACCACCGCCGCGGTGACCGTGTTCCCCGAGGCCGACACCACCCTGACGGTGACGGTGACCGATGCCTGCGGCGCCAGCGCGAGCGGGGCGGTGACCGTGTTGGTGGAGATCCCCGTGGTGGACATCACCGTCAGCGAGCTCGGCGGGGATGAGTTCCGCTTCATCGCGCAATGCCTGCCGGGCGCCGAGACCTTCCATTGGACCTTCAGCACCGGTGCGCAGGCCTTCGGGGCCACCGTGGAGAACACCTTCGCCGACGGTGACCAGTACTGGGCCACGGTGACGGCCACCACCCCCGCCGGCTGCACCGATGTGGACTCGGTGTTCATGCAGCCCTCCGCACAGCTCTTCTTCCCCAATGCGTTCACCCCGGACGGGGACGGCATCAACGATGCTTGGGGCCCAGTGGGTTACGCCCTGACCGAGGTGACCTACACGATCTTCGACCGCTGGGGCGCGGTGGTCTTCACCACGGAGGAGCTGGGCCGCACCTGGGACGGCCGTTTCGCCAACGGGCAGCCCTGCCCCACGGGGGTCTATGTGTACCAGTACCAAGCTAAGGGCCAGCGGTTCCCCTCCACCAAGGGCATCGGTTCGGTGACCCTGCTGGGCCAGGACATCGCGTCGGAGTGAGTCCGGGCCTTTTCGGGGTGGCCGTCGGGCAACGGATGGGCACCGCAGGCAGTCATGTGGTCGTCAAGGCTTAATTTTCAAGGCTTTTTCCACCCGCCATGGCCCCGATGAACCGCTCCCTTCTCGCCCTGTGCGCGCTGCTTCCCCTGGGCAGTTCCGCCCAGTTGGTGGTGACCAATACGCAGACCCCGGCCCAGCTGGTGCAGAACGTGCTCCTCGGCGGCGGGGTGACGGCCAGCAACTTCACCTTCAATGGATTGCCGGCCAACACCATCAACCCCCAGGCCGGCGAGTTCGACGGCACGACCTCCAATGTGGGCCTGGCCGCCGGCATGATCATGGGATCCGGCGATGTCACCTTCGCCATCGGCCCCAACAACATCGGCAGCGGCTCGGCCGGCGGCGGCAACTGGGGCTTCAACGACCCTGATCTGGACCAATTGAGCGGTGTGGCCACCCACGATGCCGCCATCCTGGAGTTCGACTTCATCCCCACCGGGGATTCGCTCAAGTTCAATTACGTCTTTGGCTCCGAGGAGTACGATGAGTACGTCTGTGGGACCGTGAACGACGTGTTCGGCTTCTTCCTCAGCGGGCCGGGCATCGCCGGTCCCTTCACCAACAACGCCATCAACATCGCCCTGGTGCCCGGCACCCAGGTGCCCGTATCGATCAACACCGTGAACAACGGGACCGTAGGCGCGAACGGAACGGCCTCCAACTGCGCCGCACTGGACCCGAACTGGATGAACAACAACATCTACTACAGCTCGAACGCCAACGGCACCACGGTGCAGTACGACGGCATGACCGTGGTGCTGACCGCCCGTGCCCAGGTCGTTTGCGGCCAGACCTACCACATCAAGATCGCGATCGCGGACGGTGGCGACACCGCTTTCGACAGCGGCGTGTTCCTGGAGGCGGGAAGTTTCGTGAGCACCGGGCAGGTGATCCCCGACCTCGTGAGCGGCGTGCTCGTGAACGACAGCACCATGCTGGAGGGCTGCGGGCTGGTGGATTTCACCTTCTACCGCATGGGCGACACCTCCAACACCGACACGGTGAACCTCGCCATCCTGGGCACGGCCACACCGGGTGTGGACTACAGCCCGCCCTTTCCCAGCCAGCTGATCTACTATCCCGGCGACACGGCCATCACCTTCCTGCTCACCATCCCGCAGGATGCCGATGGCATGGAATCCATCATCATCCAGATCCAGCAGCTGATCCAGTGCGCCGGCATCCAGATCCAGACCGAGTTCCACTTCTACATCGATTCACCACCCCCGCTGGACATCCAGGCCAGCAACATCCAGAGCGACTGCAACCTCACGGAGGTCCTGGCGCCGGTCGTGTCCGGGGGATCCGGCAACTACCAGTACAGCTGGAGCACGGGCGAGACCACGCCCACCATCTCCGTATCGCCGGGCGTGACCACCACCTACACCCTCACCGTGAGCGACACGTGCAGCATCGTGCCGGCCACCGTGGACATCACCGTCGACGTGCCGGTGTACGCCCCCATGGTGCTGACGCTGACGCCCGACACGGCCATTCCCTGCCTGGGCGATGCGGACCTCAGCGTGCTGAACGTGGCCGGCGGTGATGGCAACTTCAGTTACGAATGGACCACCGGCACCACGGTGGTGGGCTCCACCGCCACGGTGAACGTCGATGCCGGTCCGCCCACCTACTATGTGGCCACGGTGACCGATGGCTGCGGATCCACCGCCCAGGACAGCGTGCTCACCACCACGGCCCCGCTGCCGCCGATCGAGATCGTCACCAACGGCGACCCGACCGTCATCTGCGTCGGTGACACCACCACCATCTCGATCGCCTCCGTCACCGGTGGCAACGGCGTATACACCTACATCTGGGAGGATGCGAACGGAACGGTGATCGCCACGGGGACCAGCGTGGATGTCCCGGTGCCGGCCGACGCCGTGTACACCTTCACGGCCAGCGACCAGTGCGGCTACACCGGCAGCGCCGTCGTGGCCACCTACATCCCGCACCCGGAGCCCCTGGTGATCGACCTCACCGAGGACCAGGTGATCTGCTACGGCGACAGCATCCTGCTCAGCGCGCAGATCACCGGCGGGTCCGGCATCTACCGCATCGAGTGGCCGCTGCTGGCGCACACCGACCCTGAGGTGATGGTGACCCCGCTGAGCGCGACCACCTACGTGGTGAACGTGTACGAGGAATGTGGCCTGTTCAACAGCGCCCAGGTGGAGATCGAGGTGGAGCCCACCCTGGCCGATATCGTGGTGACCAACGAGGGCATCGACGACTGGCAGTTCGACGCGGCCACCTATCCGGAACCCATCTACTACTTCTGGAACCTCGGCGACGGCACGAAGGCGAGCACCCAGCAGGTGTCGCACAGCTACACCGACATGGAGGACCACTGGGTGCATCTGGAGATCGTGACGGCCAACGGCTGCCGGGCAACCGACTCGGTGTACATCATCCCGCCGGCGCAGATCCACTTCCCCAACGCCTTCACGCCCGACGGCGACGGCATCAACGAGGTCTTCGGGCCGGTGAGCCACATGGTGTCCAGCTACGAGATGACCATCTTCGACCGCTGGGGCGAGCAGATCTTCGCCTCGTCGGAGGAAGAGCCGGTGTGGGACGGCAAGGTGAACGGCAACATGGCGCCCACCGGCGTCTACGTGTACAAGTACAAGGCCGAGGGCCACTACATGCCGCCGCAGGAAGGGTACGGTCACGTGACCCTCATCCGTGGCACGATCCAGGAGAACTGACATGATGCGAGGAACCGACCGTGGCCTGCTGCTGGCCACCCTGCTGCTGCCCGCCGTGGCGGGGGCGCAGATCACCGTGGACAACACCCAGACCCCGGAGCAGCTCGTGCAGAACGTGCTGTTGGGCGGTGGCATCACGGTGAGCAACGTGACTTTCAACGGGCAGCCGGGCAACGTGATCAACGACCAGATCGGCAGCTTCGACGGCACCAACTCCAACGTGAACATCGCCCAGGGCCTGGTGATGTGCAGCGGCACCATCGACGAGGTGGTGGGCCCCAACAACACCGACGGGTTGACGCTGGGACCCGCATCCCCGGACTTCACCGGGGATATCGACCTGGAGACCATCTCCCAGCAGAACGTGAACGACAAGGCCGTGCTCGAGTTCGACTTCGTGCCGGCCGGTGATTCGCTCAAGTTCCGCTTCGTCTTCGGCAGCGAGGAGTACAACGAGTACGTCTGCTCCACCTTCAACGATGTCTTCGGCTTCTTCCTGAGCGGTCCCGGCATCAACGGGCCCTTCAGCAACAACGCCGAGAACATCGCCCTGATCCCCGGCACCAGCGTGCCCATCGGCATCAACACGGTGAACAACGGCTCGGCCGGCACCTTCGGCGACCCCGCCAACTGCGCGGCGGTGGACCCGAACTGGCAGAGCAACAGCAGCTTCTACTTCGACAACGCCGGCGGCCTCACCGTGCAGTACGACGGCTTCACCGTGGTGCTCACGGCCCGCGCACTGGTGCAGTGCGGCGAGACCTACCACATCAAGCTGGCCATCGCCGATGCCTTCGATTCGGCCCTGGACAGCGGCGTGTTCCTGGAGGGCGGCAGCTTCAGCAGCAATCCCTTCATCCCCGCGCTGCAGCCCGGTCCGGGCGTGTTCGGCGATGTGGTCTTCGAGAGCTGCTTCCCGGTGGCCCTCAACTTCGTGCGGGTGGGCGACATCAGCCAGCCGGACACGGTGTACCTCACCTACGGCGGCACCTCCACACCCGGCTTGGACTACTTCCCACCACTGCCCGACACGCTGCTCTTCGCCGGCGGCCAGGGCAGCATCCCTTTCCAGCTCAACGTGCCGGTGGACGGCGATGGCGATGAGACCATCGAGATCACCCTGCTGGTGCCTGGCGGCTGCAACGGCCAGCCCATCGAGGTCACCTACACCTTCTTCATCCAGAGCGTGCCCGAGCTGCAGGTGACCTCCACGGGTGCGACCGTGGCCTGCGGCGAGAGCGTGGACCTGACGGCCACCATCACCGGAGGCTTCGGCTTCCATGACCTGTTGTGGAGCACGGGCGACACCAGCGCCACCATCACCGTCACGGCCTTCGCCGCGCAGGACATCACCGTGATCGCCACGGACACCTGCGGCCTGGCCCCGGACACGGCCTTCGCCACCATCACGTTGACGCCGCCGCCGCCCATTTCGCTGAGCATCATCGGCCCGGACGACCTCGTGGAGGGCTGCGATTCCACCGTGGTCCGCGTGACACGCCCGCAAGGCACCACCGGCGACCTCACCCTCCAGCTGGTGCAGAGCGGCACGGCCACCAACGGCACCGACCACAGCACCGTGCCCGCCCTCATCACCATCCCCAACGGCAGCAACCAGATCGACCTGCCGGTGAACGCGCTGAACGATGGCACTGCGGATGGCACGGAGACCGCGACGATCACCGCCACCTACACGAACGCCTGCGGGCAGGCCGTGACCGCGAACGTGACGATCACCATCACCGACCCGCAACCGCTGAGCCTGCTGGGCGATGACGTGCTGGCCGAATGCACGGACAGCCTGGTGCTGGTGGTGGCGGCCTCCGGAGGAACGGGGACCATCGGTCTGCTGTGGGCGGACGGGACCGTGGGCACCACGCTCTGGGTGCCCGGTGATGTGGACGGCACTTATCCGGTGACGGCCACCGATGCCTGCGGACAGACGGCCACCCTCGCGATCGATGTGGAGGTGGACTGCGAGATCTTCATCCCGAACGTGTTCAGCCCGAACGGCGATGGCCAGAACGACCGCTTCGAGATCGAGGGCATCCAGAGCCGGCAGAACACGGTGCGCGTGTTCAACCGCTGGGGCCAGGTGGTCTTCGAGGCCAACAACTACCGCAACACTTGGGATGGGCGCAACGTGCCCGACGGCACCTACTTCTATGAGGTGGTGGTGGAAGGTGGTGAAGGGCCCTTCACCGGCCACCTGACCATCCTGAACAACTAGCGGACCCTCACCCGGCCACGATGAACAACAGCGTCGGCCTCTCTCGTGGTAAGGAACTGATATCGGTGGCGGTGTTCGACCTGCGCGGAAGGACGTGCAGTACCGAGATCACGCGCACTAAGGGAAGTGCCGAGCTCGATGTCTCCCGGCTCTCCGCCGGTGTCTATGTTGTGCGAGCTACTGACCGGGAGGGTCGGATCTCGCTGGCCCGATTCGTGAAGCAATGACCTCATTTCGTACGCTTGGCCTTGTTGGCTTGGTTTGCACCATGTCGGTCAGTGGTCAGTGGTTGACCATGGATGGTGGTGTCAGTTGGATGGCTTACTCGTTAGCCATCACTCCGGACTCCACAGAACTCGTGGTCGGTGGCAACTTCCGGTATTGCGGTGCAGATAGTATTCCCGCGCATGGTTTGGCTGCGTGGGATGGCGCAGCTTGGACTGTGGATGACCTTGCGGGTGGTGATGGCTTCCCATTGAATTCGCTGGGATGCAACATGTCAACCATGGCTTGGTTTCATGATACGCTGTTCATCGGGCCATTCTGTAGTGGTTTCCAATGGGTCGATGACTGGGGGGATGGGGTGTACCTGGCCAACGGGCAATGGCACGGCATGGGTGTGATGGATGGTCCACTAGCAATTCTCCCAGTGCATGACCGCCTGTTCGTGGGCGGGGTGGCCAGCACGGTGAACGGCCAGTACATGCCCGGGGTGCGGGAGTGGCGGATGGATTCGCTGCGCCCCCTGCCGAACGCGCCCTGGACGCTGCCGGCCTCGGTGTACGGTGCCGCCTTGTGGAAGGACCGCTATTACTTCGGCGGGGTGTTCCAGGTGTTGGGCACCCGCAAGATCGTGTCCTTTGATGGGGTGGACCAGTGGGAGGGCCTGGCCGGCGGCGTGGGCGGCAACTTCGTGTCCACCCTGTGCGGCTATGGGGACTCCCTGTATGTGGGCGGTTTCTTCCTGAACGGGTCGGATCCCGATGTGTACAGCGACCACCTGCAGGTGTGGGACGGCACGGCATGGCATCCGTTCTTTCCCGAGGTGGACTTCGAGGGCAGCGTGACGGACATCCAGGTGCATGCGGGCGCGCTGTACATCAGCGGGGTGTACCACTTCGTGGGGGACACCACCTTATACGGAGTACTGCGCTATGACGGGCAGCAGCTCTGCGCCTTGGGCGGGCACATGTATTCGGATCATGGGGAGATGGCCTTCTTCCAGAACGACCTGTACATGGTGCTCCCTCCGCAGAACCCGCAACTGGCCTATGAGTTCGTGGGCTACCTGGACTTGGACACGGTGGAGCCGGACACGTGTGTGCAGGTGAGCACGGGGCTTCCAGAGCGGGGTGTGGCCGTGCCGATCTCGATCCACCCCAACCCGGCCACGGAACTGGTGCAGGTGGCCTTGTCAGTAGGTGGGGTCCTCCGCACGGTGGAGGTGCAGGATGCTCTGGGGCGCGTGGTGCATCGCCAGGCGCTACGGGCGCGGAGCGCGATGACGCTGGAGGTGGCCACGTGGCCGGCCGGCTGTTACCTGGTACGGGTGGAGGACCAGCACGGCCGCCGGGGTTCCGCACGCTTCATCAAGCACTGAACGGGCACCCTCACCCGGCCACCACGAGCGAGCGCCCGGTCATCTGCGCGGGCTGGGGAAGGCCCATGAGCTGCAGCAGGGTGGGCGCCACATCGGCCAGGATCCCATCGCGCAGCGTGCATCGCCGGTCGTCCACCAACACGATGGGCACCGGGTTGGTGCTGTGGGCGGTGTTGGGCGAACCGTCGGGGTTCAGGGCCTTGTCCGCGTTGCCGTGGTCGGCGATGATCACGAAGCTGTAGCCCGCCGCCCGGCCGGCGTCCACCACGCGGCCCAGGCAGGTGTCCGTGGTCTCCACGGCCTTCACCACCGCGCTGAACACGCCCGTGTGGCCCACCATGTCCGGGTTGGCGAAGTTGAGGATCACCAGATCGGGACCATCGGGCGTGAGCGCCTGCGCCACGCGGTCGGCCAGTTCCGGCGCGCTCATCTCGGGCTGCAGGTCGTAGGTGGCCACCTTGGGGCTGGCCACCAGGATGCGCTCCTCGCCGGGGTATGGCGCTTCGCGCCCGCCGCTGAAGAAGAAGGTGACGTGCGGGTACTTCTCCGTCTCCGCCGCGCGCACCTGCCGCAGCCCCGCCGCGCTCACCGTTTCGCCCAGCGTCATCGGCAACTCGTCCTTGCCCAGCACCACGCGCACATCGCGGTAGGTGGGGTCGTACTCGGTGAGGGTGACGTAGTGCAGCGGGAGCGGCGCCATGCCGTGCTCTGGGAAGGGCTGCTGCGTGAGGGCCTGGGTGATCTCGCGGCAGCGGTCGGTGCGGAAGTTGAAGCAGATCACCACGTCGCCGGGGCGGATGATGGCGAGCGGCGCACCGTCGGGTCCCGTGATCACGTGCGGCACGATGAACTCGTCGGTGATGCCTTCGGCGTAGCTGCGCGTGTAGGCCTCCGTGGCGTCGGCCACCGCCGTGCCCGTGCCGTGGACGAGCAGGTCGTAGGCGCGCTTCACCCGCTCCCAGCGCTTGTCGCGGTCCATGGCGTAGTAGCGGCCCACCACGCTGGCGATGTGCACCGGCAGCCCCTGCACCCCGGCGAGGAAGTTGCGCAAATAGCCCAGTCCGCTCTTCGGGTCCGCGTCGCGCCCGTCCGTGAAAGCGTGCACGAACACCTGCGGCACGCCCGCGTCCATGGCCGCGTGGCACAGCGCGCGCAGGTGGTCCTGGTGGCTGTGCACGCCGCCCTTGCTGAGCAGCCCGATGAAGTGCAGCCGGACACCGGGGGCGCAGGCTGTCCGGAACGCCTCCTGCAGCACGGCGTTGCGCGCCAGGGAACCGTCCTCCACGGCCTTGTCCACGCGCAGAAGGTCCTGGTACACCACGCGGCCCGCGCCGATGTTCAGGTGGCCCACTTCGCTGTTGCCCATCTGGCCGGCGGGCAGGCCCACGTGCTCACCGTCGGTGCGCAGGGTGGCGTGCGGGCAGGTGGCCAGCAGTTCCGTGAAACGCGGCGTGCGGGCCTGCGCGATCGCGTCGGTGCGGTCGCCGGCGCCGATGCCCCAGCCGTCGAGCACGACCAGGGCGATTTTGCGGGTTGCGGGCATCAGGAGGCGGTGGGGAAGGAGGCCGCGAAGATAGCCCCCCCCTGCGGGGCGTTGCGCACCGTGAGGGTGCCGCCCATGCGCCGCATGAGCCGCCGCGCGATGTAGAGGCCGAGCCCGGTGCCCTGTGCGCGCCGCGTGGACTCGTCGCCCCCGCGGTAGAGCCGATGGAAGATGCGTTCGCGCTCCTCCTCGGGCACGCCGGGGCCTTCATCGGCCACTTCGATCACGGCGGCACCGCCCTGCGGGCGCAGGCTCACGCGCACCCGGCTGCCGGGCGGGGTGTACTTGCCGGCGTTCTCCAGCAGATTGTCCAGCACCGAGCGCAACGCGAGGGCCTCGGCCTGTACGGTGAGCGTGTCCGGGGCCTCCAGCTCCACCGCGTGCCCGGCGAGGCCGGTGCCGTGCGCCTGGTCCACGGCCTGCCGCAGCACGGAGGCCACATCCACGGGGCCCACCTCCAGGGGCAGGTCGGTCTCCTCGGCCCGCGCCGCCAGAAGCACCTTGTCGGTGAGCGCCGCCAGCCGGTCCAGGTCGCCCACGGCGCGCGCGGCGAGGGCCTCGCGTTGTTCGGGCGACAGGGCGTGGCGCTGGAGGGTCTGCACGTTCAGCTTGGCCCCGGCGATGGGGGTGCGCAGCTCGTGGGTGACGGCCAGCAGGAAGTTGCGCTGCGCGCGCGCCAGCTGCAGGTCGCGCCGGATGGCCCGGTAGGTGAGCACCAGCGCGGCGATGAGCAGGGCCAGGAACACACTGCCCTCGCCCACCACCATGCGGAAGGTGCGGTCGGCGCGGCCGGGGTCGGTGCCCGTGGCCAGGTGGAACGCATCGATCAGGCCCTGCATCTCCTGGTCCTTGCGCACCAGCAGGTAGGCCCACCACAGCGATTGCAGCACGATGTACACCGCCAGGATGCCGAAGAGCAGGAGCGTGCGGCGGTGGCCTTTCGGGAACACGGCACGAAGGTACTGGTGTGCAGGGGGGCGTTATCTTGGCCGCAGCCGCATGGATCATCAGGCCGCCAAAGCCTACATCCTGCTGAAGCTCCGCGAGGAGCTTCCGGACCGCCGCACGTACCACAGCCTGGAGCACACGCTGGACGTGTACGCCGCGGTGATCGACATCGCGGCGCAGGAAGGGGTGGAAGGGGAGGACCTTGTGCTGTTGAAGACGGCCGCGCTCTACCACGATTCGGGATTCACCGAGCAGGATCTGCAGCACGAGGACGCCAGTTGCGCCATCGCCCGCAGGACGCTGCCCGGGTTCGGCTACGAGGGGCGGCAGGTGGAGCGGGTGTGCACCATGATCCAGGCCACGCGGATCCCGCACCAGCCCGAGGACGACCTCTCGCGGATCCTGTGCGATGCGGACCTCGACTACCTCGGGCGTACGGATTTCGAGCGCATCGGGGCCTTGTTGTTCGCCGAGCTGCGGGCCTATGGCGTGCTCTCCACGGAGTTGGAATGGAACCGCATCCAGGTGCGCTTTCTGGAGGAGCACCGCTTCTTCACCGCCACCAACCAGCGCGAGCGCGATCCCCTGAAGGCCGAGCACCTCAACGGCTTGCGGCGCTGGCTGGCCGACCACGACCCCGCCTGAACGCCGAAGGCCGGTCATGCGACCGGCCTCCGGGTGGTGGTGCCTCCCAGAATCGAACTGGGGACACACGGATTTTCAGTCCGTTGCTCTACCAGCTGAGCTAAGGCACCCTATGTTTCGCCCGCTTCCTGCCGAACAGGACGGCGGACAAGGGCGGCAAAGATAGTAGGATGGGATCCACGGACCAACCCGACCTCGACCTGGTGGTCGACATCGGCAACTCGCGGGTGAAGCTGGCGCTGTTCCGCGGCACCCGGGTGCTGCGCTTCACCCGGGTGGAGCGGCTCGACCCGCTGGTGCTGCGCGACTTCCTGGGCGCCGACCGTCCCATGCACATCGCGGTGGCCTCGGTGGGCGTCCCGGTCGCCCCGCTGCTGCCGCTGCTCCACGCGCATGCCCCCGTGGTGGAGCTCACCGGTGGCTCGCCCGCGCCTGTGCCCAACGCCTATGCGAGCCCCGGCACCTTGGGGGTGGACCGCCTGGCCAACGCGGCCGCGTTGCACCACCTGTTCCCCCATCGTCCCGCCCTGGCCATCGACCTGGGCACCTGCATCACCTACGACCTGGTGATCCCCGGCTCCGGCTTCGTGGGGGGGGCCATCAGCCCCGGACCCCGCATGCGCGGCCAGGCCATGCATCGGTACAGCGCGCGCCTCCCCCTGGTGGAGGATCCCGGTCGACCAGCCCTCGTGGGTGCCGACACGCAGGGGGGCCTGGCCTCGGGCATCCACCACGGCGTGCGGTTCGAACTGAGCGGAATGATCGGTGAGTTGCGGCAACAACACCCTGACCTGGCCGTTGTGCTCACCGGCGGCGCTGCGCCCGGCTACGCTGCGGCCCTCAAAAGTGGCATCTTTGCCGACCCGCTCCTGACCCTTCGTGGCCTCCATGTCCTGCTCGCGCATCACCGCCTCCATCCTCGCGGTCCTGGGACTGGCGGGCCCGCGGCCGATGCAGGCGCAGGAAAGCGATGAATCGCCGTACAGTTCCTACGGCTTCGGCGACCTGCTGAACACCAACCAGGTGGTGCAGGCCGCCATGGGCGGGGTGGGCGTGGCCGCCACCGATCCCTACAGCGTCAGTGCCCAGCAGCCCGCCAGTTACGCCCATCTGCTGAAGCCCACCTTCGAGATCGGAGGCCTCGCCCGTTGGGTGCGCCTGCGTTCCGATGAAGGTGAACAGCAGCGCGGCGCCGTGCGGCCCCTGGGCCTCAGCGTCGGGATCCCCTTCGCCAGAGGCAAGGCCGGTCTTGCGGTGGGCCTTTCCCCGTTCACCGATGTGGGCTACCGCATCAGCGACAGTGGCACCCTGCCCGACGGAAGCACCGTGCGCTACACGTACGAGGGTTCCGGAGGCCTGAACAAGGCCTTCGCCGGGGTGGGGGCCACGGTGTGGCAGCAGCGCGACTCCCTGGGCAACGGGCACAAGCTCACCGCCGGGGCGAATTTCATGTACCTCTTCGGTGGCATCGAGCGCACCCGCAAGGCCTACTACCCCGAGGGCGCCAACTACCTCAACACCCAGGCCTTCTCCTCGCTGGTGATGCGGGGGCCCGGGGCCACCATCGGCCTGCAATACCTCGGCGACCTGCGCCGCCGCACCACGCTGGACGAGGAGCCGCTCCGGTACACCGTGGCCCTGAGCGTCGACCCCGGCCTGGCCATCAGCGCGCGCCGCACCGAGCTCGTGAACTCCTTCACGGCCACCACCACGGGGGTGGAGACCTTCCGCGACACCATCGTCTTCTCGGACGGGGCCCGGGGCACCGTGGGCCTTCCCACCGCCTGGGGGCTGGGCGTGGGGCTCGTGAGCCCCACCTGGACCGTGACGGCCGAGGCCCGTCTGCGTGACTGGAGCAGCCTGCGTCTGGACGTGGAGGGCTACAGCCTGCCGGAGGACCTTGGGCCGAGCATCGCGTATGCCGTCGGCGCGGCCTGGACCCCCCTCGGCCTGCGCAACGGCTCCTTCCTGGGCCGCACCACCTACCGCCTTGGCCTGCGCCATGCTCAGGATTACCTCCGCGTGGGCGGCGAGGCCTTGCGCGAGACCGCGGTGAGCGCCGGTCTGTCGCTGCCCCTGATGGGCTCCATGACGCGCTCACGCTTCACCATCGGAGCGGACCTGGGCCAGCGCACCACCCCCGCAGCGGGTCGGATCAGCGAGGGATTCCTCGACCTGTACGTGGGCTTCACCATCACCCCGGACATCCGCGAGGTGTGGTTCCGAAAGCGCCGCATCGAATGACCCCGGGCGCGGGCCGCCCCCTGCCCTGGCTCGTCCTCGGCGCGCTGGCCACCTTGCCCGTGGCCTGCACCAACGACCTGGACCGTGTGGCCGCCGTGGAGGTGGCCGCCGACGCGCCGGACCGCATCACCAGTGATGCCGAGTACCTCTTCACCGACAGCGGTCGCCTGCAGAACCGGTTGCGTGCAGGCCGCATCGCCGAACACCTTGCCAAGGACAGGCGCCGCACCGAGCTGAGCGAGGGCCTGGAGCTGACGTTCTTCGACCGCACCGGCAGGCCCGGCAGCGTCCTCACCGCCCGGCGTGGCGTGATCCTGCCGGCCGAGAAGCGCATGGAGGTCAGCGAGAACGTCGTGTTCACCAACGCCCGCGGCGAACGGCTGGAGACCGAGCACCTGGTGTGGCGCCAGGACAGCGGACGGGTGCACACCGACCGGCCGGTCCGCATCGCCCGCGGCACCGACGTCATCCATGGGGTGGGCCTGGAGGCCAATGAGGACTTCAGCCGCTACACCATCACGCGCATCACCGGCACCTTCGTTGTCGCCACGGGCGATACCTTCGCCACCCAGGCCCCCTGACCCGCCATGCGCAAGGTCCACCGCTTCATGGAGCATTTCTGGCTCGCCGTGGCCATCGGCACCCTGCTGGCCGCCATCTGGGCCATCGCCGTGAACGGCTGGCAGGAGGGTGCGCGCTGGCTGTGGTTCCCCGTGATCGCCGCGGCCATGTGGGGCATGCGCCGCATGGTGCGCGGCAAGCTGGAGGCCATGGACGACCGGGCCCGCAAGGCCTAGGCACTCCCATGGCCACGGCCGACGTCATCCTGCTCATCACCAGCCTGTTGGTGTCCGCTCTCTGTTCGGGGCTGGAGATCGCCTTCGTCACCAGCAACAAGCTCTACATCGAGTTGCAGCGCAAGCAGGGCGCGTGGTGGGCGGTCCTGGTGGCGCCGCTGCTGGACAGGCCGGCACGCGTCATCGGCGCCCTGCTGGTGGGCAACAACATCGCCCTGGTGGTCTTCGGCCTGGTGACCGCCCAGGTCCTGGAGCCCTGGCTGCGCGGCATCCACCCCAACGAGCTCTTCGTGCTGGCGGCCCAGACCGGCCTCAGCACCCTGGTGATCCTCATCCTGGCGGAGTTCCTTCCGAAGGCCGTGTTCCGCATCGACCCCAACAACAGCCTGGCCCTCTTCGCCCTGCCCCTGCGTCTGCTCTATGTGCTGCTCTGGCCCCTCGTGATGCTGCTCACCGGGGTGAGCCAGGGCCTGCTGCGGCTTTTCGGGGTCAGGGGCCAGGCGCGCCGCCCCACCTTCGGGCGGGTGGACCTTGATGCCTTCCTGCGCGAGATGAGCGCCGACGGCCCCCGGCCCGAGCAGATGGACGCCGAGGTGGAGTACTTCCGCAACACCCTGGCCCTGAGCGCCACCAAGGCCCGCGATGTCATGGTGCCGCGCGCCGAGATCGAGGCCATCGAGGTGGAGGAGCCCGTGGGCGTCCTCCACCAGCGCTTCGCCGAGAGCGGCCTCAGCAAGATGCTGGTCTACAAGGACAGCATCGACAACATCATCGGCTACGTGCACAGCTACGAGATGTTCCGCAAGCCACGCACCATCCGCTCGGTGCTGCGGCCGGTGGACTTCATCCCGGGCACCATGCCGGCCGATGAGGTCCTGCAGAAGTTCACCAAGCAGCGCACCCATGTGGCCGTGGTGGTGGATGAGTTCGGGGGCACCGCCGGGCTGCTCACCATCGAGGACGTGGTGGAGACCATCGTGGGCGACATCGAGGACGAGCACGACAGCGGCGAGGGGGTCGAGGAGCGGGTGGGCGAGCACGAGTTCCTGCTGAGCGCCCGCACCGAGGTGGAGCACCTGGTGGAGGCCCACCGACTGGCCCTGCCGGTGAGCGAGGAGTACGACACCCTGGCCGGCCTGCTGCTGCACCACACCGGCTCGCTGCCCGAGCAGGGGCAGGTGATCGACCTGGGGCCCTTCCGCTTCACCGTGGCCCAGATCGCCCACAGCCGCATCGACCTGGTGCGCCTGCTGGTGACCGACCCCGTGAAGGGCTATATCCCCTAAGGGCCAGCCGCCTATATTTGCACCCCTTTCAACAGAGCACCCATGGCAGTCATTGGCAAGATCCGTGAGCGCAGCGGCCTCCTCCTCGTCCTGGTGGGCGGCGCCATGGTGGCCTTCATCCTCACCGACCTCTTCAGCAACCGCGGCAGCAACATCAACGACCAGGCCGTCGGCGCCATCAACGGCGAGGAGATCCCCCTGGTGCAGTTCGAGAAGCGCGTGAGCGATGAACTGGACAGCTACCGGAACGACTTCGGGCAGACCGTGGACGGCCAGATGACCGAGCAGGTGCGCAACAGCGTGTGGCAGGAGGTGGTGCGTGAGCACACCCTGCTGCGCAGCGCCGAGGAGGCCGGCTTCGGCTCCTCCCTCAGCAAGGAGGAGTACGACGACATCCGCTTCGGCAACAACGTCCTGGCCGAGTTCAAGGGCAACCCCAACTTCCAGGGTCCCGATGGCCAGCCCAGCAAGGATGCCCTCCGGAACTACTTCGAGAGCGTGCAGACCAATGCCCCGGTCTACCACGAGATCCAGAAACGCCGGATGATCACCAACCGGCTGATCACGAAGTACAACACCCTGGTGCGCAAGAGCGTCTTCGTCAACGCCGCCCAGGTGAAGGACGACCACATGCAGCGCAACGCCAAGGCCACGTTCAACTTCGTGGCCAAGCGGTACGACAGCGAGCCGGACAGCCTGTACACCGTCAGCGACCAGGAGCTGCGCCGCTATTACGAGGCCCACAAGGACGACAAGCGGTACGCCCAGAAGCCTTCGCGCGCCTTCGACTACGTCACCTTCCCGGTGACGGCCACCGCCGCCGACATCGAGCAGCTGCGCTCCGAGATGGCCGCCCTGAAGCCCGATCTGGAGGCCGCCACCAACGACTCCCTCTTCATCACCGCCAACAGCGAGGACCGGAGCTACACCGTGACCCCGTACAGCCCGGGCACCGCCGATGCGCTCAACGACAGCCTGATCCAGGCCGCGGCCGTGGGCACCGTGGTGGGACCGTTCCGCGAGGGGCAGAACTTCAAGCTGGTGAAGGTGAAGGAACTGGCCAAGGTGGAGGAGGCCCGTGTGCGCCACATCCTGCTCAGCACCCAGAGCGGCAAGCCCGAGGATGAGGTGAAGCAACGCGCCGACAGCGTGCTCGCCGCCGTGAAGCGCAACAAGGGCGTGTTCGAGGACCTGGTGAAGAAGTACAGCGAGGACCCCGGCAGCGTGCCCAACGGCGGCGTCTACGAGTGGTTCGACCGCACCCGCATGGTGCCCGAGTTCACCAAGGCGAGCTTCGATGAGAAGGTCGGTGCGATCACCATCGCCAAGACCACCTACGGCTACCACATCGTGGAGGTGCTGGGTCAGCGTGACCGCGATGAGCGCCGTGTGGTGAGCCTCACCCGCCGCATCAAGCCGTTGCCCGCCACCTACAAGGAGGTGTACAAGACCGCCAACGAGTTCAGCCTCAACCACGCCACGGTCGACAGCATGAAGGCCGCCGCGGAGCAGCGTGGGCTGCAGTTCATGAACGTGGACGAGCTGCGCGCCGATCAGCGTTTCGTACCCGGCCTTCAGGAGCCGTTCAGCCTCATCAGCTGGGTGAACCGCGCAGAGGTCGGCAAGGCCAGCGAGCCCATCGAAGTGGGCGAGAGCTACGTGGTGGCCCTATTGCGCAAGGTGCGTGCCCAGGGCCGCCCCGAACTCGATGACGTGCGTGAGGTCTTCACCCGCGAGGCGGTGAAGGAGAAGAAGGCCGAGGCCTGGATGGCCGGCATGACGGGCAAGACCGACCTCAATGCCCTGGCCGCTGAACTGGGTGGCACCGTACAGAACGCCGCCGACCTGGCCTTCAGCGCCACCAGCATCCCCGGCGGTTTCACCGAGACCGAGGTCATCGGGCACATCTTCGCCATCCCGGCCGGGGAGACCCGCGGCCCCATCAAGGGTGATAATGCGGTGTACGTGGTGAACATGACCGCCCTGACGCCTGCGCCCGAGCTGGCCGACGTGAACGCCGAACGCACCAGCCTGTTGCAGCGCATGCAGGGCCGGGCCGAGGGCAACCTGTTCGGCGCCCTGCGCGAGGCCGCCAACGTGGTGGACGAACGCAGCCGGTTCTACTGAGCGGACCGCTCATCCTCCTTTCGGGCGGGCCTTCCGGGGCCCGCTCCTCGTTTCAGCGCAGCTGGGTGAGGCGTTCGGCATCCAGCCGCACCAGGATGCCCAGCAGGATGGTGAAGCCGAGCAGCGAGCTGCCGCCGTAGCTGAAGAAGGGCAGTGGGATGCCGATCACAGGCGCCAGACCGATGGTCATGCCCACGTTGATCATCAGGTGCAGGAAGAAGACGCAGGCCACGCAGTAGGCGTAGATGCGCGAGAACCGGCTCCGCTGCCGGTCGCTGATCTGGATGCATCGCAGGATGAGCAGCGTGAAGAGCAACACCACCGTCGTGGTCCCCAGGAAGCCCCATTCCTCGCCCACCGTGCAGAAGATGAAGTCGGTGCTCTGCATGGGCACGTACTTGTATTTGGTCAGGGTGCCTTTCAGGTAGCCCTTGCCCGAGAAACCGCCGCTGCCGATCGCCGTCTGGCTCTGCTTCACGTTGTAGCCGAGCCCCTGCGGGTCCTCCATCTGCCCGAGCATCACCAGGATGCGGTCGCGCTGGTGCTGGGCCAGCCCGCTCACCAGGTGGTCCACGCTGCTGATGAAGCCGATGCTGCCCAGCAGGGCGAAGAGGATGAGGCCGTAGAAGCGCTTGCGGTAGCGCCGCACCACCAGGTTCCGCACCGCCCAGAAGGCCAGCAGGGCGAACCCGGCGATCAGGGCCATGAGGAAGTACTGGCCGCCCAGCCGCACCTCGGTGAAGGGCAGGCCGAAGCTGCTCTCCTTGAGGATCAGCGCCAGCACGCTGAGGACCGCGGCCACGATGGCGATCAGCAGGATGTTGCCGGACAAGCCCTCGCGATAGAGCACCAGGATGAAGGCACCGGAGACGAGCGCGGTGCCCGTGTCGGGCTGCAGCATGATCAGGGCGACCGGGGCCAGGATGAGGAGCGTGGCGATGGCGCGCGAACGCAGGTCGGCCAGGGCCTTGAGGCCGCTGAGGTAGCGGGAGAGCGCCAGGCTCGTGGCGAACTTGGCGAACTCGGCGGGCTGGATGCCGAAGCTGCCGACACCGAACCAGGCCTTGGCGCCGTTCACCTCCTTGCCCACGAGCAGCACCAAAGCGAGCAATACGAGCACCACCGCGTAGATGGCCCAGGCGAGGTCGCGGAAGAAGCGGCCCTGGATGAGGAGGATGCCGGCGCCCAGCACCAGGCTGGCCACGATCCACACGCTCTGGCGCCCGTACTCCATGCCCTGGTCGAACAGGCCGGGATGGTCGGGGTGGTAGGCCGCGGAGTAGATGTTGGCCCAGCCGGCGCCCATCAGCACCAGGTACAGGATCACCAGCACCGGGTCCAGATGCGCCGTGATGCGGTCGCGTGTGGTGCTCATCGCCGGCTCCGGGGGGGCTTGGGTTTCTTGCGGAAGAACTTCTCCTGCGCGATCAGGTCGGCCTCCAGCATGCGCTGCTCCAGGTCGGGCCGGCTGATGCTGTCCGTGAGGTACTGCTCCATGAGCAGGCTGGCGATCGGCGCCGCCCAGGTGCCGCCGAAACCACTGTTCTCCACATACACGGCCATCGCGATCCGCGGCTCCTCCATCGGTGCGAAGCACACGAACACCGCGTGGTCCTGCCCGTGCGGGTTCTCCGCCGTGCCCGTCTTGCCGCACACGGTGATGCCGGGGATGCGCGCCTGCCGCGCGGTGCCGCCGGGTTCGTTCACCACGCGCCGCATGCCCTCCTGGATCAGGTCGTACCAGTGCGCATCCACATCGGTCACATGCTTCTCCTGCCACTGCGGCAGCAGGCTGTCCGGCCGGCCCACGGCCCGCACCACATGCGGGTCCCGGTACCAGCCCTTGTTGGCGAAGATGGCCGCCAGGTTGGCCATCTGCATGGGCACCACCAGCACCTCGCCCTGCCCGATGCTCACGCTGTAGATGGTGCTGAAGGCCCAGCGCCCCTTGCCGTAGATGCGGTCGTAGAACTTCGCGTCGGGGATGCTGCCCCCCTTGAGCGCAGGCAGGTCGACCCGGGGACGCTGCCCCAGGCCGAAGGACCGCATGCCCGTGTTCCAATGGTCCAGGTTGATGCTGGCGGCCGTGAAGCGGTCCTTGTGATCACCCTGCTCCATCAGCCGCTTGAACACCATGTAGAAGTACGGGTTGCACGAGTACTGGATCGCGCTCTGGATGGTGCCGGCGTTGGGATGCGCGTGGCAGCCGACCAATGCCTTGTTGCACGGGAAGCCCGTGTTCGGCGTGATGACCGAGTCCTGCAGCGCCAGCAGCGATTGCACGATCTTGTAGATGGAGCCGGGGGGATACTGCGCCTGCAACGCCCGGTCGAAGAGCGGCTTCAGGCTGTCGCGCTGCAGCACGCCATAGTTCGTGTTGCGCACCCGGCCCACGAGCAGCTCGGGGTCGTAGGTGGGGGAGGTCACCAGGCAGAGGATCTCGCCCGTGGCGGGTTCGATGGCCACGATGCTGCCCTTCTTGCCCTTCATGAGGCGCTCCCCATAGGCCTGCATGCGGGCATCGATGCTGGTGTACAGGTGCTTCCCCTCGTGCGCCAGGGTGTCGTACAGGCCCTCGCGGAACGGCCCCTGCACCTTGTTGTGAACGTCCACCACGACGTACTTCACGCCACGCCGGCCGCGGAGCTCCTTCTCGTAGTACTGCTCCAGCCCCCCCACGCCGATCACGTCGCCCGGTTTGTAGTAGGGGTCCTGTTCCACCTTCCGCGCGTCCACCTCGCTCAGGTAGCCGAGCAGGTGCGCCGCGATGCGCCGCGGATAGGTGCGCAGCGTGCGGCTCTGCCCGTAGAAGCCCTGGTACTTCGACAGGTGGGGCGCGATGGCGGCGTACTGGTCCGCGGTGATCTGCTTTTCGAACACCGAGGGTTTGTAGCTGCTGTAACCGCCGGCCTCGGCGATGCGCCGCTTCACCTCATCGACGGGCACGCCCACCAGGGCGGCGAAGGCATTGGTGTCGAAGGCGACGACCTCGCGCGGCACCACCATGATGTCGTACACCGGTGTATTGGCCACCAGGAGCTCGCCGTTCCGGTCCAGGATGAGCCCGCGTGCGGGGTAAACGGTCACCTTGCGCTCACTGATGTTCGCCGCCTCGGCCTTCCACTGGTCGTCCACCACCTGCACCCAGAAAAGACGCAGCAGGAACACCGAGCTGATCAGGACCACCGCGGCGATCAGGACGTATTTGCGCTCCTCGAAGTTCATGCCCGGGCGCGTCGGTCGGTGCGCATCAGGAACTGGGCCAGCAGCACCAGCACCAGGGTGAAGGTCGCGCTGCCCACGGCGCGCAGCAGGGTGCCGCCCGCGCGGTCGAAGCGGTGCAGTTCGAAGAAGAACAGCCACAGGTGGTGCACGAGCACAAGGACCCCCGCGTAGGTGAGCGTCCAGGAGAGGCCCATGTGCTGAACATCGGGGCGCATGCCGTACTCGTATCCCTCGCGTGGGGCGATGAGCCGCTGCCAGATGCCGCGCACGTACATCATCACGAGGCACGCGGTGGTGTGCATGCCCGGTGTGTCGCTCAGCAGGTCCATCAACCCGCCCATGGCGCCTCCGGCCAGCAGCAGGGACCAGGCCGGCAGCTCGAAGGGCAGCATCAGCAGGAACAGCACGTAGAGGTAGGGCACCAGCCAGCCGTTCGCCACGTCGAGGTGGTCCAGCACGATCACCTGCAGGGCGACGAGCACCACGAAGCGCAGCAGGTTGGCGACGATGGTGGCGATCATGGGGCCTGGGTGCGCGCCTCCAGCGTGTCCCGTTCCACGCGGTGCAGGTCCTTCACGATGTACACATGGCCGCCGCGCGTGAGGTCCTCGGTGAGCCGCAGGCGGATCGTATGATAGTTGCTGCTGGGGTCGTTGACCACCTCGGTGACCACGCCCACATCGATCCCCGCCGGGAAGATGCCGTCGCCTCCGCGCGTCACCAACGTATCGCCCACGGCCACCGGGGCGTGCTTGGCGATGTCCACCGCGGAGGCCGTGCGCGGGTCGCCGGTGTCCCAGCTCAGCAGTCCGAAGTGCCCGGTGCGTTTCAGCTGCACGCTCGTGTTCAGGTCCGGGTCGAGCACGCTTGCGGCCACGCAGAAGCGGGGACCCACCTGCCGCACCACGCCCACGATGCCCTGGTCACCGATGACGCCCATGTCGGGCGCCACGCCGGCCAGGCTGCCCTTGTCCAGCGTGAGGCTGTTGCGCTGCTTGTGCGTGGTGCTGTTCACCACCCGCGCGGCCAGGTGGGCGTAGCGCTGTTCGTGCACGGTGTCGTGGAAGGCGATGAACCGCGCGGAGACCGGCGCGTAGTTGCCGCGTCCGCGCGTCATCAGGTCGGCGTTGGCGCGGGCCAGCCGCTCGTTCTCCTCGCGCAGCCCGGCGTAGGTGGTCACGTCCGATCGCCAGGTGTACAGCGTGCCGATCGCGGTGTTGGCCGAGCCGATGGCGCGCGAGCGGTGGTGCTCGTTGCCGTTCAGCGCCCATCCGTAGGCCAGCGCCATCAGCAGCAGGAAGAGCAGCGTGCTGCGGATGCGGAAGAGGAAGCGGAAGAGGTCGCGCATGGTCGAGTGGCGAGTGACGAGCGGCGAGTGGCAGGTGCTGCCCTGATGGCCGGCCGCAGGCCCCGTGGCAGCACCCGCCACTCGCCGCTCGCAGCTCATTACTCCCTCATCAGGAACTGGAACCGGTCGATGTTCTTCAGGGCGATGCCGGTGCCGCGCGCCACGGCCCGCAGCGGGTCCTCGCTCACGTGCACCGGAAGCTTGGTCTTGATGCTGATGCGCTTGTCCAGCCCGCGCAGCAGAGCCCCTCCGCCGGCCATGTAGATGCCCGTCTTGTAGATGTCCGCGCTCAGTTCGGGCGGGGTGGCCTCCAAGGCGCTGAGGATGGCCTCCTCGATCTTGCTGATGCTCTTGTCCAGCGCCTGCGCGATCTCGCTGTAGGTGACGGTAATCTCCTTGGGGATGCCGGTCATCAGGTCGCGGCCACGCACGGCGTAGTCGGGTGGCGGGTTCTCCAGTTCGGTCATCGCAGCGCCCACTTCGATCTTGATCTGTTCGGCGGTGCGCTCGCCCACCAGGATGTTGTGCTGGCGGCGCATGTACTCCTCAATGTCCTGTGTGAACTCGTCACCCGCCACGCGGATGTTCTTGTCGCACACGATGCCGCCCAGGGCGATCACCGCGATCTCCGAGGTGCCGCCCCCGATGTCGATGATCATGTTGCCCATCGGCTCCTCCACGTCGATGCCGATGCCGATGGCGGCGGCCATGGGCTCGTGGATCAGGTACACCTCCTTGGCGCCGGCGTGCTCGGCGCTGTCGCGCACGGCCCGCTTCTCCACCTCGGTGATGCCGCTGGGGATGCAGATCACCATGCGAAGGTTCGGGGTGAACAGCTGCCGGCCCGGCTTGATCATCTTGATCATGCCCTTGATCATCTCCTCGGCCGCCTGGAAATCGGCGATCACCCCGTCGCGCAACGGCCTCACCGTCTTGATGTTCTCGTGCGTCTTGCCGTGCATCTGCTGCGCCTGGCGGCCGATGGCGATCACCCGACCGGTGGTGCGGTCCACCGCCACGATGCTCGGCTCATCCACCACCACCTTGTCGTTGTGGATGATCAGGGTGTTCGCCGTCCCGAGGTCGATCGCGATCTCCTGGGTGAAGAAGTTGAGCAGGCCCATGCGGACGCGTCAGTGTTTGAAGTGTCGGTTGCCGGTGATGCACATGGCCATCCCGCGTTCGTCGCAGGCGTCCACGCTCTCCTGGTCCTTGATGCTGCCGCCCGGCTGCACCACCGCCGTGATGCCGGCCGCACCGGCGATGGTCACACAGTCCGGGAAGGGGAAGAAGGCATCGCTGGCCATCACCGCCCCCTTCAGGTCGAAGTTGAACTTCCCCGCTTTCGCGATGGCCTGTTCCAACGCGTCCACGCGGCTGGTCTGGCCCGTTCCGCTCGCGTGCAGCTGCCGGCCTTTGGCCAGCACGATGGCGTTGCTCTTCGTGTGCTTCACCAGGATGTTGGCGAAGACCAGGTCCTGCAGCTCCGCCTCCGTCGGCGCCCGGCGTGTGGCCGTGCGCATGTCCGCCACGCCGTCGACCACCGCGTCCGGAGCCTGGACGAGCAGGCCGTTCAATGCGCTGCGCCACTTGCGCGCGAGGTGTCCTGACGCCCGTCGTTCGAGGATGATGCGGTTCTTCCTGCGGCGCAGCACCTCCAAGGCCTCAGGGGCATAGTCCGGTGCGCAGATGATCTCGAAGAAGATGGTGTCGATGGCCTCCGCGGTGACCTTGTCGATCGGCGCGGTGGTGATGAGCACGCCGCCGAAGGCGCTCACCGGGTCGCCGGCCAGCGCGGCGTCCCAGGCCTCCTTCACCGTGGGGCGCACCGCGGCACCGCAGGCGTTGTTGTGCTTCAGGATGGCGAAGGGGACGCCCGGCAGCGTGGCCAGATCGTCGATGAGCTCCAGCGCCGCGTCCAGGTCCAGCAGGTTGTTGTAGCTGAGCGCCTTGCCGTGCACCTGCTCGAACAGGCCGTCGAGATCGCCGTGGAAGCTCGCCGGCTGGTGGGGGTTCTCGCCGTACCGGAGCGTGTGGGTGGGTTGACCGGTGAGGGGGGGCATGACCTCCGACCCGCCGGTGAACCATCCATGGATCGCGCTGTCGTAGCGGCTGCTCACGCCAAAGGCCAGCCCTGCCAGCCGCTTTCGCTCCGCCAGCTCCGTGCTCCCGTCCTGTTCACGCAGGATGGCCAGCAGGTCGCCGTACTGGGCCTGCGAAGCGATGATCACCACGTCCGCGTGGTTCTTGGCCCCTGCGCGGATCAGGCTGATGCCGCCGATGTCGATCTTCTCGATGATGGCCTGTTCGCTGCCGCCGGCGGCCACCGTGGCCTCGAAGGGGTAGAGGTCCACGATCACCAGATCGATCGGCGGGATCGCATACTCCTCCAGCTGCGCCACATCGCTCGCGAGGTCGCGCCGCCCCAGGATGCCACCGAACACCTTCGGGTGCAGGGTCTTCACGCGACCGCCCAGGATGCTCGGGTAGCTCGTGAGGTCCTCCACGGGCACCACGGGGATCCCCAGTGAGGCGATGAACTCCTGCGTGCCACCGGTGCTGTACAGCGTGACACCGAGCCGATGCAGTTCGCGGACGATGGGGTCCAGCCCGTCCTTGTGATAGACCGATATCAGTGCGCTTCCGATACGCTTCGTTCCGCTCAACGTGCCCGGTGGTGGAGGATGGGCGCAAGTTTACGCCACGGCCAACGGCGTGTGATGGCCCCTCCGGTCAGGTTGCCCAAAGGTTACGAACAAGGTTGCACACGGTCATCGTGCGCGAAGCCCGAGGCGCTCGCGGACCCGCGCCAGGGTGGCCGCGGCGACCGTACGCGCCTTATCGGCGCCGATGCGCAACTGCCGCTCCATCTCACCGCGGTCGTTCATCAGCTGGTCGAAGGTGACCCGCTCGGCGCGGAACCCGTCCAGCAGCGCGGCGAGCAGCTCCTTCTTCGCGTGGCCGTAGCCATAGCCGCCCGCGCGGAACTTCGCGGCCATGTCGGCCACCGCGTCCGATGGGGCGACCAGCTTGAACAGCCGGTACACGGTGTTGGCCTCGGGATCCTTCGGGGCTTCCAGCGGTGCGCTGTCGGTCACGATGCCCATCACCTCCTGCTTGAGCTCCTTTTCGGGGGCGAAGAGGCGGATGAGGTTGCCCCGGCTCTTGCTCATCTTCTCCCCGTCCGTGCCCGGCACGATCATCACGGCCTCGTCGGTGCGGGCCTCGGGCAGCACGAAGGTGTCGCCCATCTGGTGGTTGAAGCGCTCGGCCACGTCCCGCGTGAACTCCAGGTGCTGCTTCTGGTCCTTGCCGACCGGCACCACCTCCGCGTCGTACAGCAGGATGTCCGCCGCCATCAGCATCGGGTAGGTGAAGAGCCCGCCGTTCACGTCCTCCAGGCGATCGGCCTTGTCCTTGAAGCTGTGCGCCAACGCCAGGCGCGAGTAAGGGAAGAAGCAGCTCAGGTACCAGGCCAGTTCGGTGACCTCGGGCACATCGCTCTGCCGGTAGAACACCGAACGCGAGGGGTCGAGCCCGCAGGCCAGCCAGGCGGCCGCCACCCGGTCGGTGTTCTCGCGCATGGCCTCCGGGTCCTTCACCTGGGTGAGGGCGTGCAGGTCGGCGATGAACAGGAACGATCCCCCGGCGCCGCTGTTCGCCAGGGAGACCGCCGGCCGGATGGCCCCAAGGACGTTGCCGAGGTGCGGGGTGCCGGTGCTCTGAATGCCGGTGAGGACGCGGGTCATGGGAAGGGTCGCGAAGATAGCCGGTTAGCTTTGCGGGCTTTCCACCGGCCATGTCTGCGCATCCTCACCACGACCGTCCGGCCATCCGCACGGGCGAGGAGCGCAGGAGCCCCGTGCTCAAATGGCTCTTCGCCCCGCTGCGTCTGGCCTACAAGCTCTGGTTCGGGATCGTGTTCTGGCTCAGCCTTCTGGTGCTCTACATCCCCTTCAAGCTGACGCTGCATCGCCCGAGCCGCTACCGCGCCGCCTTCCGGTTGAAGCGCGTCTGGGGGGCCTTCCTCCATTGGGCCGGGCTCTTCCCGCAGAAGGTCACCTGGCGTGGGCGCCTCCCCGATCCGCCCTACGTGGTGGTGAGCAACCACAGCAGCTACATCGACATCGTGCAGATGTTCAACCTGGTGCCGCACTACTTCCTGATGATGGGCAAGTACGAGCTGCAGCGCTGGCCCCTGTTCCGCATCTTCTTCAAGGACATGGACATCGCCGTCAACCGCGGCAGCCACATCGAGGCGGCGAAGGCCTTCCGCCGTGCCGCCAAGGCGTTGGACAGCGGCGCCTGCGTGGTGCTCTTTCCCGAGGGGACCATCCCGCATACCGTGCCCCGCATGAAACCGTTCAAGGATGGGGCCTTCCGGCTGGCCATCGAGAAGCAGGTGCCGGTGGTGCCGGTCACCTTCCTCAATCACTGGCGTCTCTTCGGCGATCCGGAGGACCTGCTGAGCCGCGGTCATCCCGGCATCAGCCGGGCCGTGGTGCACCCCGCCGTGCACACCACCGGCCTGCAGGAGAGCGATGTGGTAGCTTTGCGGCACCGCGTGTTCGACCTCATCGAAGCACCTCTGTTGGAGCATGAAGCTGGATGACGCCACCCTGGACCGCATCGCCGAACTGGCACGGCTCGACTTCAGCGACCCCGCCCGGCGTGCGGCGATCCTGAAGGATATGGAGCGCGTGCTATCCTTCGTGGAACAGCTCAACCAGGTGGACACCCGCGGTGTGGAGCCCCTCGTGTTCATGACCGAGGAGGAGAACGTGCTGCGGGAGGACGTGGCCCTGCCGGGCGTCAGCAAGAAGGACGCGCTGCGCAACGCCCCGGTGAAGGACAGCGACTACTTCAAGGTGCCCCGCGTGGTGGACAAGGGGTGAGCGGTCACCGCCGCGCCCCAACGCTCGCGACCACCGGGGTGGCCACCTCCTCCTGCTCATCCGGAGCGGGGAACACGGTGTCCGTATCCCACCGCGCCCGGGGCCGCCGCGCCAGGTCCTTCGCCCCGAACAGGATGGGCAGCGCGGCGCAGAACGCCATGAACACCCAGCTGTAGGCCACGATGTAGCTCTGGTCGTTGGTGACCGCGAAGAGCACCGGGGTGACGAAGAAGGCCGTGTTGCTGATGATCTGCATCACCAGCAGCACCAACCCGCTGCGGGTCATGTTGTAGGCCCAGGTGAGCATGATGCCCAAGCCCAGCATGCAGCCCATGAACACCGGCACCGGGTAGCCCGGTGGAACGCCTTCGTTGATGATCAGCATGGGCATGTACCACATGCCCCAGCAGAAGCCGATGATCAGGGCCGAGGTGAGCGCGTTGTAGCGCATCTGCAAGCGGGTGACCCCGAACTTCATCCAGGAGGTCTCCTCCATCAGCGCGATGTAGATGATGGCCGGCAGGTTGATCGCCCAGCCCTCCCAGAACCGGTCCACGTACAGGCCCGGGAAGGTCCCGTTGATCAGGAACACGAACCCGATGGCCAGGTAGGCATTGATGAACTTCCAGCTGAAGGCGAGCGCGTACCAGGGTGCGGGCACCTTCCACCGCGAGTAGGCCGCGAACAGTTTCCCCACGCCCTTGCCCCCCTCCAGGTAGTACGTCACCGCCAGGCAGACCAGAAGCGGCCCCAGCAACCGCAGCCGGAATACCATGTGGGCCGTGGCATCCTCCGTGACATGAAGGCCCTCGGGCGTGATCCGCATCACGATGCCGATCAGGCCCCATTGCAGGATCCATGTGAACACCACGAAGGTGAGCACCGGATTTTTGGTGATGAAGGCACGCATGGGTTCGACGAAGGAAGTGCGAATATAGACGAAAGAAAATAGTTGTCAACATGTGTTGATAACCTGGGTGGATGATTTAATGCTTTCATAACCAAGAGATTGCATGGGCCTTGGCGCGCGTTCCCGGCTAGCAGCCCGGCCAGTACCTTCGCCGCCCACCACATCCGGCACCCATGTACGGCCCCCTCCAGCACCACCTGCAGCGCGAACTGAAGGTCATCGACGAGGCCGGCCTGTTCAAACGCGAGCGCATCATCACCAGTGAACAGGGCGCGGAGATCACGGTGAACGGCCGGCAGGTCCTGAACTTCTGCGCGAACAACTATCTGGGCCTCAGCTCCCACCCCGAGGTGGTGAAGGCCGCCCACGTCACCCTCGACACGCACGGCTACGGCATGAGCAGCGTGCGCTTCATCTGCGGCACCCAGGACATCCACAAGGAACTGGAGCGGAAGCTGGCGGAGTTCCACGGCACGGAAGACACCATCCTTTACGCCGCCTGCTTCGACGCCAACGGCGGGGTGTTCGAGCCGCTGCTGGGCGAGGAGGACGCCATCATCAGCGATGCGCTCAACCACGCCAGCATCATCGACGGGGTGCGGCTGTGCAAGGCCAGGCGCTACCGCTATGCCAACAACGACATGGCCGACCTGGAGCAGCAGCTCAAGGCGGCCCGCGCCGATGGGTGCCGGCACATCATGGTGGTCACCGACGGCGTGTTCAGCATGGACGGGATCGTGGCCGACCTGAAGGGCATCTGCGACCTGGCCGACCGGTACGAGGCGCTGGTGATGGTGGACGAGTGCCATGCCGCCGGCTTCATCGGGAGGACCGGACGGGGCAGCGTGGAGCACTGTGGCGTGATGGGTCGCGTGGACATCATCACCGGCACCCTGGGCAAGGCCCTTGGCGGCGCCATGGGTGGATACACCACCGGTCGCAGGGAGATCATCGAGATGCTGCGGCAGCGCAGCCGGCCCTACCTCTTCAGCAACTCCCTGGCCCCGGCCATCGTGGGCGCCAGCATCGCCGTGATCGACCTGCTGAGCCGCACCACCGAGCTGCGCGACCAGCTGGAGCGGAACGTGGACCGTTTCCGCACCGGCATCGAGGCGCTGGGCTTCACGACCCGGGGGGCCGGAGCGGCCATCGTGCCGGTGATGCTCGGCGATGCCAAGCTGAGCCAGGTGATGGCCGACCGGTTGCTGGACGAAGGCATCTACGTCATCGGGTTCTTCTACCCCGTGGTGCCCAAGGACACGGCCCGCATCCGGGTGCAGCTGAGCGCGGCCCACACCGACGCCCACATCGACAGGGCCCTGGCCGCCTTCGCCAAGGTGGGCCGCGAGATGGGCATCATCGCCTGAGCGCCGCTGGGATTTCCCTTTTGCGGGCGATCCGCTTAACTTCCCCGACCCTTGTGCGGGGGAGACGCGGCGTCAACACATCCCGGATCCATGGTCAAGCTCATTACGCGCAACAAGTTCCTGATCGCCGGCGTCCTCCTCGGGGGCGTCGTCTTCACCTCGGCCTTCCAGGCCTACGAGCTGCCCAACGTGGGCTCGGCCGTGCCGGCGGACCAGTTCGTCAACTTCGAGAGCGCCCATGTGCACCCGCTCGACCTGACGCCCGACGGCACCAAGCTGCTGGCCGTGAACACGGCCAACAACGCCCTGGAGGTGTTCCAGGTGACGCCCAACAACCTGCTGCTGCAGGCCAGCATCCCGGTGGGCCTCGACCCGGTGACCGTGCGGGTGCGGAGCAACACCGAGGCCTGGGTGGTGAACCAGGTGAGCGACGAGGTGAGCATCGTGGACCTCACCCAGAACATCGTGGTGCGCAGCCTGCTCACCGAGGATGAACCCGCCGACGTGGTCTTCGCCGGGGGCGTGCCCGCCACCAAGGCCTTCGTCTCCTGCGCCGGCCGCGAGAGCGTGCAGGTGTTCAACCTCGCCGACCTCAGCGCGGCGCCCACCGAGGTGCTGCTGAAGGGCGAGCAGCCCCGTGCCCTGGCCGTGAGCCCCAACGGCAACACCGTGTACTGCGCCTTCTTCGAGAGCGGCAACGCCACCACCGTCCTCAACGGCAACACCTTCTTCAACTTCCAGCACGGGACCAACCGCTTCGGCATCTGCTCCCCGCAGGGTGGCTGCACGGTGATCCCGAACGATGCCACCAACCCCGCAGGCCCTTACGGAGGCGCGGTGCCCATCCCCAATGCCGGCACGGGCTTCAACCCGCCGATGAACCCGGCCAACCCCACCAACCTCATCAACACGCACAGCATCATCGTGCGCAAGAACGCCGCCGGCCAATGGCTGGACGATAACGGCGGCAACTGGACCAACATGGTGAGCGGCAATGCGGCCGGCAAGGCCCGCATCACGGGCTGGGACATGCCCGACCGGGATGTGGCCGTGATCGATGCCAACGCCCCCAGCACCGGGAGCGTGCAGTACCAGACCCGCTTGGGCAACATCCTGATGGCGATGGCGGTGAACCCCAGCAACGGCCAGGTGAGCGTGGTGGGCACCGATGCCACCAACGAGGTGCGCTTCGAGCCCATCCTCAACGGCAAGTTCCTCCGGGTGAACATCAGCCGGTTCTCCAGCGTGGGCGGGGCCAACACCATCACCGACCTCAACCCCCACCTCACCTACACCACGCCCAGCGTGGCCCCGGCCCTGCGCAAACAGTCCCTCGGCGACCCGCGCGGCATCGCGTTCACCGCGGACGGCACCAAGGCCTACGTCACCGGCATGGGCTCCAACAACGTGGTGGTGATCAACAGCGACGGCACGCGCAACCTGGCCGATCCCATCCCGGTGGGTGAGGGTCCGACGGGCATCAAGCTGAACGCCGGCAACACCCGCGCCTACGTGCTCAACAAGTTCGAGGGCACGGTGAGCACCGTGGACCTCGCCACCAACAAGGAGGTGGCCCGGGCCAACTTCTTCGACCCCACGCCGATGGTGATCAAGGCCGGGCGGAAGCACCTGTACAACACGCACGAAGGATCCGGCACCGGCCACATCGCCTGCGGCAGCTGCCACGTGGATGGCCGCTGGGACCGCCTGGGCTGGGACCTGGGCGACCCGAGCCTGCCCATGGACACCGTGGACGGCAAGGTGCTGCACCCCATGAAGGGCGTGAAGACCACGCAATTCCTCATCGACATCATCGGGCGCGGCCGCGGCAACCTGCACTGGCGGGGCGACAAGCGGAACTTCGGCGAGTTCGCCGGCGCCTTCCAGCACCTGCAAGGCATGGACGCCCCGAAGTCCGAAGGCGAGATGCAGGAGTTCGCCGACTTCCTGGCCGCCACCTGGTACGTGCCCAATCCCTTCCGCACCCTGCGGCCCGAGAGCGAGAGCAGCACCCTCCGCATCAACCCCAACCGCGTGCGGGGCACCGGCACCACCTTCCAGACCGTTCCACCGGCCGTGAACCTGTTCGTGAGCGTGCAGGCGAACTGCTCGCACTGCCACAACGCCCAGACCGGCCGCGGTGAACTGCCCGGCAACGGCAACGTGCAGGGCACGGGTGCGGGGACCCTGGTCGACTTCGGCCCCAACCGGAACATGGCCGCGGACCTGCGCAGCACCTACCGCAAGAACGGATTCTTCTACAACACCACCGAGTGCACCAGCGGCTTCGGCATGATGAGCGAGGGGGTGATGGAGACCTGGTTCAACGGCGGCGGGGTGGGCAACTACCTGGGTGATTATGAGCCCGAACTGCTCTCCTGGTCCGGTGGGATCACCTTTGCCAACAGCCCGCAGAGCTTCAACTTCCCCTTGTCGAGCAATGTGGTGAACGACGCGATGCCGGCCGTGGGCTTCCGGGAGACCTTGAACGGCAGCACCATCGGCAGCACCACGCGACTGACGACCATGAAGAACCTGGCGAACGACCGACCCACCGAGTACGGGATGATCGTGAAGGGCCGCTACGGCGGCGTGATGCGCGGCTTCTACTACCTGGGCGGGGAGAACTACCAGAGCGACATCGCCGGGCAGACGGTGACCCACGCCCAGCTGGTGTCCTCCGCGCAGGGCTCGGGTGGTCCGCTGAGCTGGACGCTGGTGCAACCCACCACCCGCATCCGCATGGGGGTGGACGCCGATGCCGATGGCATCCTCGACCAGGACGATACCCATGCCCGGGTGAACCTGCGCATGTTCCTCGACGGTCCCTACCAGACCGGTGGCATGAAGGCGGACCTGGGCCCGGCCGGCCTGCTGCCCGCCACGGATCCCTATGGCCTCAACACCCAGGCCGCGCCCGACGTGCTGGCCCGCCAGGGCATTACCGCCCCGGTGGACTGGGCCCTGGTGGAGCTGCGCAACAACGCCAACCCCACGCAGGTGGTGGCCACACGCGCGGTGCTGGTGCAGCGCTCCGGTGATGTGATGATGCCCGGTGGCGAGCAGACCATCACCTTCCCCACCGTGGCGGCCGGCGACTACCACGTGGTGGTGCGCCACCGCAACCATCTGGGGGCGATGACCTTCCAACCGGTGCTGCTGCGTGACTGGAACACGATGATCGACCTCACCAGCCCGTCGACGCCCACCTATGGCACCGATGCCCGCCGCAACCGCAACGGCGTGATGGTGCTGTGGGCGGGGGACGTCACCGGGGAGGGCACCATCAAGTATGCCGGCAGCACCAACGACCGCGACCCGATCCTGGTGGGGGTGGGCGGTACGGTGCCTACGGCCACGGCCCCCGGTTACCTGGACGAGGACGTGAACCTGGACGGGGTGGTGAAGTACACCGGCAGCAACAACGACCGGGACCCCATTCTGCAGTCGGTGGGCGGCACCCTGCCCACGGCGGTCAAGGTGCAGCAGCTGCCGTAGATCGTATAAGGTACTGATCAACAAGGAGATAATGGGACGGGCGGCCTTTCGGGCCGCCCGTCCTTCCTTGGGTCGGTCGGGGTCGGTGGACGGTGCGGTGGGGAACTTGTGAACGGTGGCGTTTGTGCGATCACGGAAAGGATCTAACTTCGCGGCCCCTTCCGAGGGGAGGTGTATCCGACCCGCACGCCCATGGCATCGACAACGCATACGACGAGCATGGCCAACAAGGCCACCGTCATCAAGGAATGGCTCCTGGTGGACGCCGAGAACGAAACGCTGGGCCGCCTGGCGAGCATGGTGGCCATGCTGGTGCGCGGCAAGCACAAGCCGACCTTCACTTCGCATGTGGACACCGGTGACCACGTGGTGGTGATCAACGCCGACAAGGTGCGCCTCACGGGCACCAAGATGGACGACAAGGAGTACCAGCGCTTCAGCGGTTACCCCGGCGGTCGCACCGTGGAGGTGGCGCACAAGCTGCACCGCCGCAAGCCCACGGCCCTGGTGGAGATCGCCGTGCGCGGCATGCTCCCCAAGACCCGCCTGGGCCGCGCCCAGTTCAACAACCTGCACGTGGTGGCCGGCACCGAGCACAAGCACGGCGCGCAGAACCCCCGCAAGATCGACCTGAACAGCATCAAGTAAGATGGAGCCCATCAACACCATCGGCCGCCGCAAGACCTCCGTGGCCCGCGTGATCCTCACCGAGGGCAGCGGCGCGGTCACCATCAACGGCGTGGAAGCCAAGGAGTACTTCCCCCTGCTGGCCCAGCAGTTCAAGATGAACCAGCCCTTCAAGCTCACGGGCACCGAGGGCAAGTACGACGTGCAGGCCCGCGTGGACGGCGGTGGCATCACCGGTCAGGCCGACGCCCTGCGCCTGGGCATCGCCCGTGCGCTGGTGGAGGTGGACGCCGAGAACAAACCCAAGCTCAAGGCCGAGAACCTCATGACCCGCGACCCCCGTGCCGTGGAGCGCAAGAAGTTCGGCCGCAAGAAGGCGCGCAAGCGCTACCAGTTCAGCAAGCGTTAAGCCCGCGCTTGCGAGACCCGCACGGGCCCTGGCACCGGCGGGTTCAGCATCCAATCCGGACGGACTCGGTCCCGCCTAGCGGGAAAGGCTACCACCCGGATGCCTGCTCAACGGGAACAAGGAACGTGAACCCAGTACCAGACAACGCACATGGCCCGCACTGATTTCAACAAACTGCTCGACGCCGGCGTCCACTTCGGTCACCTGCGCCGCAAGTGGAACCCCAACATGGCCCCCTACATCTTCGGGGAGAAGAAGGGGATCCACATCATCGACCTCAACAAGACCGTCGTCAAGCTCGACGAGGCGGCCTCCGCCCTGAAGAGCGTTGCACGGAGCGGCAAGAAGATCCTGTTCGTCGCCACCAAGAAGCAGGCGAAGGACATCGTGGCCGAGAAGGTGAAGGCCACCGGCATGCCCTACGTCACCGAGCGCTGGAGCGGTGGCATGCTCACCAACTTCGGCACCATCCGCCGCGCCATCAAGAAGATGGCCGCCATCGACCGGATGAAGACCGACGGCACCTTCGACAACATGAGCAAGCGCGAGCGCCTGCAGGTGATGCGGCAGCGCGAGAAGATGGAGAAGAACCTGGGCTCCATCGCCGACCTCACCCGTCAGCCCGCCGCCCTCTTCGTGGTGGACATCGTGAAGGAGCACATCGCCGTGGCCGAGGCCCGCAAGCTCAACATCCCGGTGTTCGCCATGGTGGACACCAACAGCGACCCCACCCTGGTGGATTTCCCCATCCCGGCCAACGACGATGCCACCAAGAGCATCGAGCTGATCGTGGACGTGGCCATCGCCGCCATCAACGAGGGCCTTGAGGAGCGCAAGAACGACAAGAGCAGCCTGCCCGAGGGCGAGGCCGAGGAGACCGAGGAGGGCGAGGAGGTGGAGGCCGAGGGCTCCGAGGAGGAGGCCAACTGAACCCCAACATCAACCGAACGCAAGTGAGCACGACCATGGCCATCACCGCCGCCGACGTGAACAAGCTGCGCCAGATGACCGGCGCAGGCATGATGGATTGCAAACAGGCCCTCAGCGAGGCCAACGGCGACTTCGACGCCGCCATCGACATCCTGCGCAAGAAGGGCCAGAAAGTGGCCGCCAAGCGCGCCGACCGGGATGCCAACGAGGGCCTGGTGATCGCCAAGACCACCGCCGACGGCACCCACGGCGTGCTGGTGTGCGTGAACTGCGAGACCGACTTCGTGGCCAAGAACGCCGACTTCGCCGCGATGGCCGAGCGCATGGCCCAGATCGCCCTGGACAAGGGCGCGGACAGTGTGGAGGCCCTCAAGGCCCTGCCGTATGACAGCAACGGGCTGAGCATCGCCGAAAAGCTCGTGGAGCAGACCGGCGTCATCGGCGAGAAGATTGACATCAGCGCCTGTCATGAGGTGAAGGCCGCCTTCGTGCTGGCCTACAACCACCCCGGCAACAAGGTGGCCAGCGTCGTGGGCCTCAACAAGGCCGGCTTCGAGAACGCCGCCAAGGACGTCGCCATGCAGGTGGCCGCCATGGCCCCCGTGGCCGTCAACAAGGAGACCGTGCCCCAGAGCGTGATCGACAAGGAGATCGAGATCGGCAAGGAGCTCGCCATCCAGGAGGGCAAGCCCGCCGACATGGCCGAGAAGATCGCCATGGGCCGCCTCAACAAGTTCTTCAAGGAGAGCACCCTGCTGGCCCAGGAGTTCATCAAGGACAACAAGCTGAGCGTGGAGCAGTACCTCAAGAGCGTGGACAAGGACCTCACGGTGACCGACTTCAAACGGCACTCGCTCACGATCTGATGTTCACGCCGCATTGAACAGGGGAGGGGGGCTTCGGCCTCCCTCTTTTTTCTTTGTCCCCACCCCCGCACCATGGCCCGCCCCTACACCCGCATCCTGCTGAAACTCTCCGGTGAAAGCCTCATGGGCACCAAAGCGTACGGCATCGACAGCGATCGCCTGGGCGCCTACGCCGACGAGATCATCGCGGTGGCCGAGAGCGGCGTGCAGGTGGCCGTGGTGATCGGCGGCGGCAACATCTACCGCGGCATGGAGGCCGAGGGCGCCATCGACCGCGTGCAGGGCGACCACATGGGCATGCTGGCCACCATGATCAACAGCCTCGCCCTGCAGAGCGCCCTGGAGGCCAAGGGCTACAAGACCCGGCTGATGAGCGCCATCAAGATGGACACCATCGCCGAGCCCTTCATCCGCCGCCGGGCCGTGCGCCACCTGGAGAAGGGCCGCATCGTGATCTTCGGTGCCGGCACCGGCAACCCCTACTTCACCACCGACACCGCCGCCAGCCTGCGCGCCATCGAGATCGAGGCCGACGTGATCCTCAAGGGCACCCGCGTGGACGGCATCTACACCGCGGATCCCGAAAAGGACCCTGCCGCCGTGCGCTACGAGCGCATCACCTTCACCGAGGTCTACGACAAGGGCCTCAACGTGATGGACCTCACCGCCTTCACGCTCTGCAACGAGAACAAGCTGCCCATCATCGTCTTCGACATGAACAAGCCCGGCAACCTGCGCAAGGTGGTGGCGGGTGAGCGCGTGGGTACGTTGGTGGAGTTCTGAGCGGAGGGCGCGCCGCGGGACGAACGTACCATCGAGGCTCACGCAGTGGGCAGGGGGCGCGGAGCGGCAGGCAGCCGGCGGGATGTGGGTGAGGTGGATCGGTGCGAGGGTGCGAGCTTGAGGCCGGTGGCTTGAGGCCGAAGGCAATGCTGTGAGGCTGGAGGCCGCATCCCGGGGCTCCTGTTAATTTCGCCATTCCGTAATCCACCTGACGATGGACGTGAAGACGCTGATCGCCCCGAGCGAGGACCTGATGAAGAAGGCCATCGACCACTTGGAGCATGAGCTCACCAAGGTGCGCGCAGGCCGTGCCAACCCCGCCATGCTGGACACCGTGCGGGTGGAGGCCTATGGGTCGCACATGCCGCTGAACCAGGTGGCGAACGTGAACACCCCCGACGCGCGGACGCTGATGATCCAGCCGTGGGACAAGAAGATGATCGACGCCATCGAGAAGGCCATCCAGGCCGCCAACCTGGGCTTCAACCCCAGCAACAATGGCGAGAGCGTCATCATCAATGTGCCCATGCTCACCGAGGAGCGCCGCAAGGACCTGGTGAAGGCCGCGCACAAGGAAGGCGAGCATGCCCGTGTCAGCATCCGCGGCGCGCGCCAGAAGGCCATGGAGGCGATCAAGGGCTCCAAGCTCCCCGAGGACGTGATCAAGGACGGGCAGGACCAGGTGGAAAAGCTCACCGCCGGCTACAACAAGAAGGTGGAGGTGCTCATCGAGGCCAAGGAGAAGGACATCATGAAGGTGTAAGGGCGTGCGCACATGGGCCCATGAGCACATGTGCACATGAACTTACGCCCACACCAGTCCCCCCACACGGCAATTCCTGCACATTCCGACCGAACTGCGTGAGCGTAGCTGATCAGGTTCCTGGTCCTTCGATCGGACCGGTCCGGGAAGGGCAGGCGTTCAGGTCCTGGGCCGGATCCTGACGCGTTTGGCGCTGATGACGGTGAAGGCATCCGTGAGCCGAGGCTCATGGATGGACAGGACCATCAATGTTCGCGCGACGCGGTCGGCGGGCGCCAGTTCGTTCATGCGCAAGAGGATCACCCCTGCGTGACGATGCCTTCTGTTGTGAACGATGTCGCCGAAGTCCTTGTCCTCCGTCAGCAATATCTCGTTCCGTTCGACCGCGAACGCGAGCACGTCCTCGTCTTTCGTACTGGCCATCCGGTCGGCGATGTAGACCACATCGTGACCGGCCACGCGCAGTGCTAGAACCACGTTGCCATCAACGCTCTCGTCCGCCACGAAGCGCATCGCGGATCAAGCTTCAGGGAAGAACAGGTCGTTCCTGACGGCGTCCAAGGCGAAGAGTTGTGCAGCTTGGATGCTGGCCTTGCTCAACTTCGGATAGCCATCCAGGATCTCCTCGATCGGTCTTCCCAAGGCGATCTTCTCCAAGATGAGTTCCACTGGAATGCGTGTGCCTTTGAAGCATGGCTTACCGAACATGACGTCCGGTTCCGAGGTGATGTGGTCCTGCCAGTTCAGCATCGTCCTTCAAAAATAGTGTGCGACCGGCCCTACGCCCATACCGGGCTCCCCTCGCTGCAGTTCCTGCACATCTCGATGCTGCTGCGCGCCGCCAGCAGGTTGCGCCTGAAGGCCGTGTAGGTCTCGCCGGCCCAGATCTCCCGGAAGGTCCGCGTGCGCAGGTCGCCGAGCACATGGTGCGCATCCTTGTCGAAGCAGCAGGGCACCACGCGGCCGTCCCACGTGATCACGCAGCTGTGCCACATCTTCCAACAGCGGTCGTCCAGGGCGTTCTTCGTTTCCCACACGCCACTGGCGTTGCGGCGGTAGCGGGCGTATTTATCCTGCGTGGGGATCAGCGGGTGGTCGTCCCTGGGGTCGTACACCTGCGCGGTCTTCAGCCACAGGTCGTCCACACCGATGCGCCGGGCCAATGAACGGGCATGGGGGATCTGGTGCTCATTGGGCTTCACCACCAGGAATTGGAAGACCACGTGGGGCGTGAGGCTCTTCAGCTTGCGCTTCCACTTCACGATCCGCTCGGCACCCTCGATCACCTGCGCCAGCTCCCCCTCCTTGCGGTAGGCCGCATAGGTCTCCTGTGTGGTGCCATCGAGGGAGATGATCAGACGCGAGAGCCCGCTGCGCACGGTGGCCTCGGCCTTCGCCTCATCGAGGAAGTGCGCGTTGGTGCTGGTGGCGGTGTAGATGCCCTTGCTGCGGGCGTGCGCCACCATGTCCAGAAAGCCGGGGTTGATGTACGGCTCGCCCTGGAAGTAGAACGTGAGCCCCCAGAGGTCGGGCGCCAGCTCGTCGATCACCCGCGTGAAGAGCTCCTGCCGCAGGTTCCCGGTGGGGCGGGTGAAGCTGCGCAGGCCGCTGGGGCATTCAGGACAGCGCAGGTTGCAGGCCGTCGTGGGTTCGATGGCGATGTGGATGGGCAGGCCGTCGATGCGCGGGTCCTTCGTGCGGCTCGCGCGACGGAAGCTGCTCCAGATCCGGTAGGCGTTCGCGGCCCGGCGTCCGGTGAACGAGCGAGCCCACAGCGCGGCATCGCGGGCCGGGGCCAGGGGCGAGAGGGCCATGCCGCCAAGGTACAGGCCGCGCACCCCTTCCGGCTGTTACTTTCCGGGCCTGCCCACGTCCCACCGCTGTACCTCATGCGTGCGTTCCTCCCGAAACGACCGGTCGTACTGGCCCTGCTGCTGGTCTGTTGCGCATGCGTGCAGGCCCAGCGGGTGGTCACCGGTCTGGTGCTCGATGCGGCCGGTGAGCCCGTGCCCTTTGCTGCGGTGCAGCCGGCCGGCGGCCCGGGTGGGGTGGGCTCCGACCTGCACGGACGCTTCACCCTGGAGGTGCCTGCGGGCGTGAGCGCGCTCCGTGTGAGCTGCATCGGCTACCACCCGGTGGTGGTGCAGCTCACCACGACCAACGATCTGCTCGTCCGCCTGAACCCCGCAGTGGAACAGCTGCCTGCCGTGGACATCCGGCCGGGCGTGAACCCGGCGATCGCCCTGATCGAAGGGGCCATCGCACGCCGCGATCGCAACAACGGCCCGGGCCATCGCGCCCATCGCTACCGCTCCTACGCCCGCACCGTCTTCACCCTGGCCGTGGACAGCGCGCTGCTGGCCGACACCACGCGCATCGCCTCCCTGGCCCCGAGCGACCGCGAGGCGGTGCGTTTCGCCCAACGCCAGCACGTGCTGCTGATGGAAAGCGCCACCCGGTGCACCGCCCGCCCGCCCGGGCAGCGCACCGAGGAGGTGCTGGCCATGCGCGTGAGCGGCCTGCAGGACCCCGCCCTGCTGGCCGTGGCGGCGAGCAGCCGGAGCTGGTCCGTGTACGACCCGTTGATCGAACTGAACGAGCGGCGCTTTCCCAGCCCCATCGCACCCGGTGCCACCGACCGCTACCGCTATGTGCTGGAGGACACCCTGGCGCAGGCCGGCGACACGGTCTTCATCATCCGCTTCTTTCCCCGCACGGGGGCGCGCTTCGATGGCCTGCAGGGGGTGCTGGGCCTGCACGCCGGCGACCTTGCCGTGCACCATGTGACGGCCGAGCCGATGGACCAGCGCAACGGGCTGGGCATGCGGATGCGCCAGCTGCACCGTCCGGTGGGCGACACCTGGTTCCCGGAGCAGGTGGAGAGCACGCTGTACCTGAACAGCCTGCAGGTGGGCTCCTATGCGCTGGTGGGCCGCGTGCGTGTGGACCTCACCGACATCGAGCTCGACCCGCACCTGCCGCGAGCGGCCTTCCGCGGCGCCGACCTGGTGGCCGACCGCATGGACATCCGCACCGACGCCGCCCTGTGGGACAGCCTGCGCACGGTACCACTGGACGCCAAGGACCGGATGACCTACCGCACCATCGACAGCCTGGGCCGTGCCGAACGGCTGGACCGCACCGTGCGCGGGCTGGACGCCCTGTTGCGCGGCGCCATCCCCTGGGGCCCCTTCGACCTGCCGCTGGACCGCCTGATCGCCTACAACGGCTACGAGGGGTTCCGCCTGGGCCTGGGCCTGCGCACCAACGCCCGCGTGAGCCGTCGCTTCTCGCTGGGCGGCTTTGCGGCCTATGGCTTCGGCGATGCCGCCACCAAGTTCGGCGGCGAACTGACGGTGCGTCCGTGGAGCGGCCGCGATCATGACCTGCGGGTGGCGGCCCAGCGCGACGTGGCCGAGACCGGTGGCTGGAGCTTCCAGCGGCCCACCGCCCTGTTGAGCGAGGAGGGCTACCGCCTGCTGTACATCACCCGGATGGATGCCGTGGACCGATGGGAGGCCGCCGTGGGCGTGCGGGTGATGGAGGACCTGAAGCTGTGGATCGGCACGGAACGATCCGATCGCGCCGATCGCACCGGTTATCGCTTCGCGACACCGGTGGGGGATGGCATCACGCGGTTCGACCGCCGTTTCGTGACCGGTGCCATCACCTTCGGGCTGCGCTATGCGCCGGGTGAACGCACGGCCCAACTGCCCGGCCGCCATGCGGTGATGCGTGCGGGACGGCCCGAGCTGCAGGTGAACGTCTGGCGGGCCTTGGACGGCCTTTGGGCCGGGGAACAGGACCTGTGGCGCGTGGTCGTGCAGCTTGGTGACATCCATCGCTGGCCCGTCCGCAGCCTGGCCTGGCGCGTGATCGCCGGTGCGGCCGATCCCCTCGCTCCCGCACCGTTCCTGTTCAACCTGAGGGGCACGGCCACGGACGACCTGGGCGTGGGCACGCCATGGGCCTTTGAAACGATGGCCCCCAACAGCTTCGTGGCCGACCGGTTCGCGGCGCTGCACCTGCGCTTCGGCCTGGGCCCGGTGTTGTGGCGCCACCGCCTTTCGCGGCCGCAGCCCATGCTCATCGCGTCCGGTGCGGTGGGGGCGCTGGACCACCCGGAGCGGCATGCGGGCTGGACATTCACTTCGCCGGATCGGGGATACCACGAGGTGGGCCTGGTCTTGGACCAGCTGCTGCGCAGCGGGGTGGTGGGCCTGGGCGTGCTGGCGGCCCTCCGCGTGGGTCCCTATGCGACCGGCATGCTGGAGGATGACGCGGCCGTGAAGCTCACCTTGTCCCTGATCCTCTGAGGGTTGGACCCGCGCTCTGCCCCGGATCTCGTTCCTTTGCGCGGGCTCCGGCATGGCCGGGGCCTTTTTGTCCGAACCCATGTGGGCCTGGCTGGCGAGTAGGATCCTTCGCAACCGCATCGCGGTGTTGGTCATGGTGGCCCTGCTCACCGGCTGGATGGGCTACGAGGCCGGCCACGTGGCCATGCAGTTCAAGCATGGAGGCCTGCTGCCACGCACGGACAGCGCCTATGTGGAGTACGAGCGGTTCCTCGCCCAGTTCAGCGAGGACGGCAACGTGCTGGTGATCGGGACCCAGGGCGAGGGGCTCTACACACCGAAGGCCTTCACCGCCTGGCGCGCGCTGGGCGATGACCTCAAGCTGGAGGACGGTGTGGACTCGGTGTTCAGCGAGGCGCACCTCTTCGAACTGCAGCGTGACGACAGCCTCAAGCGCTTCACCCTGCATCCGCTTTGGGAGGGCCCACCGGTGGACCAGGCGGCCATGGACTCCCTGCGGGCCCGCGTGCGTGCGCTGCCCTTCTACGCCGACCTGCTGTACAACGACAGCGCGAAGGCCAGCCTGATGATGGTGTTCGTGAACGCGGCCCGCTTCAACAGCGAGCGGCGTGGTGACGTCGTGGACCGGATCGAGGCCCATGCGCGACGGTTCGAGGCGGAGCAGGGGCTCCCGGTGCACCTCAGCGGCCTGCCCTACATCCGCGTGCGCAGCACCGGCATGGTGAAGGCCGAGATGCCGCTGTTCATGGCCCTCAGCATGTTCCTCTGCGGTGTGCTCCTGCTGCTGTTCTTCCGCAGCTGGCGGGTGATGTGGATCTGCATGGGCGTGGTGGCCATCAGCGTGGTGTGGAGCTTCGGCGCCATGGGTCTGCTGGGCTACAAGATCACCATCCTCATGAGCGTGATCGCCCCGCTGGTGATCGTCACCGGCGTGCCCAACTGCGTGTTCCTGATCAACGCGTACCACTACGAGTACGTGCGGCACGGCAACAAGATGAAGGCCCTGCAGCGTGTGATCAGCCGCATCGGCGCCGCCGCCTTCCTCACCAACGCCACCACCGCCGTCGGCTTCACCACCTTCTGCTTCACCTACAGCGACACCCTGAAGGAGTTCGGCTGGATCGCCACCATCGGCATCATGGTGCTGTGGGCCCTCAGCATGCTGCTGATCCCCGTGCTCTTCAGCTACATGCCCGCACCCAAGCCCCGGCACCTCAAGCACCTGGAGCGCCGATGGCTCGACGCTGCCGTGGAATGGATCGTGCGCACCGTGCGGGACCGGCGCCCGTTGATCTATGCGATCACCGCCTTCGTGTTCGTGTTCGCCCTCTTCGGCATGCTGCGCCTGCGCGATGAGAGCCGCATCGTGGACGATCTGCCGGAGGACAACCCGGTGCTCACCGACCTGCGCTTCTTCGAGAAGCACTTCAAGGGGGTGATGCCCCTGGAGATCCTCGTGTCCACGGGGAAACGCAACGGCGTGTTCAAGGACGCCACGCTCAGGCGCATCGACCGGTTGGGCGACACGCTGGCCGCGCACCCGGAGTTCAGCCGTCCGTTGAGCATCGTGGACGCCGTGAAGTTCACGCGCCAGGCCTTCTACGGTGGCGATCCCGCGGCATACGGCCTGCTCACCGCCACGGACAAGACCTTCATCGCCCCCTACCTGGAGACGCTCGGCAACAAGCAGGGCATGGCGAAGGCCTTCATGGACAGCACGCGCAGCACCACCCGCATCACCGTGCAGATGGCCGATGTGGGCACCATGCGCATGGACACCGTGCTCGGCAGGCTGCGCACCCAGGTGGACAGCCTCTTCAGCCCCGACCAGTACAAGGTGACCCTCACCGGCACCAGCGTCGTGTTCCTGAAAGGCAGCAGCTACCTGGTGAGCAACCTGGTGATCAGCCTGTTCTGGGCCGTGGTGCTGATCGTGGGCATGATGGCGCTGCTGTTCAACTCGCTGCGGATCCTCGTGGTGTCGCTCATCCCCAATCTGATCCCGCTGGTGGTGACGGCCGGTCTGATGGGTTTCCTGCACATCCCCATCAAGCCCAGCACCATCCTGGTCTTCGGCATCGCACTGGGCATCGCGGTGGACAACGCCATCCACTTCCTGGCGCGCTACCGGCTGGAGCTGCGCCTCACCGGCCACGACCTGAAGCGCAGCGTGGACCTGGCCACCCGCGAAGTGAGCGTGGGGATCATCTACACCAGCGTGGTGCTGCTGGCCGGGTTCTGCATGTTCGCCTTCTCTCACTTCGGCGGCATCCAGGCGCTGGGCATCCTCACCAGCCTCACCCTGCTGGTGGCCATGTTCACCAACCTGCTGGTGCTTCCCTCGCTGCTGATCTCCTTCAACAAGACCTTGATGACGAAGGCCTTCGAAGAGCCCCTTCTCGAGATCCTCGATGAGGAGGAGGACATCGACCTGATGGAACTGAAGCTGGAGCCCGGACGGGACAACACCGCGGCGCTGGCCTCCGACAGCACCACCGACGACGAATGAAAGGCATCATCCTCGCCGGGGGTTCCGGCACCCGCCTGCACCCGTTGACGCTTGCCGTGAGCAAGCAGTTGATGCCGGTGTACGACAAGCCCATGATCTACTATCCGCTCAGCACCTTGCTGGCGGCCGGCATCCGCGAGGTGCTGATCATCTCCACCCCCCACGACCTGCCGAGCTTCCGCAAGCTGCTGGGGGACGGCACCCAGCTGGGCTGCAGCTTCAGCTACGCCGAACAGCCCGTCCCCAACGGACTGGCGCAGGCCTTCGTGATCGGTCGCGACTTCGTGGGCCGCGACCCGGTGGCGCTGATCCTTGGCGATAACATCTTCTATGGGCGCGGCTTTGGCCGCATGCTCGCCCAGCACACCGATCCGGACGGCGGCCTGGTCTTCGCCTATCACGTAAGCGACCCCGAGCGGTACGGCGTGGTGGAGTTCGACAAGGAGAACCGCGTCCTCAGCATCGAGGAGAAGCCGGCCAAGCCCAAGAGCAACTTCGCCGTGCCCGGCCTTTACTTCTACGCCAACGATGTCGTGGACATCGCCGCCGCACTGAAGCCCAGCGCACGGGGTGAGTACGAGATCACCGACGTGAACCGCGAATACCTGCGCCAGGGCCGGCTGAAGGTGGAGATCATGGACCGCGGCACCGCCTGGCTGGACACCGGCACCTTCCGGAGCCTGACGCAGGCCGGACAGTTCGTGCAGGTGATCGAGGAGCGGCAGGGCCTGCGCATCGGCTGCATCGAGGAGGTCGCCTACAAGAAGGGCTGGATCACCGCCGAACAACTGCATGCCCTTGCGCGTCCCCTGCTCAAGAGCGGCTACGGGGAGTACCTCATGCGGCTCACCGAGGGATGAGCACTGCGATCCTCGCCGCGCACCGCGCGCGCATCGAACAGCGCATCGACGGCTGGGTGAACGACCTGCCCGACGATCCGCTCTATGCGCCGATGGCCTACCTGATGCGGCTGCCCGGCAAGCGCGTCCGCCCCAGCGCCGTCCTCCTCGCCGCCGAGCTCTTCGGCCACGACCCGGACGACGTGCTCGACGAGGCCCTCGGCATCGAGCTCTTCCACAACTTCACGCTGATGCACGACGACATCATGGACCAGGCGCCGCTGCGCCGGGGCATGCCCACCGTGCACACCAAATGGAACGTCAACACCGCCATCCTCAGCGGCGATGCCATGCTGGTGAAGGCCTACCAGCTGATGGCGCGCGATCCGGAGGTGCTGAGGCTGTTCAGCCGGTATGCCCTCGGGGTGTGCGAAGGCCAGCAGCGGGACATGGACCTGGAGCGCCGCGCCGATGTCCACGTGGATGAGTACACCGAGATGATCCGCCTGAAGACCGCCGTGCTCCTGGGCTGCGCCCTGCAGGTGGGGGCCACCCTGGCCAAGGCACCATCCGCCGAACGCATGCGCATCGGCGCCATGGGCGAGCACCTCGGGCTCGCGTTCCAATTGCGGGACGACCTGCTCGACGCCTTCGGCGATCCCGACAAGGTGGGCAAGCAGCGGGGCGGCGACCTGCGCGCCGGCAAGCGCACCTTTCTGCTGATCCGCGGGCTGGAGAAGAGCGATGCCGCCGGCCGCACCGAGCTGCGCGAGGAACTGGACAAGACCCCGGAAGCCCGCGATGTGCAACGCATGCTGCATGTGCTGGACGAACTGGGGGTGGAGACCGATGCGGTGACCGAGGTGGAGCACCACCACGCCCTGGCCCTCGAGGCGCTGGAGACCATCGACGTGCCCGACGCACGCAAGGAGCCCCTCCGCGCATTGGCGCAGGCCCTGTTGGACCGCGTGCACTGAGTCAGTGCAGCAGGTCGCGCAGGGCGCCTTCCAGGCCTGGATGTGCGCTCCGCCAGCCCCCCGCCTCCAACCGTCCGGTGCTCACCCTTCCACCGCCCATCAACACCTCGGCCATGCCACCCAGCACGATGCGCAGGGCAAAGCCGGGGACGGCGGGCAGGATGAACGGCCGGTGCAGGACCCGGGCCAGGGTGCGCATGAAGGTGCGGTTGTCCGGCTGTTCCGGAGCGGCCACATTGCAGGCGCCCTGAAGGTCGGCGTTGAACAGCGCGGCATCGTAAGCCCGCACCAGATCGTTCAGATGGACCCACGGCATCACCTGTCGGCCATCGCCCAAGGGTGAGGCCAGTCCGAGCCGTGCCAGCCGCGCCAACCGGGGCAGTGCGCCCCCCGTGCAGGCCAGCACCATCGGCGTCCGGAGCTTCACCACGCGACTTTCTGCGGCCCACCGGTCCACGGCCTGCTCCCAGGCCACGGTGATGCCGCCGATGGTGTCGGTGCCCGGAGGCGCGTCCTCGGCGACCGGTGCGTCCCATCGGCCCGCGCCGTACCACCCGGTGCCCGAGGCGCTGACGAAAGTGCGGGGACGCCAGCCTGTGCGCTCGGCCACGCGCCACAACGCCTGTGGCCCGGCCGTGCGGCTGCGGGTGAGCTCGTCCACGCGGCGCGTGCTCCACCGCTGATCGGCGATGGGCGCGCCGGCCAGGTGCACCACATGATCGACGTCCCGGACCGCTTCGTCGGGTGCGCCCAGTTCCGCATGCCAGGCGAAGCTGCGCACATCCGGGCGCTGCGTGGCACGGCGACCGATCCAGCGCACGACATGCCCTTCACGCAGGAGATGATCGGTGAGCGCGGTGCCGATGAGGCCGCTGCCGCCGGTGATGAGGATGGTGCTCATGCCTTCAAAGGGAACGCTCGATCGGGGAGCCGCCCACGCCGTTCACATTTCGTTGACAGGATCGGCGATCCGCTCCGATCACCGCTCCTCCACCGGACGGATGTCGGGGCGGTCCTGGTAGCCCCATTGCTCCCGGGCCCCCAGGTCGCGGACAGGGACCGAGCGGTCGCGCAGCACCGACCACACCAGCCAGAGGACCAGGCCGGACCGGCGAGAAGCATCCCACCGATCAGCCATGCGGGGCCGCCGAAGAGCGCCAGGGCGATGTTGAGGCAGAGGGCGGCGGTGGTGGCGTGCACCGCAGGTGGAAGACGGTCCATGCTCCCCAAACGCCTCACGACCTTGAATGTTCCGGGCCATCAGCGGAAAAGGCGCCCGAAGGCGCCTTCCCACAACGGATATGTTCGTGATCAGCGCGCCCGCTCGATGGCCTTGAGGTCCTCGTCCAGCAGGCCTTCCTTCTTGCCGAAGATCGCCGCGTCGTCGCGCAGGTACATCAGCTCGCCCGTGCTCACCTTGAACACGCGCTTGAAGCAATGCTTGTTCTTGTGCTCGCCGGTGAGCAGCACGTCGGTGACCGCCACACCGCCCTCGCCCTTGCTCACGGCCGCGTTCAGCTGCATGAGGTCCATCACCTGCGCCTTGTGCGTGTAGTGCGTCTTCACGGCCGCGGCATCGGGCAGGCTCTTGTCCAGGTGCTCCTTCGCGATCCACAGGTCCAGCTCATCGCGCACCAGCCGGTTGCGACCCGCGTAGAGCCGGTCGGCCGTGGCCTTGTCCGTGATCTTGCCGGTGGACACCTGCTTCAGGTAATCCTGGATCGCCTTCAGGTAGAGGTTGAGGAAGGCGCTGGTGCCGTGCGTGGCCATGCCGGCCGGATCGATCTGCAGAAAGGCGATGTCCTGGGAGGGGGGCAGGTTCACGATGGCGTTGTCCGTCACTTCCATCACCTCGCCCTTCTTCTGTTTCCATCCGCGCATCAGCGTCAGGAAGGTGCCCGTGAACTTCTCCGGGTCGTTCCGAAGGGTCTTCACCAGGTAGGTCTTGTCGGCACCCAACGGTTGCGTCGCCAGGTCGTTCATCGTGATGAAGTCCACGCTCTTGGTGAAGGTCCAGTGCGCCTTCACGGCGTCCATCATGGCCCGGTTGTACGGGCTGTCACCCGCATCGAGCACCACCAGGGTGGTCGTGGTGGACGCGTCCTTCACCGCGTTGGCGTCGAAGGTGCCGTACTGGGCCTGGATGGTGAGCGCGCTGAACGCGAGCGGTAGGCTGATGAGGATGGATCGCATGGGAGGTTCGTGCCTGGGATGGTTGAGGTCGGCGGGCGTCGAAAATAGTGCCACGTTCCGGCGCGCTGTGCCGTAGTTTTCGACAGCGTGAGCGAGGGATTGTCAACAACGGGTGGTGGTCTGGTCCCCTGGCTGGACCGGGCGGAGGTGCTTGCGGCCACCGTGGCCCAGTTGCGCAAGGACCTCAACGCTCCCGAGCTGCAGCTGCCCGACCCGGGCGACGGTGCCTTCGAGTCCTTGCGCGCGCAGGTGCTGCCCGTGATGGAGGAGCGGCACCGGCAGGGGCAGCATGCGCTGGGCGTGGTGCTGTACCGGGTGGACCTCCCGGAGGCGCATGCGAAACGCAGCATGGCCGCCGGTGGGCTGCCGGAGCTGGCGGGACAGGTGGTGTTGCGGGCCTTGCAGAAGGTGCTGACCCGGATGCGGTACGCCGCCTTGTCGGGTTCCGAGTAACCTCCTGAACCTCAAAGTCGTACAGCGGCCCGGTCCGCTGGCTACCTTTGCCTCCCCGGTCCGCCGCCGATGGACAAGCATTCCTACCTGAGCAACGCCGACCCGGCCTCGCTCGACAGCATCTACCAGCAATACGTCAAGGACCCCGCCTCGGTCGATCCCGGCTGGGCCCGCTTCTTCGACGGCTTCGAGCTGGCCCGCACCTCCTTCGACACCCTGCCCGGGGTGCAGCTGAAAGCCGGCGGCGATGAGCACCTGCGCAAGGAGTTCCTGGTGCTGGACTTCATCAACGCCTACCGCCAGCGCGGCCACCTCTTCACCCGCACCAACCCGGTGCGCGAGCGCCGCAAGTACAGCCCACCGCTGGATCTGCCCAACTACGGGCTCAGCGAGGCCGATCTGGACACCGTGTTCGCCGCCGGCAACGAGGTGGGCCTGGGTGCCGCGAAGCTCCGCGACATCATCGCCCTGCTGGAGCAGACCTACTGCCAGAGCATCGGCGCCGAGTTCCGCTTCATCCGCAACCCGGAGAAGGTGAAGTGGCTTCAGCAGCGTATGGAGAGCGTGCGCAACACCCCCGACTTCTCCATCGACCAGAAGAAGGAGATCCTCGAGAAGCTCAACGAGGCCGTAGTGTTCGAGAAGTTCCTAGGCAAGAAATTCATCGGGGCCAAACGCTTCAGCATCGAAGGCGCCGAGGCGCTGATCCCCGCATTGGACACCGTGATCGAGCACGGTGCCGAACAAGGCATCACCGAGTTCGTGATCGGCATGGCACACCGTGGCAGACTCAATGTGCTGGCCAACACCCTGCGCAAGAGCTACGACCAGATCTTCAGCGAGTTCGAGGGCAAGGATTACGAGGACGAGCTGGTGGAGGGTGACGTGAAGTACCACATGGGCTACAGCTCCGTGCTGAAGACCAACACCGGCAGGGAGGTGCGCCTGACGCTGGCGCCCAACCCCAGCCACCTGGAAAGCGTGGGGCCCGTGATGCAGGGCATAAGCCGGGCCATCATCGAGCACGACGACAATTTCGCGAAGGGCATCACGGCCCCGATCATCATCCATGGCGATGCCGCCGTGGCCGGTCAGGGCGTGGTGTACGAGGTGGCGCAGATGGCCGGGTTGAAGGCCTATGAAGTGGGCGGCACCATCCACATCGTGGTGAACAACCAGGTGGGCTTCACCACCAACTACATCGATGCGCGCACCAGCACCTACTGCACCGATGTGGCCAAGGTGACGCAGTGCCCCGTGTTCCACGTGAACGGCGACGATGCCGAGGCCGTGGCCTTCACCATGCAGATGGCGATGGACTACCGCCAGAAGTACGGGACCGACATCTGGGTGGACATCCTCTGTTACCGCAAGCACGGCCACAATGAGGGCGACGAGCCGAAGTTCACGCAGCCCGTGCTGTACAAGGCCATCGCTGCGCACCCCGATCCGCGCAAGATCTACGTGGACAAGCTGATCGCCAGCGGGGTGAAGGAGGCGAAGGAACTGGCCGAGGAGATGGAGCGCAACTTCACGGCCATGCTGGACGAGCGCCTGAACGCGGCCAAGCAGCAGCGCGTGGGCAGGATCACCAACTTCATGGCCGAGCGCTGGAAGGGCTTCCGCCGCGCCACCGTGCATGACATGATCGATGCGCCCGCCACGGGCGTGAAGAAGGAGACGCTGAAGATGATCGGGGAGAAGCTCACCGTGCTGCACCCCAACGGCAAGAAGTTCTTCAGCAAGTTGGAGAAGATCCTCAACGACCGTAAGAAGATGATGGCCGACGAGACCCTCGACTGGGGCCTTGCCGAGCTGCTCGCCTACGGGTCGTTGCTCATTGAAGGCAAACCCGTGCGTTTCACCGGCCAGGACGTGGAGCGCGGCACCTTCAGCCACCGCCACGCCGTGGTGAAGCTGGAGGACAGCGAAGAGGAGTTCATCCACCTGAAGCATATCCAGGAGGGCCAGGCGCTGCTGCAGATCTACAACTCACTGCTGAGCGAATACGCGGTGCTCGGCTTCGAGTACGGCTATGCGCTCACCAACCCCAACACGCTCACCATCTGGGAGGCGCAGTTCGGCGATTTCGTGAACGGCGCGCAGATCATTCTGGACCAGTACCTGTGCTGCGCCGAGGAGAAGTGGAACACGCAGAACGGCCTGGTGCTGCTGCTGCCCCACGGCTACGAGGGCCAGGGTGCCGAGCACAGCAGCGCCCGCATGGAGCGCTTCCTGCAGAGCTGTGCCGACGACAACATGCTGGTGGTGAACTGCACCACGCCCGCGAACTTCTTCCACGTGCTGCGTCGTCAGCTGGCCTGGGATTTCCGCAAGCCGCTGGTGGTCTTCACACCGAAGAGCCTGCTGCGCCACCCGAAGTGCGTGAGCACGTTGGACGAACTGGCCAAGGGTCGCTTCCAGCCCTTCATCGACGATGCGAAGGCCGATGCCAAGCAGGTGCGCACCGTGATCCTCACGCAGGGCAAGGTGCACTACGACCTGCTGGAGCACCGCGAGCAGAACGGCATCACGGACACCGCCCTCCTGCGCATCGAACAGCTCCATCCGCTGCCCATTGACGCGATCAAAGGTGCGCTGAAGCGGTACACAAAGGCCGAGCGATTCCTCTGGGTGCAGGAGGAGCCGCGCAACATGGGCGCGTGGACGCACGTCCTGATGCAGCTGCAGCCCGAGCTCGACGTGAAGCTCGAATGCATCAGCCGTCCGGCGAGCGGCGCACCCGCCACCGGCAGCAGCAAGCGCAGCGCCAACCAGCAGGTGGCGATCATCGAGCAGGCTTTCGCGGGCGGCACGCCCAGCGGCAGAAAGGCCGCCGCCAATTCGAAGGCGCGTGCCTGAGCACGTGTCAAGGGTCAAGTAACAAGCATCGCATTCCCCCATCCCGCCAATGGCCACCGTAGACATCAAGGTCCCCAGCCCCGGAGAGAGCATCAGTGAGGTCCGTATCGCGCAATGGCTCGTGAAGAGCGGCGACACGGTGGAGAAGGACCAGGTGATCGCCGAGATCGACAGCGACAAGGCCACGTTGGAGCTGAGCGCCGAGGCCGAAGGCCGCATTGAACTGATCGCCGAGGCGGATGCCACGGTGAACGTGGGCGATGTGGTGGCACGGATCGACACCAGCGTGAAGGCCGAGAAGTCCACCTCCGCCAAGGCTTCGGCGGATGATAAAGCCAAGGCGCAGGCGCAGGAGGCCAAGAAGCCTGTTCCTGCCGCTGCTGCTGCCTCGCGCGCCGAAGCTCCCGGCGCAGGCGCTGCCCCTGCCCCCGCCGCATACGCCACCCCTGTGGCCAAGGCCATGCTGGACGAGAAAGGCGTGGACCCGAGCAAGGTGAAGGGCAGTGGTCCCAACGGGCGCATCACCAAGAGCGATGTGGAAGCCTACATCGCCGGTGGTGTGGATGCCGGCAGCGCCCTGATGAACGGCTGGGGCGGCACGCGCAACGACAGCCGGGCCAAGATGACCACCCTGCGCAAGAAGGTGGCCGAGCGCCTGGTGAGCGTGAAGAACACCACCGCCATGCTCACCACCTTCAACGAGGTGGACATGAGCGCGGTGATGGCGCTGCGCGACAGGTACAAGGACAAGTTCAAGGAGCAGAAGGGCGTGAACCTGGGCTTCATGAGCTTCTTCACCAAGGCCGTGACCGAGGCGCTTCGTCTGTTCCCCACGGTGAACGGGCAGATCCAGGGCGAGGAGATCGTCACCTTCGACTACGCCGACATCGGCATCGCGGTGAGCAGTCCGAAGGGGCTGATGGTTCCCATCGTGCGCAACGCCGAACGCATGAGCCTGGCCGAGATCGAGGCGAAGATCAAGGAGCTCGCGGTCAAGGCACGCGACGGCAAGCTGAGCATCGACGAGATGACCGGCGGCACCTTCACCATCACCAATGGCGGCGTGTTCGGCAGCATGCTCAGCACGCCCATCATCAATCCGCCGCAGAGCGCCATCCTGGGCATGCACAACATCGTGGAGCGCCCGGTGGCCGTGAACGGTCAGGTCGTCATCCGCCCGATCATGTACGTGGCGCTGAGCTACGATCACCGCATCATCGATGGCAAGGAGAGCGTGAGCTTCCTGTACAAGGTGAAGGAGATGATCGAGGATCCGAACAAGCTGGTGTTCGGCGGGAAGGACCCGGGGGAGGTGTTGTTGGGGCTCTAGTCCGCCGCATCCACCACGATCATGCGCGTGCTGTCGCGCGCGATGATCAGTGTGCGCCAGTTGCGCCCCTCCACAATGGTGGTGGTGAACGTGAGCACGCTGTCGCCGAATGTGCGTGGTGAGAACCGGTCTCTGGTGTCCTTGTTCGTGGCTTCCACCTTCAGCTCGTACCTGTATTGTCGCAGCACGCGCCACACCTCGGTGGGGCAGGTGTTCACGTGGAGGCGGATGACCGGGTCGAGCTTCGGGATGATCTGGTCCTGGGCATCGATGACCTGCACACACGATCCGGGCTTGCCGAAAAGCGCGGCGTAGATCTCGGCTCCGGGTCGCGGTGCGAGCGCATCCTGCGCATGATGCACCGCGCGCTGCGCGGCCTTCACGACCACCACGCCGGCACACACCGTCGAGGCCATCAGGGACAGCACCCCGGGTATCAGCAGCCGGGCCGCACGGCGTCGATAGCCGACGATGAGCAGGGCCAGGCCCGTGGAGGCCAGCGCGACCGCCAGGATGGACCACAGGATGATGGAGGTCATCGAACAAAGGTGCGTTCCGGCGTGAACCTGTCCGCCGGCGAACGCGTAGAACGCCCTCATCCGAAGCGCACCATGGCCGGTATGATCCTGCGAAGAACCTTCATCACGGTAGCCCTCACCCTGGTCCTGTCGGGCATGGCCTTTTCCCAATGTTCGGTGACATCGGCGAACGGGTACACGGTCCACCTTAGCGTGTATCCACAGGCCATCGTACCCGCCTCGATGAGCTGCCCGGGCGGGTACAACTACCGGGTGCGCATGGGGTACACGATCACCTTTTCCGGTTCCAACATCCCGTCGTCGCTGTGGACCCTTCAGGGCCGCGTGACCTGCGGCAGCACGAGCATCTTCTTCGACCTGCCGAACAACGGGGGATCCGGTTCGGTGCTCTCCTCGAACGACTGGACGGCCATGACCAATTGCGCCACGGCGACCCCTGCTTCGCTCGGGTGCACGACCGTGCGCATTGAGATCCATGGCCCCGGCATCGCCTCGCAGGAGATCCTGTGCGGGTTCAGTCCGCTGCCGGTGGAACTGCTCACCTTCACCGCGGAACCCGACGATGGGTCGGTCCGGTTGCGTTGGAGCACGGCCACCGAACAGGATAACGATCACTTCGTCATCGACCGGTCGGCGGACGGTGATGCCTACACCGAACTTCTGAAGATGCCGGGTGCGGGGAACAGCCAGCACGAGCAGGTGTACGCCGTGGCGGATGAGCGACCCCTTCCCGGGGTGAGCTACTACAGGCTTCGGCAGGTGGACAGGGATGGCACCACCACCTTGGGACCGACCGTGGCCGTGACCCGCGAACGGGAACGAACGCTGATGGTGCATCCGAACCCTGTTCGCGAGCGGTTCTCGCTGGAGGGTGCGGAGCCCGGAGGACTCCTGGAGATCCTGACACCGGCGGGTGAGCGCATCAGCAGCGGGCGGCTTGCCGGCGCTTCGGTCCCGGTGGGTTTCCTGGCGCCGGGTCTCTACCTGGTCCGATACACCGACCCTGTCACCTTCGTGCAGCGCACGGCGCGATTCGTCCGCGAGTGAGCCCGATCCGGGGGGGCGGTTAGCTTCGCGCATCAACATCCGGACCATGTCACCGCGCATCCTCGTTCCCGCCCTTGTTCTTCTCATCCCCCGCTTCGCGGTGGGTCAGGCCATCACCAATGGTGGATTCGAGACGTGGAGCACCACGGTGCTCTTCGAACAGGCGAGTGATTGGCGCACGAGCAATTCCGAGGCGCCCGGGCTCAACAACACCTCCCGCGTGGCCGGCGCGTCCGGGACCTACGGCGTGCGGATGGAGACCGTGGTGCAGGGACCGGACACCGTGTTCGGGTTCGCGCTGCTCGGGAACATCGACAATGACCTGCCCGTGGCCGGCGTGCCCTTCACCACCGCGATCGATGCCATCGAGGGCTACTATCGGTACGACCTGCAGCCCGGGGATTCGGCCGTCGTGCTGGTGGGCATCTGGAGCTTCGGGGTGCTCGCCGTCCTGGACGTGCACACCATCGGCGGGTCGCAATCCACCTGGACCACGTTCGATCTTCCCGTGAACCAGGGCGTTCCCATCGCGCCGGACAGTGTGGTGGTGGCCTTCGCCAGTTCGAACCCCTTCGCACCGTCGGGCATCGCCGATGGGTCGTGGATCGAAGTGGACGCCGTGCGTCTCACCTCGTTCATCACCCCCACGCCGGATGTGCTGCCCAACCATGAATTCGAGCTTTGGGATGAGGTGACCAGCGAGGATCCGGACGGTTGGAGCTCGTTCAACCCCCTGCTCGCACCGTTCCAGCTCAGCTCCGTGACCCCGTCCACACAGGCCCACAGCGGTGCCCTGTCCGCGCGTGTCACCACCTTGGGCGTGGGCAACGACACCATTCCCGGCATCCTCACCAACGGCGCATTGACCCCGTTCGGCGTGAACGGTGGCGTGCCTTACAGCGACATGCCAGGAACGATGAACGCGTGGGTGCAGTACCAGCCAGCAGGTCCGGACACGGCACGGATCGCCGCGTACTTCCTGAGCGGTGGTGCTCCCGTGGGGTCCGCCTTCGCGGAGGTCGCCGGTCCCACCTCGGGATGGACCCTGCTGTCCGCACCGGCCACCGTGCTTACCATGCCGGACACGCTGCTGTTGATCGTGTTCTCCGGTACGCTGCCCGGGTCCGTGCTCTGGGTGGATGATGTGGAGCTGTCGGGGGGCAATGTGGGCCTCGCGCGCGTGGACAAGCGCGCGGTGCGCGTGCATCCCGTTCCGGCCGACGAGGTGCTCTTCATCGAGGCCTCCCCCGATGCGGGCCTGAAGGGGTGGGTGCTGCGCGATGCGCAAGGTCGTGCGATCGACCAGGGGTCCTTCACCTCGTCGACGCGTGCGACGATCGATGTGCGGGACCTCGCTCCGGGACCCGGGCTCCTGGAGCTGGAACATCTGGACGGCACGCGATCCACGGAGCGCATCGTGAAGCACTGAGCTGCTGAGGCATCGCGTCCGCGATGCGTGTCCGGGTCGAGCGCGGTCCGGTCACCGCACATCGCCGTGTTGACAACTGCGGAAGCCACGCATCGGCCCTGCGGCCGGGGCCCGGCTACGTTTGCCCGGCACCTGATGGGAGCATGGGCGTAGTGCATGCCATGGATCCGGCATCGAAGGCAGGCAGGCGCGGTGCGGAATGATGGCCGGGCCGGACCCTTGAGCGGCCATCCCGCCGTCGCGCTCCCGGAAGGGCCACAACAGGCTGGTCCATGACCCGAACCCGACGCTCCCCCTTCGCATCGCGCGTACCGTCCCTTCTCCGTCGCTCTCTGGCCCCCCTGGCTCTCGTGGCCGCCCTGGGCTGGGGCCATGAGGCCCGTGCCACCCATGCGATGGGCGGGGAGATCAGCTACACCTGTGTGGCGCCGAACCAGTACCTGGTGACGCTCGACTTCTATCGCGACTGCAACGGGGTGGCGGCACCCACCAACTGCAACAACGGCCTGAGCTTCAACGTGCGCAGCACCCAGTGCGGGGCCAACTTCAACCAGTGCTTCACCTTCCAGGGGGTACAGGTGATCACGCCGATCTGCGCCAGCGAGACGGACCGATGCCTGAACCCCGGTGGCGTGTACGGTGTGGAGAAGTACACCTACACCCGGCTGGTGAACCTCAACGCCTGGGCGGGCTGTGGCACCGATTGGGTGTTCAGCTGGTCGCTGTGCTGCCGCAACAATGCGGTCACCTCCCTGCAGAACCCCGGCAACCAGGACCTCTACCTGGACGCCACGCTGAACAACACGGTGACGCCGTGCAACAACTCGGCCGACTTCCTCACCAACCCCACACCGTTCTACTGCCTCGGCCAGAGCGTGAGCTACAATCCCGGCGCAGTGGATCCCGACGGTGACCTGCTGACCTACGAGCTGATCGCGGCGCGGGGCGCGAACGGCAACAACCTCAACTATGCGGCCGGTTACAGCGCCCTTCAGCCCGTGCGCAACGGCGGCGGCGCCGGTGCCGTGCAGCTCAACGCCACCACGGGCACCATGACCGTGATCCCGAACCAGCTGCAGGTGGCGGTGGTGACCTACAGGGTGCGCGAGTTCCGCAACGGCGTGCAGATCGGTACCGTGACCCGCGATGTGCAGGTGGTGGTGCGCCCGTGTGCGGGCAACACCGCGCCGACCGCGAGCGGCATCAATGGCTCCGCCAACTTCACCACCTCGGTCTGCGCCGGTGTGCCCATCACGTTCACCGTCAACTCCAACGACGCGAACGCGGGCCAGACGGTCCAGATGAACTGGAACAGCGGCATCCCCGGAGCGACCTTCACCACGGCGGGCCTGCCTTTCCCGGTCGGCACCTTCAACTGGACGCCCACCGTGGCGGACCTCGGCACCAACAACTTCACGGTGACCGTGACCGATGACGCGTGTCCCCTCATCGGCACGAACGACTTCGGCTACTCGGTGATCGTCACCCCGCCCTTCACGGCCGCCAACGCGGGGCCCGATCAACAGGTCTGCGGAGGATCGGCCACGCTGGCCGGAGCACTTCCGTACAGCCAGGTGACGGGGACGTGGACGGTGGTGAGCGGCAGCGGGGTGTTCGCGGACGCCAACTCGCCCACCAGCGCGGTGAGCGGTCTGTCGCAAGGCGCCAATGTGTTCCAATGGAGCGTGGACTACGGCACCTGCGGCATCGCGACCGATCAGGTGACCATCACCTCCTTCAACCCCGGGCAGGCCGCGGCCAATGCGGGCCCGGACCAGGCCTTGTGCCTGCCGGCGAACAGCACCACCCTGGCCGCGAACACGGCCGCATCGCCGGCGGTGGGCACCTGGACACTGGTGAGCGGTACGGGCACGGTGGCCAACCCCAACAGCCCCACCAGCACCGTCAGCGGCTTGAGCGTGGGCGCCAATACGTTCCGCTGGACGATCAACAACGGACCCTGCGGTGCGCCCACGACGGACCAGGTGACCATCTTCGTGTACAACAACGCGCAGCCTGCGGCGAACGCCGGTCCCGACCAGCAGCTGTGCACGCCGACGACCAGCACCACGCTGGCCGGCAATGCCGTGATCTTCCCGGCCACGGGCGCCTGGACGGTGGTGCAGGGCAGCGGTGTGTTCGCCAATGCCAACAGCCCCACCAGCGGTGTGAGCGGCCTCAGCATCGGCGTGAACCGCTTCCGATGGACCATCAGCAACGGCCCCTGTGCACCACCCAGCACGCAGGATGAAGTGACCGTGACGGTGTTCGACCAGAACAGCCCGAGCGCGAACGCCGGCCCGGACCTCACCCTGTGCTCGCCCCCGAACAGCATCACCCTCACGGGCAATGCACCCATCGCTCCCGCCACAGGCACGTGGACCTTGGTGAGCGGACAAGGAACGATCTCCACCCCGAACGCTCCCACCACCCTGGTGACCAACCTGGGGCTGGGCGTCAACATCTTCCAGTGGACCTTGAACAACGGCCCCTGTGTGAACGGCGTGACCCAGGACCAGGTGAGCGTGACGGTCTTCAGCAGCGCTTCACCCTCGGCCAATGCGGGACCCGATCAGGAGATCTGCAGCAGCACGAACAGTACGCAGCTTGCGGGCAGCACGCCCATCGCACCGGCGCTCGGCACATGGACCCTGGTGAGCGGCAGCGGCACCATCACGAGCCCCAACAGCCCCACATCGCAGGTGACCAACCTCGGGATCGGCAACAACGTGTTCCGGTGGACGGTGAACAACGGCCCCTGTGCGAACGGACTGACCAATGACGAGGTCACGATCCGTGTGTTCGACGCCAATGCCCCGGTGGCCAATGCCGGCCCGAACCAGTCGATCTGCTCCTCGACAGGCTCCGTGTCCCTGGCAGGCAATACGCCCACCTTCCCGGCCACCGGCGTGTGGACGCTGGTGAGCGGCAGCGGCAACATCGTGTCCCCGGGCAACCCAACGAGCATCGTCACCGGCCTGGGGCTGGGTGCCAACGTGTTCCAGTGGACCGTGGACAACGGTGCCTGCCAGAACCCGATCAGCTCCGATCAGGTGACCATCACCGTGTTCGATGCGAACCAGGCGAACGCCAACGCCGGGGCCGACCAGGCGTTGTGCGGTGCCACCAGCGCCACCCTCGCCGGCAACGCGGTCACCGCACCCGGTACCGGCACCTGGACGCTTGTGAGCGGCAGCGGCAGCATCAGCACGCCGGGCAACCCCGCCAGCGCGGTGACCGGCCTCGCGGTGGGCAACAACGTGTTCCAGTGGACGGTGAACAACGGGGCCTGCGGTGCACCCACGTCCGACCAGGTGACCATCGCGGTCTTCGATCCCTCCATGCCGGCGGCGAACGCCGGACCGGACCAGCAGCTGTGCACGCCCATCACGAGCACGACGCTCAACGGCAGCGCGGTGATCTTCCCCGGAACGGGCACCTGGACGCTCGTCAGCGGTTCGGGCACCATCAGCTCGCCCAATAGTGCCAGCACGGGCATCACCGGTCTCGGTGTGGGTGTGAACGTGTTCCGCTGGACGGTGAGCAACGGGCCGTGCGCGGGCACGAGCTTCGACGAGGTCACGATCACCCTCTTCGACAGTGCCACCCCCGTGGCCAATGCCGGGCCCGATCAGCAGATCTGCATCCCCACCTTCCCCTCGCAGGTGAACCTGGCCGGCAGCGCGGTGATCCCGCCGGCGGTGGGCACCTGGACCCTGGTGAGCGGCACGGGCACGATCGCGGACCCCAATGATCCGAACACCCTGGTGACCGGCCTGGCCGTGGGCATCAACGTGTTCCGCTGGACCGTGAGCAATGGGGTCTGTGCGAACGGGCTCACCAACGATCAGATGACCGTGTTCGTGTTCGATGCCGCGAACCCGGTGGCCGACGCGGGCCCCGACCAGGACCTCTGCACGCCCATCACCACCACGGTGCTCAGCGGAAGTGCGCTGATCGTACCAGCCACGGGCACATGGACCCTGGTGAGCGGCAGCGGGACCATCGTGGACCCCGGTGACCCGAACAGCCAGGTGACCGGCCTGGGCCTGGGTCCCAACGTGTTCCAATGGACCGTGAGCAACGGGAACTGCGCCAACCCGATCACCAGCGACCAGGTGACCATCAACCTGTTCAATGGCAATGCGCAACCCGCTGAAGCAGGACCGGACCAGACGATCTGCAGCACGACCACCAGCATCAGCATGTCCGCCAACACGCCTACCGGCCTGGCCACGGGCAGCTGGAGCGTGGTGCAAGGCACGGCCACCTTCGCGGACGCGACCGATCCCGGCACCAGTGTGAGCGGCCTGAGCATCGGCATCAATGAGCTGGAGTGGAGCATCGACAATGGAGCCTGTGGCGTGAGCACGGACGCGTTGACCGTGCTCGTGTACGATGAGGATCAGGCGAACGCCGATGCCGGTCCGGACCAGAGCATCTGCATCCCCGACGTGCCCAACCAGGTGACCCTCGCCGGCAACGCCATCACCTTCCCGGCCACGGGCACGTGGACGCTGGTGAGCGGCAGCGGCAGCATCCTCGACCCGAACGATCCGCTGACCGTGGTGACCGGCCTGGGCGTGGGGGTGAACGTGTTCCAGTGGACCATCGACAACGGTCCCTGCGCGAACGGCATCACCACGGACCAGGTGAGCATCACGGTGTTCGACGGTGGCAACGCAGCGGCCGATGCCGGACCCGACCAGGAGCTGTGCACGCCCACAAGCACCACCACCATGGCCGGCAGCACGGTGGTCTTCCCCGCGGTGGGCACGTGGACCGTGGTGAGCGGCACCGCGACGATCGTGTCGGTCAATGACCCCAACACGCAGGTGACCGGACTGGGCGTGGGCGAGACCGTGCTGCGGTGGACGGTGGACAATGGCGTGTGCGGCACACCCAGCTTCGATGAGGTGAGCCTCTTCGTCTTCGACGCGAACAACCCGGTGGCCAACGCCGGCCCCGACCAGGAGCTCTGCATCCTCACCACCCTCACCGTGGTGAACGGCAGTGCGGTGACCTTCCCGGCCACGGGTACCTGGGCGGTGGTGAGCGGCAGCGGCACCTTCGACGATCAGAACGCGCCCTTCACCAACCTCACCGGATACTCGGTCGGTACGAACGTGTACACCTGGACGGTGAGCAATGGACCCTGTGCCAACGGCCTCACCGTGGACACGCTGCGCGTGGTGGTGTACGACAACACGAACCCGATCGCCAACGCCGGTCCCGACCAGGAGTACTGCACGCCGGATGATGCGGCCGTGCTGGACGGCAGTGAGCTGCTGCCGCCCGCCACCGGGGTGTGGACCCTGATCGCCGGCAGCGGCACGCTGGCGGACCCCACCGACCCGAACACCACCGTGGACAACCTCACCGTGGGCATCAACACCTTCCGCTGGTCGGTGGACAACGGGCCGTGCATCAACGGCAACACGAACGACCAGATGAACATCCTGGTGTTCGATGCGAACAACCCGCCGGCCGATGCCGGCCCTGACCAGGAGCTGTGCACGCCGAACACGAGCACCACCATGGCGGGCAGTGCGCTCATCACCCCGGCGACCGGCACCTGGACCCTGGTGAGCGGAGGCGGCACCATCGTGACGCCCGGCAGCCCCACCACGGCCATCACCGACCTGCCGGTGGGTGAGAACGTGTTCCGCTGGACGGTGGACAACGGTCCCTGTTCCAACCCGATCACCTTCGACGAGGTGAGCCTCTTCGTCTTCGATGAGAACAACCCGGTGGCCAACGCAGGTCCCGACCAGCAGCTGTGCACACCCAACGTGAACGCCACCCTGGCGGGCAGCGCGCTCACCTTCCCGGCCACCGGCACGTGGACCTTGATCGCCGGCAGTGGCACCATCAACGACCCCGGTGATCCCGACGCCGTGGTGAGCGGCCTGGGCGTGGGCGAGAACGTGCTGGTGTGGACCGTGAGCAACGGCCCCTGCACGAACCCCATCACGACGGACACCGTGAGCATCTTCCTGTTCGACGCGAACAACGCCAACGCCGACGCCGGCCCCGACCAGGAGCTCTGCACCCCGACGAGCACCACCACGCTCGCGGGCAACGCACCGATCTTCCCGGCCATCGGCACATGGACCGTGGTCAGCGGCAGTGCCATCATCGACGATCCGAACGACCCGACCAGCGGCGTGAGCGGCCTGGGCGTGGGTGAGACCGTGCTGCAGTGGACCGTGGACAACGGCCCCTGCGCGAACGGCAGCACCAGCGATGTGGTGAGCCTCTTCGTGTTCGATGATGCCAACCCGGTGGCCGACGCCGGTGGCGACCTGGAGCTCTGCGCACCGGACAACGCGGTGACGTTGAGCGGCAGCGCGGTGACCTTCCCGGCCACCGGCACCTGGACCGTGGTGAGCGGCACCGCCACCGTGGTGAGCCCCAACGACCCGAACAGCGTGGTGACCGACCTGGTGGTGGGAGAGACCATCCTGGAGTGGACCGTGGACAACGGCCCCTGCGCCAATGGCATCACCACCGATCAGGTGAGCATCCAGGTCTTCGATCCGCAGAGCGCCAGCGCCGACGCGGGCCCTGACCAGGACCTGTGCACGCCCACCACCGCCGCCACCCTGGCGGGCAGCACCACCATATTCCCCAGCGTGGGCACCTGGACCGTGCTGGCCGGCGCTGGCAGCTTCGCCGATGCCAATGATCCCGCCACCACCGTGAGCGGCCTGATCGTGGGCGAGAACGTGCTGGTGTGGACCGTGGACAACGGCCCCTGCGCGAACGGGGTGACGAGCGACACGCTGAGCATCTTCCTGTACGACGCGAACAATCCGGTGGCCGACGCCGGTGCCGATCAGCAGCTGTGCACGCCGGACACCACCACCACCCTGGCGGGCAGCGCGGTGATCTTCCCCGCCACGGGCCTGTGGACCCTGGTGAGCGGCACGGGCACCATCGTGGACCCCACCGACCCGAACTCGGCGGTGACCGGCCTGACGGTGGGCGAGAACGTGTTCCTCTGGACCGTGACGAACGGACCCTGCGCCAACCCGGTGACGAGCGACGCGGTGAGCATCTTCATCTTCGACGACAGCAACCCGGATGCGAACGCGGGCGCCGACCAGGACCTCTGCACGCCCATCACCAGCGCCACATTGAGCGGCAGTGCGGTGACCTTCCCGGCCACGGGCCAGTGGACCCTGGTGAACGGTCAGGGCACCATCACCGACCCGAGCGATCCGAACACCACGGTGACCGGCCTGGGCATCGGGCTCAACGAATTCGCCTGGACGGTGGACAACGGTCCCTGCGCCAACGGCATCACCGCGGACAACGTGGTGATCAACCTCTTCGACGAGAACGCGCCGCCGGCCGATGCGGGCCCGGACCAGGAGCTCTGCGCGCCGGCGAGCAGCACCTTCCTGCAGGGCAACACCGCCGTGGGCGTGGCCATCGGCACCTGGACCCTGGTGCAGGGCACGGGCGTGTTCGCCGATGCGAACGACCCGCTGACGGAAGTGACCGGCCTCACCATCGGGGAGAACATCTTCCAGTGGACCATCGACAACAGCGTGTGTGGCATCAGCGATGATCTCGTCAGCATCTTCGTCTTCGATCCGAACAACCCGCCGGCCGATGCCGGTCCGGACCAGGAGCTCTGCGTGCCCACCGATAGCACCCTGCTGGCGGGCAACACGCCCATCTTCCCCGCCACGGGCACCTGGAGCGTGATCGCGGGCACGGGCGTGTTCGCCGACGCGAACGACCCCGGTACGCTGGTGAGCACGCTGAGCATCGGCGTGAACACCTTCCGCTGGACGGTGGACAACGGCCCCTGTGCCAACCCGATCACCTTCGACGAGGTGACGGTGATCCTGTACAGCGACAGCACCAGTGCCGCCGATGCGGGCCCGGACCAGGAGGTGTGCCTGCCGCTGACCAGCACCGTGATGGCCGCGGCGCCGCCCCAGGCGCCCGCCACCGGCAGCTGGACGCTCATCGGTGGTGCGGGGACCATCGTCGACCCCGCCAGTCCCACCTCGGCCATCACCGACCTCACCGTGGGCATCAGCACGTTCGTGTGGACCCTGGACAACGGTCCCTGCCCGCAGAACGGCATCATGAGCGATACCATCCAGATCTACGTGTACGACCCCACTGCGCCGACCGCCGACGCGGGACCCGACCAGGAGTTGTGCACGCCGCAGGTGAACACCATGATGCAGGGCAACATCCCGGCCTTCCCGGGTGAGGGCACCTGGAGCCTGCTCAGTGGCAGCGGCACCATCGTGGAGCCGAACAATCCCTTCAGCATGATCACCGGCATGGCCGTGGGTGAGAACGTGTTCGTGTGGCAGATCTACAACGGCCAGTGCGGTTTCGGCCCGCCGAGCACGGACACCGTGAGCGTGTTCATCTTCGACGAGAACCAGCCGCCCGCGCAGACCGGCCCCGACCAGGAGCTGTGCACGCCGACCACCGGTGCGGTGCTCACCGCCAACGACCCCATCTTCCCGGCCACCGGCCAGTGGACGGTGCTGCAGGGCGGTGGCACCCTCGCCGACGCCAGCGACCCCAACACGGCGGTGTTCAACCTCAGCATCGGCGACAACGTGTTCGTGTGGACCATCGACAACGGGCCCTGCCCCAACGCGGTGACCACCGACACGATGCAGGTGACGCTCTTCGACGAGAACTCGCCGAGCGCCGACGCCGGTCCCGACCAGGAGATCTGCATCCCCACCTTCCCGAACACGGTGACGATGGCGGCCACGGACCCCACGTATCCGGCCACCGGCCAGTGGACGCTGGTGAGCGGCACGGGCACCATCACGGACCCCACCAGCGCCACCACCACCATCACCGACCTGCAGGTGGGCGTGAGCGTCTTCGAATGGACGGTGAGCAATGGGCCCTGCCCGAACGGCACCACCACCGACCAGGTGACCATCAGCGTGTTCGATGCAAGCCAGGATGCCGCGGATGCGGGCCCCGACCAGGAGCTGTGCACGCCCACCAGCAGCACCACGCTGGCCGGCAACGCGCTCATCTTCCCGGCCACCGGCAGCTGGACGGTGCTGAGCGGCAGCGGCACGGTGACCGATCCGGCCAGCCCCACGAGCAGCATCACCGGCCTGACCCCGGGCACCACCACGCTGGTGTGGACCATCGACAACGGCCCCTGCACCCCGGGCATCACCACGGACACGGTGCTGATCCAGGTCTTCGACAACACCGCCGCCGCCGCACTGGCGGGCGACGATCAGAGCTTCTGTTCACCCGCACCCAACACCACCATGTTCGCCAGTTCACCCGTAGCCCCGGCCGTTGGCCTCTGGACCCTGATCAGCGGCACCGGCACGCTGGCCGATCCCACCAGCCCCTTCACCGCGGTCACCGACCTGGGCCTGGGTGAAACGGTCTTCGAGTGGACCATCGACAACGGCGCCTGTGGCAGCACCAGCGACCAGATGAGCTTCTTCGTGTACAACAGCGCGCTGGCCGCGGCCGATGCGGGCGAGGACCAGGAGTTCTGCCAGCACCAGTTCACCGGCACCGCGCTGGACGCCGAACCGGTGTTCGATGCGCTGGCCACCGGGGCCTGGAGCGTGGTGAGCGGTACGGCCACCCTGAGCGACCCCGCCGACCCGGCCGCCTTCGCGAGCGGGCTGGCGCTGGGCAACACCTGGTTCGTGTGGACGGTGAACAACGGGGTGTGCGGCACCACCAGCGACTCGGTGCTGGTGCGCCTGAAGGACTGCCTGACGGTGATCGTGCCCGACGCCTTCAGCCCCAACGGCGACGGGGTGAACGACACCTATGTGGTGCACAACCTCGAAAGCTATCCGGACAACAGCCTGCAGGTGTTCAACCGCTGGGGCGCGAAGGTGCTGGACCGCTCGCCCTACACCAACGACTGGAACGGCCGCAGCGAGAACAGCCTCAACTGGGGCGAGGAGCTGCCCGAGAGCACCTACTACTTCATCCTGGACCTCGGCAACGGTGAGGAGCCCTTCACCGGCTACATCTACATCCGCCGCTGATCATGCGCATCCCGAGGACCCCACACCGAAACACCGCGCCCTCCGGCGTTCAACCCATGGCGACCATGGCCTCCCGTTGGAAAGCCCTGCTCCTGGCCTTCGTGCTCGCGGCCCCCGTGGCCGCCCAGCAGGATCCGCAGTTCACGCAGTACATGTTCAACCTGCTGGCGATCAACCCGGCCTATGCCGGCGCCGCCGAGCGGGTGAGCATCAAGGCCCTGACGCGCCACCAGTGGGTGGGCTTCGAGGGTGCGCCCAGCACCCAGACGCTGACGGTGCACGCCCCGCTGGCGCGGGAGACCGTGGGCATCGGCGGCACCATCATGCGCGATGAGCATGGCCCGGTGAGCCAGTACGGCTTCATGATCGACCTGGCCTACCGCATCCACTTCGCCAACGAGCGCAAGCTGGCCTTCGGCCTCAAGGGCGGCATGACGCTGGTGCAGGGCCGGTTCGGGGAGCTGAACCCCCTGCAGAGCGGCGACCAGGTGTTCCAGCAGAACGTGAACACCAAGCTGGACCCGCAGTTCGGCTTCGGCATGATGTACTACGGCGAGCGCTTCTTCCTCGGTGTGAGCACGCCCAAGCTCCTGCGCACCGAGTTCTTCAAGGACGCGCCGGTCGACACCACCGGCACCGCCTGGCAGCAGGGCCAGCGCCCGCACTACTTCCTCACCGGCGGCTACGTGTTCAACATGGGCATGTACCACAAGTTCAAGCCCACCTTCCTGGTGAAGGCCGTGCAGGGCGCGCCGATCAGCTTCGACGTGAGCGCCAACTTCTTCTTCTTCGAGAAGTTCTGGCTGGGCGCCATGTACCGCCACGAGGATGCCGTGGGCGCCCTGGCCCAGTACTACTTCACCGATGGCATCTCGGCCGGCTACGCCTACGACTATCCGCTGAGCCCGCTGCGCAACTACAGCGGCGGCAGCCATGAGGTGATGATCGGCTTCGACTTCGGCAAACGCATGAAGGGCATCCGCTCACCGCGCTACTTCTGAGCCATGACGCAGACCCACCGACCGATGAACCGCCCCACCGCACGCACCTTCGGCCTGCTCATCCTGGCCGTGCTGCCCCTGGCCGCCGGTGCCCAGAAGCTCAAGGAGCGCATGGCCGCGCGTTACGCCGAGGACTTCGACTATCCCGCCATGGCCAAGGTGTACCAGGACCTGGCCGACAAGGGCAAGGCCGATGCCACCGACCTGCGCCGACTGGCCATGGCCTACAAGCGCATGGGCCGCCTGGACCTGGCCGAGGCCACCTACGCGCAGCTCACCAGCGGATCGCCCAGCCCGCAGGACCTCTTCGACCATGCCGAGGTGCTGCGCACCAACGGCAAGTACACCGAGGCCAACCAGATGTATGCCCGCTACCTGGAGCAGAACCCGGGCGATCCCCGGGCCGAGGCCTACGTGAAGCATCCGGACCTCTTCGACCGCCTCAATCGCGACAGCAGCAGCGCCAGCATCCGCACCGTGCCCATCAACAGCCCGCAGGCCGACCTGGGCCTCACCGTGCTTGAGGAGCTGCTGCTGTTCAGCAGCGCGCGGGGCGAAGGGACCGGAGGCAAAGCCGCCTACAAGTGGGACGACCAGCCCTTCCTGAACCTCTACAGCGCCCTGCTGAAGGGCCAGACCGCCGAGGAGCCGATGGTGATGCGCAAGGACGTGAACAGCCGCTTCCACGATGGCACGGCGAGCTTCGACTCCCTGGCCGACCGCCTCTACTTCACGCGCAACAACTTCTTCTACGGCACCAAGGACCTCGCCGACGATGGCGAATTGAAGCTCGGCATCTTCTTCACCGACATCACCACCGGCGAGTTCGGCAACCAGGAGTGGGGCAACCTGATCCCCTTCGACCACAACAACCCGCAGTACAACGTGGGCCACCCCTGTGTAAGCCACGATGGGCGCCGGATGTACTTCGTGAGCGACATGCCCGGCGGCCAGGGCGGCACCGACATCTGGTTCTGCGACAACCTGGGCAACAACTGGGGCGCTCCCCAGAACATGGGCCCCAAGGTGAACAGCCCGGGGAACGAGATGTATCCCTTCATCGGGCGCGACAGCACCTTCTTCTTCGCCAGCACCGGCCACCCCGGCCTGGGCGGGCTGGACCTCTTCCGCACCAAGCTGCTGCCCACCGGGCCCGGCACGGTGTTCAACCTGAAGGCCCCGATGAACTCCCGCTACAACGACTTCGGTCTGTTGCTGCTGGCCGACGACAGCACCGGCTTCTTCGTGAGCGATCGTCCCGGCGGCGTGGGCAGCGACGACGTCTACGGGTGCACGGTGCGCCCGCCCATGATGTACCTGGCCGGCATCGTGATCGACAAGGCCACCCGCCAGCCCATCGAGGGCGCCACCATCCTGCTGAAGGATGAGAAGAACGAGCACGTGAAGCGCTATCAGCTGGAGACCGAGCCCGGCGGCAAGTTCAAGATCGACGCCGAGTACCGCAGCAAGTACGTGATCGTGGCCACCAAGAACGGCTACTTCCAACAGGAGGTGAGCGTGATGACCGACAGCGACCCGCTGGAGGACATCGTGGTGGAGATGACCAAGTACGACTACGCCGCCGAGGGCGTGGTGATGCACGGGGAGACCGAAGTGCCGCTGAGCGGCGCCAGGGTGATGCTGTACGATGGCAACGACCAGCTGCTGGAGGAACGCACCACCGATGCCACGGGCAAGTACGCCTTCGCTCTGAAGCCCGAGAGCGACTACCGCATCCGCGTGGAGAAGGAGGGCTTCTTCAAGCAGAGCGCGCGCATCAGCACCAAGGGCAAGCCCAGCGCCATCATCCACACGGACTTCCGCCTGTTCCCGCTGGAGGTGAACCAGGTGGTGCGCCTGGACAACATCTACTACGACTACAACAAGTGGAACATCCGTCCGGACGCGGCCCTGGAGCTGGACAAGCTGGTGCAGACGCTGAACGACAACCCCACGGTGAAGATCGAGCTGAGCAGCCACACCGACTGCCGCGGCAAGGACGCCTACAACCTGAGCCTGTCGCAGAAGCGGGCCAAGAGCGCCGTGGACCACATCATCGCCAAGGGCATCGCCAAGGACCGGGTGACGAGCAAGGGCTATGGGGAATCGCTGCCGAGCGAGAAGTGCGTGTGTGAGAAGTGCAGCGAGGATGAGCACCAGCGCAACCGCCGCACCGAGTTCAAGGTGCTATCGAAATAGGGTAGGGGGGTTAGTTGGACGAGCGGCGGGCTCCTGCGATGCGGGGGCCCGTCCTCATTTACCCCTGCCACTAGCCACCAGCCACCAGCCGCCGGCCGCCAGCCGCCAGCCGCTGGCGATCAGCCTCCGGCGCGGGTCCGGGATGGAGAGATGGCCTCTTTTGGACGCTCCACCGCGGCCGATCTACCTTCGGGGGTATGATCGCCACCCGCATCCCCCAGAAGGACGCCCGGTTCTATTTCGTGAGCTATCCCGCCGAGGACCTGCTGCGGCGTGTGCGCTTCATCAGCCGGTACTACGCGGAGGGCGAAGCGGCCATCGCCGCCGATCCGGGGACGAAGGACGATGAGGTGGCCGGCTTCATCGGTCGCATCGAGCGCAGCGACGCCGCCTTCCAACGCGCCATGAGCAAGGCCAAGGTGAAGGCCATCCGCAACTTCTACGAGACCGCCGTCACCCAGCCGCCCATCCCCGGCACCGTGCTGCTGTTCACCAGCGAAACGCTCGACTTCAGCCCGCTGGGGCACTACCAGCATGTGGGCGACCTGAAGGAGCCGCGCGAGAAGTACCTGATCATCGACGGCCAGCATCGCCTGGCCGCGCTGGAGTTCTTCTTCCGCAGCCATCCCGAGGAGGCCCGCAGCATCCACGTGCCCTGCGTGGTGTTCGATGGGCAGAGCGAGGACTTCGCCGCGGAGATGTTCGTGATCATCAACAGCACGCCCACCCGCATCAACAAGAGCCACCTGATCGACCTGTACGAGAAGGTGAGCTGGGAGAAGCCCGACAAGCGGCTGGCCGCGAAGGTGATCGAGCGCCTCTACGGCGACCCCGACAGCCCGCTGCGCTACCGCATCAACCGCCTGGGCAACCGCAGCAAGCAGGAGAAGTGGATCATGCAGGCCGAGCTCTTCAACGAGGTGCACCGGTGGATCGTGCGCAGCACCAAGCGCGGCGAGACCGTGGATGCCAGCGCCCGCACGGTGGAGAAGCGCTACCGCACGGTGCAGGAGTTCCTGCGCGCGGCCCGCAGCGCCTGGGGCGATGCCTGGGGCCACCCCAAGTACCACGTGACCAAGCCCGTGACCCTGAAGGCCATGTTGCGCGTGTGCGCCGACCTGGCCATCGCGGACCAGCAGGCCGATGAAGGGCGCGAACGCCGCTGGGCCCAGCGCCTGGCCCCCTGGGGCGAGGTGGTCCGCGAGTTCCGCGACGAGGGCTTCTACGAGCGCTTCGCCGCCAAGGGCCAGGTGGAACGCGTGGCCAAGGTGCACCGCTACCTGGCGCAGCGCGTGGGCCTTTAGGGATGAACAGGGGCCACAGGCGCCCAAGGATGGAAGCTCCTTTGTGGCCGGGAACGGAGCGGCAGCGGCCTAGCTTCGGGCCAAACAACATCCCATGCGAAAAGGACTACTCGCCCTCGCCGCCGTCGCCGGCCTTTAGGCCTCGGCCCAGTTCGGCACCGCGCCGGACTTCACCGTCACCGACCTCAACGGCGCACAGCACAACCTGTACACCTGGCTCAATGCGGGCAAGGTGGTGATCGTGGACGCCTCCGCCACCTGGTGCGGCCCCTGCTGGTCGCTGCACCAGAGCCACGCACTGCGCGACCTGTACAACAACTACGGTCCTCCGGGCAGCGATCAGCTGCGCATCCTCTTCTACGAGGCCGATGCCAGCACGACCCTGGCCGACCTCCAGGGCAACACGGGTTCCACGCAGGGCGACTGGCTCACCGGCACGCCCTATCCCGTGGTGAACGAGGCGCCGCTGACCCTGCAGGGCAGCGTGTGGTGGCCTCTGGGCTTCCCCACCGTGAGCCTGATCCGCCCCAGCGACAAGGAGATCGTGGAGGACATGTGGAACTTCAGCTACAACCAGATGGTGGCCGAGATCAACCAGATCATCACGCTCGCCGCGGTGTCCGTGCCGGAAACGGCCGAGATGGACGGTGTGCGCCTGTTCCCCATCCCGGTGGCCGATGTGCTGAACGTGGACCTGGGTGACGTGCAGGCCGATGAGCTGGTGGTGCTGGACGCCACCGGCCGCGTGGCCACCCGCCACGGCGTGAACGGCGAGACCCTGCTGCAGCTTGATGTGCAGGCCCTCGAGGCCGGGCACTACCTCGTGAGCATCCGCCAGCGCGGACAGGAGGTGGGCAGCCGCCGCTTCGTGAAGTGAGCTCCGGAACGATCCACGGCGAAGGGCGTCCTGCGGGGCGCCCTTCCTCGTTTCACGTGCGCCGGAACAGGAGGTTGAAGAGCGTGCGGTCCACCAGCACCTCGTGCAGCACACCGTCGCGGTAGGTGTAGTGGTTGGTGCCCTTTTCGGGCATGGTGAGGATGTAGCGGCCGTCGCCGACCGCGCGCAAGGGGCAGTCGCGCAGCTCGCTCTCCACGAAGATGCTGTCCTGGCCGATCGGTTCCTCGTAGTACATGCGGGCCACGGTCCAGGGGTTGTCCGTGCGGCCCACGAAGACCTCGCCCGGATGCACGTAGCACAGCGGCCGCCCGCCCACGGTGTACAGGTAGCTGCTGTCGCGGAGCTCATCGTCCACGTGGTAGGTGCTGTAGCAGCGCGTGAGCTGCCCACCCTGGTACTCGGTGAGCATGTCGCTGCGCACGTCGTGGGTCCACAGCACCACGATGGAGGAGCGGGAGGTCATGCGGTACACCGCCTTCCCCGCCGCCTCCGTGCGTTTCACGTCGATGCGGCCCACGGGCTTGCCGCCTTTGAGGATCTGGAAGGTGCCGTCCTGCGCGGAGGCGGTGAGCGCCAGCAGCAACACGGGGATGAGGCAGGCGCGGCGCACGGGTGGAGCAAGATAGGGAGAGGGGCTAACAGGAGGGAGGAAGGAACAAGGAGGAAGAGCCAGGGAGGAAAAGATGAAAGCTGAAAGCTGAAAGAAGAGACGACCTGACGGCAGCGGTGGACACGAACTCACGCGGGGGGTAGAGGACGCAGAGCGCATCCCGACCGGCACTGCGAGGCGCTGTGATGGGCCGCTGGGTGAAGCGCCGTGGCAGTCTCCCTTGAGCGGTGGGAGCAGGAAGGAAGAAGGAACAAGGAGAAAGAGCCAGGAAGAAAGTTGGGTGGCAGCCTGACGGCAGCGGTGGACACGAACTCACGCAGAGGGGCAGAGGGCGCAGAGGCGGGCGTCGGGAAGACGGGTGCGGGGAGGAAGAAGGAGGAAGAACGAAGAGCTAGGGGGCCGGCGTGCGCATGTGGTGCTGACACAACGGCGGATGGCGGCGATGCGAAGGCAGATGTGCGGATCGCGAAGGGGAATGGCGGGGATGCAAAGGGGGATGGAACGGATGCAACGGCCGTTGACGGCGTTGCAACGGCCGATGGCGGCAATGCGAACCCCGATCGCGACCTTGCAAAGGCCGTTGGCGGTGATGCGATCGGGAACGGCAGGGATGCGAAGGCCGATGGCGACCGTGCAAAGGCCGATGGCGGCGATGCAAACCCCGATGGCGCCCTTGCAAAGGCCGTTGGCGGGGATGCAACGACGAACGGAAGTCGTGCAAGGGAGCACCGACCTGACACGATCGCCGATGGCGGGGTTGCAAAGGCCGATGGAGGTGATGCGAAGGCCGATGGCGCTGATGTGAAGGCACTGACGTGGAGCTCCCTGACCTGTTGATGGCCTACCCCAGGCGACCGCCGAAGTATGCCAGGCGATGGTGCCATCTGTTTGGTGAGCGGCCGGACCCGGAGCCGTTGGAAAATGGTGCCGCACACCCCACGCCTCCCAACCGGTAAGTCCTCTGCGCGGATAACAGATGCAGCATCCGTGGAACCATGAACAGGAAAAGTGAGACCTGGCGTTGGTGCTTTGTACTCGATCGGTCCCTTTTGATAAGGGATCGCAGGTTGATCGTGTGAAATGGTTTCAACAATCGAAAGTTAAAAACCTGTTGGCCTAAAACGGAACCCGGGCTTCCACAGGGATCGTTGAACCGGCCAACGGCGAGCATCAAGCAAACCAACACACACACACAGTACCAATGGACAAGAAACAGGAAAACCAGTTGACGATGTTCTATGCGGTTCAAAAGACGCTGGAACGTCACGGGGCCGTATGGAGCGGAACGCCGGCGATGGTGGCCGCTTCGACGGAGTACGATGCGAACATCGCGTCGTTGGAGGCCTGCGTGGAGAAGCAGGTGATCGACATCCGGGGTTTCGCCCGCGCGAAAGCGGAGGCCGAGGCCGAGATGGTGGCGATGACCCTGCAGGTGGCGGGCGGGGTGCGGGCCTACGCGACGGTGGTGGGAGACAGCGTGCTGGCGGACAAGATGAACGTGACGCGGAGCACGCTGCTGCGTCACCGGGACAGCGTGGTGGCGCAGCACTGCCAGGGGATCCACACCGAAGCGACGGCGGTGGTGGCGAGCCTGGCGGACTATGGTGTGCTGCCGGCGACGCTGACGGCGCTGCAAGGTGCGATCGACGCGTATGTGGCGGCGATCACGGCGCCGCGGAACGCGATCACGCAGCGCAAGGGTGCCACGGCGGAGCTGCGGATGCTGATCAAGGACACCACGAAGCTGCTGGTGAAGCGGCTGGACAGCCTTGTGGAGCAGTACCGGCTGGCGAACGCGGAGTTCTACCGTGAGTACCACAACAGCAGGATGATCGTGGACCTTGGAACGGGAAGCGGCGAGGGCACGGGGACCCCGGTGCCTGTGGCCGCCTAAGACGGAGAACGCTCGCCGCCGACGAACCCTGGGCCGCTGGTCCGGGGTTCGTCATTTTCAGGAGGAAGAAACCACAGATGAACGCTGATGGACACAGATGGACGAAGAGGGACCGGGATGGCGGGCGGGGAAGGGTCCGCAGATGGCGCAGGACCTGTCCCGCTCCTGCGGGATGACGCAGGTAATGCCGGGGCTCGCAGGCTCGCTGGATCATCCGCAGATGGCGCGGGACCTGTCCCGCCCCAGCGGGATGACGCAGATGAATGCAGGGCTCGCAGGCTCGCTGGGGTTGACCACAGATGGACGCTGATGGACACAGATGGACGGAACTATGCCGGGATGGATGCTGATGGAAGAGGGACTGAAATGCGGGTATGGCACGGAGCCCAGATCCGCGCCAGCGGGGGTCGTGGGTTGAGGGTTCGAAGGTTTGCTGGTGGCCGGAGGCCGGGGTTGGTACGGGCGAGGGTGGAGCGGTGCGAGGGTGCGCGGCCGGTGGGCTTGGATTCCAGGCCCTGGAGGTTTGGATGGCGGATGCAAAAAGGCCAGCGGAGCCTGGACCGACGGCCAGGAGGCCGGAGGCGGGGGGACGAGCGGACCTGGTGGGTCCTTGTAGCGGTGATGCTAAAACAGGCCACGCTGGCCATGGACTTTGCTGCTAAAACCCTGGCCTTGATGAGCCGCGCGCCGACTGCGAAAGAGGACGAGGACCACTGCGACGACATGGGTGAGCGCCGACCAGCTTATAGGGCGGGCCTGGATGCGGTTGAGGATGCCGTTGAGGAACCCGCTGAGATGGCGATCACCCGAGGATGGCCTTGACGGCTTTCAACTTCTCCACGAGCTGAGGATCTGCGAGGTCCAGTTGGAAGGTGAGCGAGAGCTGCGAGCGTAAAGGCCCACGCGGTGAAGCGGGATCTGCAGGACCCGCCTGGGCGGATGGCTGTTGGCGAGGGAAAGCGCATTGAACCCTTCCCGTAAGTACATCGGCTGATAGCGGCTGCGCCGGCTTTGGGTGGCGCTGGCGCATCTCGTCGCGCCATGCGAGCACCTTTGGGAGCACGACCGGGCCAATCCTCTTGTGCCGCAGGAAATCATCCTCGAAATGGATGAGGTATTGCAGGGCGGACCAGCTGTCGATCGCTTGGGCCATCGCCCACCGAATGATCCCATAAACAGCAGTGGTGTGCGCGAATTGTTGTTCGATGCGAACGAACTCTTTCGGGTGCAACGGCCAATCAGCCGGTATCCCAAGTGGGTTGATCAACCGCTCGAACTCTCCACGAAACGCAGGCGGGCATTTGATCACCTTTCCCTTGCCTTGCGGCCGCATGGTCCGCATCACGCTGGCCACGGTACTGACCCTGTTGCGAGCGCACCATTCAAGGGCCTCGGTGCTGAGACCCACGTATGGAGCAAGCGTGGCTACAGGGAACTTGCGTACGATCGGGTAGCGCGGCCGAGGTAGCGGGGTAAATGCTTGCGGCACGCGAATGCGAATTGTGGCAAACGAAGCTACTACGCGACATACCTACTGCACGCTGCTTCAACCTCCTTCAACGCTTTCATGAAGCGCGGCTTGAGCCGGTCGTTATCGGGTCCCGACCACGAATGCCAAGATCCGAGCTCGTATATCTCCTTCACGTGCTTTAGGAACTCCGGCTCTTGAAGGTCTTTGCCTTGGCGGGGCAAAACAATAGCGATGATGAGCTGATCATCGGAGACGTCAATGGCAATTCCTCTCAGGGCTTCACTTCCGGATAGGGACCCAAGAACCGCTCCCCGTTGAAGTGGATCATGTGCTCTGGATCATCGGCAAGCCACACCTCGGATTCCCAAGAGATGTCAGGTAAGAACTTGCGGAAGTCCGCACGGTTCATGAAGGCTGTGACGAACACAAGGCCGGCGCGTGAGCCACTGAACAATCGCTGGAGCTCAACGCGACGCTTGCCGTCGATCGGGCCAGCGGTAGTGACGGCCTCGATCAGAAGGAGCCAGTCCTTTTCAAGATCATGCACCACTACGTCGGGCATCTTGGCAGGTGCCGGCACCTTGATCCCCAGGGCAGCGAATGCCGGCTTCTCGAACACGCCGAACTTGCTCTCTGTGTCACCCACGTAAAGTATCACACCTCCAGGCGCAAATCGGGGGCAGAATTCCTCGATGATGTGCTTCATCAAGGGGTTCTGCCCACCTGGCGAGAGGGTCACCGCTGCGCCACCCGGGAGGGTAACCGGTATGCGATGCGACGCACGGTGGCGCTTGAGTTCATTCCGAATGTGCTCGACCCGTGCGAGATAATCCGTGAGCTTTTGTTGCCAGTCCTTTGTACGGTAAGATCGCAGCAAAGCCAAGGCATTCCCCTCGACCTGATACACGGTTTTGCCGCTGTTCGTTGGTCTGTGCGGGTTGTCCGGGTTGCGCACGAGCAGACCATGCTCCACGAAGAACTTGACAGCATCATCGCGGATCGACTCACGGGTGTTCGGCGCATACCTCACACCATAGAATTTCTCGATGAAGCCGATGATCGGGGTGATCCCTCGCAAAGGAGCGGTGGATTCAGACCAAGACTTGGCTGGGTCGAGAGCGACCATGGCCAACAGCGTGTACGCCGCCGCTTCGTTCGCTTGTTTGCCCCTGAAGCCCAGGTGCTTCAGGATCCCTATCGCCTCATTTAGCCGGCGAACAGTCGGTGGTGCCGATGGATCGAAGAGCTCCCAGTTATCGACCAAGCTCATGCTCCACCAATTGATCGATCAAGCTCTGCACCATAGGCTCGCTCCGGAGCTGCGCACCGATGCGCTCCAAAGTAGTCTTGGCCGGATACGGCAGTGTGCGCAAGTCAGTGGCGTTCACCTGAGTATGGCCACTGAACCGCCGGAAATGCTGGTCCACGACCGTAGAGTTCAGATATGCGGCAAGACCTTTAGCCAAGGACATATCCAGACCAGCCCCGTTCCGGTGAAAGTAGTTGAGATGGTTCTCGAAACCTATCTCATCAGCATCGATACGATCGGGGTCATAAATGCATGCCACGATCCTGCGGCGCTCTTCCTTTGATGAGAAGCGTTTCACCAGTACGTATGTGCCACGAGGCACCATCAACGACTTTGTGGCGGGATCTGAAATGATCGCATTCGGTTTGCGACCATACGGAATGGGCCACGAGATGAACCCCTTGTCGAAGTGCGTTGAATAGATGAGCGGTACGGTGTTCTCAGAGGGTTCCTGAACTATGTACTCTTCTGCTCTGAAATCTACTACGCGACCAGTAGATACGCTCAAGCCTAAGTCCTTTAAACCTGTTCTGATCTGGCGAACGATACCAGCAGCCCGACTTTGATCCTGGTTGGTCTCCAAGTGGATCATGAGTTCCGGGTCGGCTGGATCCACCACCTCGCTCATGGGGACTCTCCTCATCGTGACGGGGTCACCGGCTCGACCACTACTGTTACTTATGACCAGATCCGGAGGTGCCGGCTTGCCGACGACAGCATGGTAGATGACATTCTCCTGGAGCACTTTATCCCCTTTGAACGCAGCGGTTCGCGAGTCAAATAGGTGCAGCCTGTGAAGAGCGGTCCGGCTCATCAGGTCAGCCCGGAAAGGCCGGAAGTATGGACCATTGCAGAAGCTCCTGGGAGTGATGGCAACAAGCTCACCGCCCGGTTCCAGCAGGCGGATCATGAGCGCCACAAACCCGGTGTAGAGGTTACTCGTTTCAATGCCAACCGAACTCAGTGAGGACCTGACTTGAGAGGTGCTACTGATCTTGCGGTACGGGGGATTGACAATGGCCGTGTTGAAGCTGGTCCGATCACTCGCGAACAGATCATCGCGCAACATGCCTGCCGCGCCTTCAATGAAGTCTTCAGCGTGGATGTGGTACTCGAAGCGCACACCATGCTGCTTACACCGGTCTTGGCAATCCTTCATCGTGGAGCGAAGGCCGTCAAGCATCAGTGGGTCAAGCTCGTACGCAGTAGCGCTTATCTGCTTGGGACGATCAGTGTCAGCAAGTAGTCGTTGAACGAGAGCATGTGTCAGTGCACCCGCACCCGCACCCGCGTCGAGCAGTTTGACATGCTTGCGATAGGTCCTGAACATCGACGCCATCAACACCGCCGTTGGTGGAGGTGTTAGGAACTGACCTAATGCTGACTTCCTCGTGCGGTCAACCAACGCTTCGGCGGCGTCGACTTCAAGAACATCCAAGCGACTCACCACTGCGTCCAAGTCCTCCAATCGTTCTACTCTACGTGCCATGGTCCGTGCGGCTAAGTTCTAACCAATCTCAATACCCCTGAGGTGCGCCGAACATCAGGCGATGAGGGAGTGGGCGAGGTACTTCGACCACCGGTGGTTGTGGGCTACGAAGAAGGGAGACTTCGTGTAGTTGGCATAAGCACCGCCCTGCTTGTAGGTGCTCTGCTCCACCGTGATGTTCTCGGCCTTGCACTCCACCACCACCAGGGGGATCTTTTTCTCGCGCTTCTCGGCCGCGCTGCGCCAAACCACAATGTCCGCCCGGGCATCGCTGTGGCCACGGTCCCCGTCGATGCGCATTTCCTCGGCCATCTGGACCAGCGCATAGCCGTACTCGTTCACCAGCACGCACACGTACTGTTGCCGTACCGCCTCTTCGGGCGTTTCCACGAGCCACTTGTCGCGGAGGTGGCTTTTAATGCGGCCCTTGCCATCACGCACCACCTCTACACGCGGTGTGACCTTGTCCGACTTCTGCTTTGCCATGGAATCTGTCGATCGAGATGGGGGTAAGTATAGGGGATGGTGGAACGTGTTGGGGGAACCGGTGGGGGAATAGCGGGGAACCCTTACCTTCATTCCCATAACCCCCCACCCATGGATGGACGGAGCACCGGGATGCTCGTAGCGGTGACGATGGGGCTGCCGCTATGCGGGCAGTACATGGTGAACCCGTACCAGGACCACAATGGACAGGTCTTCGAGGTTCCGGTACCCTTGAACTGCGGGGGCAATTGCAGCAACTACGTGGGGGAGTATCAGATCTTCCTAAGCGATGGGCACTGGAACCTGGGGGATGCCGACCGCTACGCGACGTACCGGATCGAGGTGGTGTCCTTCCCCTTCACCCCACCGACCGGGCCGCCGGACACGGTGCTGAGACCCATGGTGATGCCGGACCTGCTGAGCTATGGCTATACGGACGAAGGCTATGGCTGCACGGGTTGGGCCTGGAACAGCACGGATCCATACCTGCCGGAGCCGACCCGCACGCTGATGCGGGAGGTGCGGGGTGACTTCACCGGCTCGGAGGGGGCGGGTCGGCCTGGATGAGCGACTACCAGGTGCTGGCCTCGGACCAGATGATCGCGGGTGGCGCGCCTTCCGCTTGCGGGGACCTGGGCCGCCGCAGTGTGCTGCCCCATACGGTGCTGAAGCACACGGTGTACCTGCACGATGACGGCGGGGTCGCACTGGACTCGGTGAGCTGGGTGTATGACCACACCCGCGGACGGATGCGGTACTATCCGTTCATTGACGGACCCTCGAACGCCAAGCAGTACTACGACCTGTGCTTCCGGCCCTTTGTGCGCACGGACAGCGCCGGACACACCTACGAGGCCACCTCCAATGCGAGCTGGAGCGGCGTGGCCAGCGGAGGAACGGCGAATTATTTCCCGGTGCCGCAGAACTGGGAGGACCTATGGCAACTGTACCCGACCGACCTGAGCGAACCCTTTGACAGTGTGTCCCCCGCCGACCGGCCACCGCCATACGCGATGCTGGAAGCCCCCCTGCTGGCAAGCAACGGAAGCTGCTATGCCGGCCATGCCGTGGACAGCGTGAGCGGGCAGATGGCCGATCTCTGGGGCGGCGCACCGTGGAACGAGGTCCCCCACACCTACGTGATCGACAAGCCGATCGACCTGCGGCTGATCAACGCCCAGGAGAAGGTGATCTACAACCCGAGCGATGTGACGATCGCCATGGACAGTGCCTACCAGGGCACGCCGCTGGTGTTCCCCGGCGGCACCACTTTCCGCACAGTACACGGCACTCACCCGAGCCGCGCGGATGTGGAGGCGGTGGATCCGCTGGGGCTGCTGGACCCGCTGTTGGTGCCAATGCCCAGCACCTTGGGCGACTCGGTGTCGTTCTACCGGATCGCGGACGGGAACACGCTGGTCATTGAACCGTGCGTGACGATCATGGACGCGGTGATCGTGGTGGAGGCGGGCGGCACCCTGTACTACGACGACCCGGTGGTGGACGGCAACTTCACCGTGGTGAACCAGGGCGGCACGGTGCTGCCCCTGAGCGCGGTGGCGCCGGACAAGCCCTGCCGGATGGCCTGCCTGGACGATGGGTACATGGAGGTGAAGGATGTGGTGGTGGACAGCACGACCACCTGGACGGTGAGCACGCTGCCGGGGGACGCGGACGCGGACGGCTCGCTGAAGATCGGGGGCACCCTGCGCGTGCGACCGGGCGCCACGCTCACCCTTGGGAGCGGGGTGGAACTGGCCTTTGGACCGCAGGGCAAGGTGGTGGTGGAGCGGGATGCGCGGCTGATCGCCGATGAGGTGACCTTCACCAACGCCTGCTGGACGATGTGGCACGGGGTGGAGGTGTGGGGGACGAAGGACTCCACACAGAACCTGTTCTTTGACCATCAAGGCTACTTCAAGGCCGAGGGCTGCGTGTTCGAGCACGCGCGGGAAGCGGTGCGGGTGTACCGCAGCGGTGACCCCAGCGGGGAACAGGCATACAACGGGGGCGTGGTGAACCTGGACGGCTGTGTGTTCCGGCAGAACGGCCGGTCGGTGCGGATCAAACGAACGACGAATCCAGGGAACGGCGGAGCGATGCGGAACTTGTGCGACATCCGCAACAACACCTTTTTAAGCGAAGGACCCCTGATCGAGGCCGATCTGGACCATGGGGAGACGGCGGAGGGCGCCTCACCGGAGCATGTGAGCCTCGAAGGTGTGTTCAACGTGCTGATCACCGGGAACATGTTCAGCGCGGCCTGGCCGGGCACACCTCCACCGCCGCACCGACGGGGTACGGGGGTGTATGGCTTTGACGCCAGCGTGACCTGCTACAGCAACGAGTTCCAAGGCTTGAGCGAGGGGGTGTGGACGGAGAACGACGAGACCTCGTACACCGCCCACCGGATCGCGAACAACGCGTTCACCGACTGCATCCACTCGATCCTGGTGGTGGGTGCGGCGAGCCCCTCGAAGATCCTGGCCAATACGATCGTGGTGCCACCGAGCCCAGAGCACGGCTATGCGGACGATGATGTGAACGTGGGATACGACCACCCGGTGGGCATCTACACCCTGATGAGCCGGAACATGCACATTGAAGGCAACAGCATCCGGGCCCCCGCGCTGGACAGCAGCGCCACGCGACTCAGCTACGGGATGGTGATCAACCGCAGCAATGGGAGCAGCACGGACGAGCACGTGAGTTTGGCGCACATGAACGAGATCGGCGGGGTGCATGTGGGTGTGCAGTGCGAAGGGTTGAACAAGGGTGATGCGTACTACGGTGCCGGGCTGATGTTGGAGTGCAACAGCTTCGGCGTGGGCGGGGATGTGCAGCGGCACGACATCGCGGTGGTGAGCAACTGGATCAGCGGCGACAGCCTGAACTTCGGCCTTCTGCGGGACCAGGGGAGCTGTGACTTCCCGTACACACAAGCTGGCAACACATTCTCAACGCTTGATTCCGATACGGCCACCAAGGACCATGTTTACTTCGACGACAATACACTAGCCGATAATCCCGGTTTCATGTACTCGGATGTCCAATCAAGCTTACCGATCGAATCAAATGTGGATTCGCTCAACGAGTGCGGAGGTTTTGATGAAAGGGTCTGTGTTGCGCTATTACTGGCAACGAAAGGAGAACTCAAAGAGCGGCGAGATGCCGACAAAAGCCTGATCACGGACACGGAGGAGGAGCTGGAGCACGAGGAGGATAGCACGGCGATCGTAGCGCTGGAACAGCGGCTTGCAACGCTCCGGGCCGTGTTGCGCAGCACCGAGAACATGCTGATCCACCATGTGTTGGAGCACGAGACCCTGGACAGTTTGTTGGAGGTGTTGGAGGAGGGTGCGGAGCTGCAGCGCTGGGTGCCCTACTACCTGGCCCTGGGCGACCTGGCGGCGGCAGATTCGGTGATCCAACTGCTCGTGGATGCAGAAGGTGGCGACCCCAGCCTAACCACCCAATTGTACCAACTGCGGTTGAGCGTGCTGGCAGGTCTGAGCCAGGCGGACCCCGCCTATGTGACCTGGTTGCGGGAGCTGATCGAAGCCGACCCCTATGGTGCCATGGCCCCCAAGGCGCTGCTGCGCCATGTGACGCGTGAGCCCTACATGCGTTGCCCGTGGAAGCTGAACGATGACCTGCCAGGCATTAGGAGCATGGAAACGGTACAACAGCCTGGGGCCAGGACTGCGCTCACATTGTATCCGAATCCGACCGCTGGGACGTTCAGCGTGATGCACGAAGACGGAACAGTCATCCGGTCCATCCGGATGTACAGTACCGAAGGCCGCGAGCTACGCCTGAACCATAACAAAGGGCACTATGACCCGGGACCGGCACAACCAGGACTCTATTTGCTTGTGGTTGAACAAGCGGATGGACATTTTGAGCAACTCCGCTTGATCCTGACCGCACCATGAGCCGGTATGTGCTGCTCCCGCTACTACAGCTGCTCACACTGATGGTGTTGGGCCAAGATGAACGCTGGATGCGGCTGCTGAACGGGGCAGGCGGCCCGGACCTGATCGGCGGTGTAGATCAGGCATCGGACAGCACCTACCGGACGATCGTGCGGTACAACATCGGCGGCACAGGTATAGCCGTGGCATGTGGGCTAGACACGAGCGGCGAACCGTTGTGGTGGAAACCGACAAGCCATAGCGCAGGCACCTTGCTCTGCGGATTGTCCAGATGTGTTGGTGTGCGAGCGGATGGGACGTGGTTGTGGGCGGGAAGTCTTATCCCGGGCGGAAACCAGGACCCTGATGCACTGGTGCAGGCCTTTACGGAAAGCGGCGACAGCCTGTGGAGCATTCGGCTTGAACAGACCGGATCACAAGGGTGTAATGCGATGACATTGACCAGTGATGGTGGTGCCGCACTTGCAGGGTTGCACAGCGATGGTGAGAACCAATTCTTCATTGTGCGCCTAAGCGCATTCGGCGACACCCTTTGGACAAAGAGATTAGGAAGTAGCCAACATGGGGAGAATGCGTACAGCATCGACACCACGGCGGATGGTGGCTTCATCCTCGCGGGCTACAAGGTGCAGAGCGGCGGGCAGTACGACCTGCACGTGATGCGGACGAACGCCACGGGGCAACTGCTGTGGCAGCGCAGCTACGGCAGCCCGTGGGATGACAATCCGGGCTTCATCAGCCGCCACAGTGCCGGAGGTTACCTCTTGGCCGGTGCGCGGAAGATCGCGGCCGTGGGGCTGCCCAAGCCGGTGCTCTACCGACTGGCGGAGAACGGCGATACGTTGTGGAGCCGGGACTATCCGGAGGACAACAACCGGGTGTTCTTCACCAGACCGATCGAGCTGGAGGACGGCGGGTGTGCGGTGGGTGGCACGGCGACCGACACGCTCAACGGGGCGGTGGTGGGGATGGCCATGCGGCTGGCTGTGGACGGGGAGCCGGTGTGGCGCCGCACGTACAGCACCAACCTGGTGGTGGACCAATACGTGTATGACATGCGCCGCACGCTGGACGGGGGCTTCATATTGGCAGGAACGGCCTTTGACAGCGCGCTGGTGAGCCAGGACGCGTGGCTGGTGAAGGTGGACAGTTTCGGGTGCCTGGTGCCGGGCTGCCAGGTGTTCGACGGGGTGCAGGAGCAGGTGACGGACCTGCGGGATGCGCTGCGGCTGTGGCCCAACCCTGTTCATGCGCAGGGGCAACTGCACGTGGCGATCGAACTTCCAGCAGGCTTTGCATTGCGCGGACCGCTTCGCCTGGCGCTGACGGATGCGGCCGGGCGGCTGGTGCAGGAACATGCGGTACCGGACGGTGTTTCAGCGTTCAGCTTTCCAGTTTCCTCTTTGCCCTCCGGGCTCTATCATGTGCATCTGCTGGATGCCACGCGGTGGCTGAGCGGGGGGAAGGTGGTGGTGTCTCCGCCGTAGCCTTGCGCGAAGACGGGACCAGGAAGGAAGAAGGAACAAGAAGGAAGAGCCAGTAAGGAAGATGGGTGGCGACCTGACGGCAGCGGTGGACACGAACTCACGCAGAGGGGCAGAGGACGCTGAGCAATTCCAGTTCTCGTCACTGCGAGGCGCTGCGATGGGCCGGTGCGTGGGCGACCTGGCGGCTGCGGACTCGGTGATCCAGTTGCTACTGGCCGAGGAAGGCGGTAACCCCAGCCTGACCACCCAATTGTACCAATTGCGCTTGAGCGTGATGGCTGGGTTGAACCAGGAGGACCCCGCCTATGTGACCTGGTTGCGGGAGCTGATCGAAGCCGACCCCTATGGTGCCATGGCCCCCAAGGCGCTGCTGCGCCATGTGACGCGTGAGCCCTACATGCGTTGCCCGTGGAAGCTGAACGATGACCTGCCAGGCATAAGGAGCATGGAAGCGGTACAACAGCCTGGGGCTAGGACTGCGCTCACATTGTATCCGAATCCGACCGCTGGGACGTTCGGCGTGATGCACGAAGACGGAACAGTTATCCGGTCCATCCGGATGTACAGCACCGAAGGCCGCGAGCTACGCCTGAACCATAACAAAGGGCACTATGACCCAGGACCGGCACAACCAGGACTCTATTTGCTTGTGGTTGAACAAGCGGATGGACATTTTGAGCAACTCCGCTTGATCCTGACCGCACCATGAGCCGGTATGTGCTGCTCCCGCTACTACAGCTGCTCACACTGATAGTGTTGGGCCAAGATGATCGCTGGATGCGGCTGCTGAACGGGGCAGGCGGACCGGACCTGATCGGAGGTGTTGCACAATACCCGGACAGTACATACCGCACCATTGTGCGGTACAACACAGGCAGTACGGGACATGCAGTGGCCTGCGGGCTTGACACAAATGGTGAGCTGCTATGGACACAACCGACGACCTACGGATCCGGTACACTTCAATGTGGACTCTCCCGGTGCGTTGGGATCAGAGCTGATGGGACGTGGTTGTGGGTAGGCGTGCTGTTCCCGACCGGAACCGCCGGGTCCGACCTGTTGGTGACCAGCTTCAGCGCCGAGGGTGACAGTCTTTGGTCCAGGCAGATCGAAACTTCTGTCTATGATGGTCCCAATGGTATGGTTCTCCTACCTGATGGTGGGTTTGCGATAGCAGGTTATTCAGACCCGGGATCGAACCAATTCTATCTGATGCGCTTCGCTGGTAACGGCGACACGCTCTGGACCAGAACCTTGGGAAATCCGCAACTATCCGAAGTAGCCTACAGCATCGACACCACGGCAGATGGTGGCTTCATCCTCGCGGGCTACAAGGTGCAGAGCGGCGGGCAGTACGACCTGCACGTGATGAAGACGAACGCCAACGGGCAGTTGCTGTGGCAGCGCAGCTACGGCAGCCCGTGGAGCGACAATACCGGATTCGCCACCGTGCTACGGAATGGACGGATCGCCCTGGCTGGCGGCGAGCGCGCAAGCAGCGGGACCAACAAACGCCCCGTGCTGTACCTGCTGGAGGCCAATGGCGATGAAGTGTGGTCCGCGCCGGACCCGGACCCACCGGAGTTCGGCGTGTACTTTGCCAAGCCCATTGAAATGGACAACGGCGACCTGGTGGTGAGCGGAGCGCAGACCTTGAACGGGGTGCAGGTAGGGATGTTGTCCCGGTTGGACAGCACGGGCACCCTGTTGTGGAAGCGCTACTACCAGACCACGGACCTGCCGAACTACACCTACGATGTGCGCCGCACGCTGGACGGGGGCTTCATCATGGCAGGAACGGCCTTTGACAGCGCGCTGGTGAGCCAGGACGCGTGGCTGGTGAAGGTGGACAGTTTCGGGTGCCTGGTGCCGGGCTGCCAGGTGTTCGACGGGGTGCAGGAGCAGGTGACGGACCTGCGGGATGCGCTGCGGCTGTGGCCGAACCCTGTTCATGCGCAGGGGCAGCTGCACGTGGCGATCGACCTTCCAGCAGGCTTTGCATTGCGCGGTCCGCTTCGCCTGGCGCTGACGGATGCGGCTGGGCGGCTGGTGCAGGAGCATGCGCTACCGGACGGTGTTTCAGCGTTCAGCTTTCCAGTTTCCTCTTTGCCCTCCGGGCTCTACCATGTGCATCTGTTGGATGCGACGCGGTGGCTGAGCGGGGGGAAGGTGGTGGTGTCTCCGCCGTAGGCTTGCGCGAAGACGGGGTGGAGTGAGGGAGGCAAAGCGGAAAGCTGAAAGTTGAAAGCTGAAAGCAGAGAAGACCTGACGGCAGCCGTGGACTCGGCCTCCAGCTTCCGGCCACCAGCCTCCAGCCTCCGACCGCTGGACCGGACCGCGTGATGACGGCTGGGAAGGGGAGATCGCTTCAGCGGCAGAGCCCGCTTCGCGATTACGTTGATGACAAGGATGCGGAGGGAGTCGGGAGTCTTCTGAGTCGGGAGTCTTCTGAGTCGGGAGTCCTCTGAGTCGGGAGTCTTCTGAGTCAGGAAGCTGTGGCGACCTGACGGCGGCGGTGGACAAGCACTCACGCAGAGGGGCAGAGGACGCAGAGCACCTCCGCATCGTCACTGCGAGGCGCTGCGCGAGCTGGTGCGTGGAGCGCCGCGGCAGTCTCCCTTAAGAGGGGCTGGCTCACAACCGGGGAGATCGCTTCGGCGGCAAATGCCCGCCTCGCGATGACGGTGTGGGAAGGGGAGATCGCTACCCTGCCTTCAATAGCGAGGTGATGCGCAGGACCCGACCGAACGACCTACCTTGGAAGTGCCATGCTGCATCCGATGCTTGTGACCACACACTTGATATGGCACCTGGCGTTGTTGACGACCCCGGTGACGGGGTGTGAAGCATGTGCGACGGCCCCGGTCGTTCGGCTTTTCCTAGCCGAAGAAGGAAGCGACCCCAGCCTGACCACCCAATTGTACCAACTGCGGTTGAGCGTGCTGGCAGGTCTGAGCCAGGAGGACCCGGCCTACGTGACCTGGCTACGGGAGCTGATCGAAGCCGATCCCTACGGTGCGATGGCCCCCAAGGCGCTGTTGCGCCAGGTGACGCGGGAGCCCTATATGCGCTGTCCCTGGAAGTTGAATGACGATCTGCCGGGGATAAGGAGCATGGAAGCAGTACAACAGCCTTGGGCTGGGACAGCGCTCGCAGCGTACCCGAATCCGACCACTGGGACGTTCGGCGTGATGCACGAAGACGGAACAGTCATACGGTCCATCCGGATGTACAGCACCGAAGGCCGCGAGCTACGGCTGAAGCATGACAAAGGGCACTATGACCCGGGACCGGCACAACCGGGACTCTATTTGCTTGTGGTTGAACAAGCGGATGGACAGGTTGAGCAACTCCGCTTGATCCTGACCGCACCATGAGCCGGTATGTGCTGTTCCCGCTACTACAGCTGCTCACCATGATGGTGCTGGGCCAAGATGAACACTGGATGCGGCTGCTGAACGGGGCAGGTGGTCCGGACCTGATCGGCGGAGTGGATCAGGCATCGGACAGCACCTACCGGACGATCGTGCGGTACAACATCGGCGGCACAGGTGTAGCCGTTGCATGTGGGCTAGACACGAGCGGCGAACTGTTGTGGTGGAAACCGACTAGCCATAGCGCAGGCACCTTGCACTGCGGACTGTCCAGATGTGTTGGTGTGCGAGCGGATGGGACGTGGTTGTGGGCGGGGGGGCTTACCCCTGGTGGAAACCAGGACCCTGATGCACTCGTGCAGGCCTTTACGGAAAGCGGCGACAGCCTGTGGAGCATTCGGCTTGAACAGACCGGATCACAAGGGTATAATGCGATGACATTGACCAGTGATGGTGGTGCCGCGCTTGCAGGATTGCACAGCGATGGTGAGAACCAATTCTTCATTGTGCGCCTAAGCGCATTCGGCGACACCCTTTGGACAAAGAGATTAGGAAGCAGCCAACATGGGGAGAATGCCTACAGCATCGACACCACGGCAGATGGTGGCTTCATCCTCGCTGGCTACAAGGTGCAGAGCGGCGGGCAGTACGACCTGCACGTGATGAAGACGAACGCCAACGGGCAGCTGCAGTGGCAGCGCAGCTACGGCAGCCCGTGGAGCGACAACATCGGCTTCGCCACCGTGCTGCGCAACGGGCGGATCGCCCTGGCAGGCGGCGAACGGGTGAGCAGCGGATCTAACATTCGCCCCGTGATGTACCTGCTGGAGGCCAATGGCGATGAGGTGTGGTCCGCGCCGGACCCAGACCCGCCCTGGTTCGGCGTCTATTTCGCCAAGCCCATTGAGATGGACAACGGCGACCTGGTGGTGAGCGGTGGACAGACCACGATCGACGGTGTGCATGTGGGGATGTTGTCCCGGTTGGACAGCACGGGCACCCTGTTGTGGAAGCGCTACTACCAGACCACGGACCTGCCCAACTACACCTACGATGTGCGCCGCACGCTGGACGGGGGCTTCATCCTGGCAGGAACGGCCTTTGACAGCGCGCTGGTGAGCCAAGACGCGTGGTTGGTGAAGGTGGACAGCTTCGGGTGCCTGGTGCCGGGCTGTCAGGTGTTCGACGGGGTGCAGGAGCAGGTGACGGACCTGCGGGATCCGCTGCGGCTGTGGCCCAACCCTGTTGAGGCGCAGGGGCAACTGCACGTGGCGATCGACCTTCCAGCAGGCTTTGCATTGCGCGGTCCGCTGCGCCTGGCGCTGACGGATGCGGCCGGGCGGCTGGTGCAGGAACATGCGGTACCGGACGGTGTTTCATCTTTCAGCGTTCCAGTTTCCTCTTTGCCAGCAGGGCTCTACCATGTGCATCTGCTGGATGCGACGCGGTGGCTGAGCGGGGGGAAGGTGGTGGTGTCTCCGCCGTAGGCTTGCGCGAAGACGGGGTGGAGTGAGGGAGGCAAAGCGGAAAGCTGAAAGTTGAAAGCTGAAAGCAGAGAAGACCTGACGGCGGCGGTGGACTTGGCCTCCAGCTTCCGGCTGCCAGCCTCCAGCCTCCGACCGCCGGACCGGAGCGCGTGATGACCGCTGGGATGGGGAGATCGCTTCAGCGGTAGAGCCCGCTTCGCGATGACGTTGTAGAAAAGGGTGCGGAGGGAGTCGGGAGTCTTCTGAGTCGGGAGTCCTCTGAGTCAAGAGGCTGAGGCGACCTGACGGCAGCGGTGGACACGAACTCACGCAGAGGGGCAGAGGACGCAGGGCACCTCCGCACCGACCCTGCGAGGCGCTGCGATGGGCCGGTGGGTGGGGCGCCGCGGCAGTCTCCCTGGAGCGGACGGGAACACCGGCACGCGTACCTTGGCTAGCGGTGCCTACATCGCCGATCTGGTGCTGAGCGACGGCCGCCGTGAACAGCACCGCGTGGTGATCCTACCCCGATGAAATACCGGACCCTAACGACGGTGCTGGCCTTGGCCTTGGGGGCCACCACGTGGGCACAGACCCAGCGGTGGATGCGCACGTACGATGGGAGCGAAGTTGGTAGCCCGGATGTATGTGGAAGTTTGTTGGTCTATCCGGATACCACGTACAGAACATTCATGGTTTGGAATACTGCTGGTGCAGGGCACGTACGCATGCAACAGGTCGAGGCCAATGGTGATACTGCGTGGACTCGCCAATTGAGCTTTCCTTCGGCTTGGTTGGGCACAGGCGCGGCGATGGCGAACATGGACGGGGGGGATTGGCTTGCGGCTTGGATCCTGGATACTGGCGGTGCCAACGAAGAAGATGGGATGTTGAGCAGAATGGATCAAGAGGGTGACACGCTTTGGACCACCCGAGTCGGCTGGACCGGTTTTGATGCATTCTATGACCTATGCCTCACCGGGGACGGTGGTAGCTGCGCAGCGGGCCTTTCGGTGCAGACCTCCCATCAGTTCCTGCTGGCCCGTTTTGATGGAGCTGGGGATACCCTCTGGACCCGGCGATTGGGGGATGCGCAGCGTGCGGAATCCTGTTACAGCATCGACACCACGGCGGATGGTGGCTATATCCTCGCGGGCTACAAGGTGCAGAGCGGCGGGCAGTACGACCTGCACGTGATGAAGACGAACGCCATGGGGCAGTTGCAATGGCAGCGCAGCTACGGCAGCCCGTGGAGCGACAACATCGGCTTCGCCACCGTGCTGCGCAACGGGCGGATCGCCCTGGCAGGCGGCGAACGGGTGAGCAGCGGATCTAACATTCGCCCCGTGATGTACCTGCTGGAGGCCAATGGCGATGAGGTGTGGTCCGCGCCGGACCCGGACCCGCCCTGGTTCGGCGTCTATTTCGCCAAGCCCATTGAGATGGACAACGGCGACCTGGTGGTGAGCGGCGGGCAGACCTTGAACGGCGTGCAGGTGGGTATGCTATCGCGGTTGGACAGCACGGGCACCCTGTTGTGGAAGCGCTACTACCAGACCACGGACCTGCCCAACTACACCTACGATGTGCGCCGCACGCTGGACGGGGGCTTCATCCTGGCAGGAACGGCCTTTGACAGCGCGCTGGTGAGCCAGGACGCGTGGCTGGTGAAGGTGGACAGTTTCGGGTGCCTGGTGCCGGGCTGCCAGGTGTTCGACGGGGTGCAGGAGCAGGTGACGGACCTGCGGGATGCGCTGCGGCTGTGGCCGAACCCTGTTCATGCGCAGGGGCAGCTGCACGTGGCGATCGACCTTCCAGCAGGCTTTGCATTGCGCGGTCCGCTTCGCCTGGCGCTGACGGATGCGGCTGGGCGGCTGGTGCAGGAGCATGCGCTACCGGACGGTGTTTCAGCGTTCAGCTTTCCAGTTTCCTCTTTGCCCTCCGGGCTCTACCATGTGCATCTGTTGGATGCGACGCGGTGGCTGAGCGGGGGGAAGGTGGTGGTGGAGTGAGGGAGGAAAAGCGGAAAGCGGAAAGCGGAAAGCTGAAAGCTGAAAGAAGGAGACTGTTCAGTAAAGTGTGTCAGGCCGGATTGCGAACTTCAACACCTGACCCATGGAGGACAAGACGGACAAGTTCGATTACGAAGCCTTCGAGAAGGAGGCCATGAAGCAATTGCTACTGGGCAAGCCCTTGAGCGGCAGCGATGGGGTGCTGACCCCGCTGGTGAAGCGACTGATGGAGGCCTCGCTACGGGGCGAGCTGAGCGCTCACCTGGCCGAGGAGCCGCCTGGAGGTAACCGGCGCAACGGACATGGGCGCAAGCGGGTGAAGACCGCCCACGGAGAGGTGGAGATCGCCACGCCGCGCGACCGTGAGGGAACCTTCGACCCGGTGCTGCTGCCCAAGCGCGAGCGCGTGCTGAACGCCGAGCTGGACATGAAGATCATCAAGCTCTACGGGCTTGGGATGAGCCAGCGCGACATAAGCGACCATGTGCGGGACCTGTACGGCATCGAGGTGAGCGAGGCCACGATCAGCGCGGTGACCGACCAGGTGATCGCCGATGTACAGACCTGGCGGCAGCGGCCCTTGGAGGCGCGCTACGCGATCGTGTGGCTCGATGCCATCCACTTCAAGGTGAAGCAGGAAGGGCGCGTGGTGAACAAGGCCGTATACACCGCCTTGGGCGTTGGCCCCGATGGCCACAAGGACCTGCTGGGCCTGTACGTGGGGCAGAGCGAAGGGGCCAAGTTCTGGCTGGGCGTGCTGGGCGACCTGCGCCAACGCGGCGTGGAGGACATGCTGATCGCATGCATCGACAACCTGAGCGGCTTCTCCGACGCGATCTCCTTGGTGTACCCACAGAGCGATATCCAGCTCTGCATCGTGCACCAGGTGCGCAATACCCTGAAGTACGTCAGCTACAAGCACTACAAGGAGGTGGTCAAGGACATGCGGGCCATCTACCGGGCCCCTGGTGAGCAGCAAGCGCTGCATGCCCTGGAGGTCTTCAGCGACAAATGGGGGGAACGCTACCCGCAGGCGGTGAGCTCCTGGCACACCAACTGGCCGCTGCTGGCCAGCCAGTACCGCTACAGCGAGCGCATCCGGCGGCTCATCTACACCACCAATCCCATCGAGGGCTTCCACGCTCAGCTGCGCAAGTACACCAAGACCAAGCGCGTCTTCGACAACGACATGGCCCTGCTCAAGCTGCTCTATCTGGCCCAGCAGCGCATCGTGGAGAAAATGGCCGCCAAGCCCATCTTCGCTTGGAGGGAGATAGCCGCCGAGCTACGCCTGCTCTTCGGCCCACGCTTCGATCCACAGGCGATCAACACCGATCAACAGGTTCTGAGTCTCCCCCGGACCCCCTCGTTCAAAACCCAACAACATCAACATCATCAGCAATAACGATGATGACACACTTTATCTAACAGACCCGAAAGAAGAGACGACCTGACGGCAACGGTGGACTCGGCCTCCAGCTTCCGGCCACCAGCCTCCAGCTTCCGACCGCCGGACCGTGGGATGAGGCGAGCAGGAAGGAAGAAGGAAGAAGGGGGAAGAGCCAGGGAGGAAAAGATGAAAGCTGAAAGCTGAAAGAAGAGGCGACCTGACGGCAACAGTGGACTCGGCCTCCGGCTTCCGGCCACAGGCCTCCAGCCTCCGACCGCTGGACCGGACCGCGTGATGACGGCTGGGAAGGGGAGATCGCTTCAGCGGCAAATGCCCGTCTCGCGATGACGTGTTAGGTAGAGTGCAGCGCATTTCCAGACCGTCACTGCGAGGCGCTGCGATGGACGGGTGGGTGGGGCGCCGTGGCAGTCTCCCTTGAGCGGTGGGAGCAGGAAGGAAGAAGGAACAAGGAGAAAGAGCCAGGAAGAAAGTTGGGTGGCGGCCTGACGGCAGCGGTGGACACGAACTCACGCAGAGAGGCAGAGGACGCTGAGCAATTCCAGTTCTCGTCACTGCGAGGCGCTGCGATGGGCCGGTAGGTGGAGCGCCGTGGCAGTCTCCCTTGAGAGGGGCTGGTTCACAACCGGGGAGATCGCTTCAGCGGCAAATGCCCGCCTCGCGATGACGGTGTGGGAAGGGGAGATCCCTTCGCCCGCAGAGCCGGGCTCGCGAGGACGGTGTAGGGAGGGGAGTCGATCGGATCAGCCGACCGCCTTCACCAGGAAGTAGTTCTTCTTGCCGCGCTGGAGCAGCAGGAAACGCCCCCCCAACAGGTCCGCTGCGGTGACGTTCCGATCCTCGGCGACCCTGGCCTTGTTGAGGGAGATGGAACCTTCGCGGAGCGCCCGCCGGGCCTCGCCCTTGCTGGGCAGGAATCCGGTGCGCTCGCTGAGCAGGTCCACCACGGGAAGGCCCGCCGCGAGCAGGTCGCGGGGCACTTCGGCCTGTGGAACACCGTCGAACACGTCCGTCCATTGCTGTTCCGACAAGCTGCTCAGCGCTTCGGGACCGGCCTGGCCGAAGATGAGGGCCGTGGCCTGTACAGCGCTGTCCAGCTCCTGCTGCCCATGCAACCGCCGCGTGATGTCCTCGGCGAGCGCCTTCTGCAAGAGCCGGAGGTGCGGGGCCCTGGCGTGCTCGGCGATGCGGGCCTCCACATCGGCCTGCTCCCAGGTGGTGAAGATGCGCACGTAGCGCTCGGCGTCGGCATCGCTGGTGTTGAGCCAGAACTGGTAGAAGCGGTAGGGGCTGGTGCGTCCGGCATCGAGCCAGATGTTGCCGCCTTCGCTCTTGCCGAACTTGCTGCCGTCCGCCTTGGTGATGAGCACGTTGGTGATGGCGTGGGCCTCGCCGCCACCCATGCGCCGGATGAGCTCCGTGCCGGTGGTGATGTTGCCCCATTGGTCGCTGCCGCCCATCTGCAGGCGCACGCCCAGGGTGCGGTGCAGGTGCACGAAGTCGTAGCCCTGCACCAGCTGGTAGCTGAACTCCGTGAAGCTGATGCCCGTCTCCAGGCGGTTCTTCACGGAATCCTTCGCCATCATGTAGTTGACGGTGATGTGCTTGCCCACGTCGCGGATGAAGTCCAGGAAGCCGATGTCCTTGAACCAATCGTAGTTGTTGACGAGCTGCGCGCCGCCGCGGTCGAGGTCGATGAAGCGGGCGAGCTGGGCGCGGATGCAGGCGGTGTTGTGGCGCAGGGTGTCCTCGTCCAACAACTGGCGCTCGGCCTTCTTGCCGCTGGGGTCGCCCACCATGCCGGTGGCGCCGCCGACGAGGGCGACGGGGATGTGGCCGCAGCGCTGGAAGTGCACGAGCATCATGATGGGCACCAGATTGCCCACGTGGAGGCTGTCCGCCGTGGGGTCGAACCCGATGTAGCCGGTGACGGGCCCCGCGGCGAGCAGCGCCTCCACCCCGGGGGTGGCCTCGTGCAGCAGGCCGCGCCAGCGCAGTTCGTGAAGGAAGTCGATGGCCATGGCGGAAGGCGGCAAAGATAGCCGGGGCCCGGTGGCGGCTAACTTGCGCCCATGCGGCTGGTGACGGGGGCGACGGGCATCGTGGGCAGCCATGTGGTGCTGGCCCTATGCCGGGAAGGCCACCGCGTGCGGGCCCTGGTGCGGGCCGGCAGCGACCGACGCTTCGTGGAACGGCTGCTGGGGCGCGAACCCGACGGCGGCGAGCTTCTGGCGCGCGTGCACTGGTGCGAAGGGGACGTGCTGGACCCCGTGTCCCTGGCCGCGGCGATGGACGGGGTGCGGCAGGTGGTGCACTGCGCCGCGCTGGTGAGCTTCGACCCGCGCGACGACGAGGCCCTGCTGGAGGTGAACGTGGAGGGCACCGCCCACGTGGTGAACGCCGCGCTGGAGGCCGGTGTGGAGCGGCTGTGCCACGTGAGCAGCATCGCGGCGCTGGGCACGGCGACCGATGGGGCACCGGTGACCGAGGATACGCCCTGGGCCGAGGACGAGGAGCGCTCGGTGTACGCGGTGAGCAAGTACGCGGCCGAGCTGGAGGTGCACCGCGGGGTGGCCGAGGGGCTCGATGCGGTGCTGGTGAACCCCAGCCTCATCATCGGGCCCGGCCTGCCCGGGCGCAGCAGCAGGACCATCGCGGACCGGCTGCGGAGGGGCACCCGGTGGTATCCGCCGGGACGCACCAGCGTGGTGGACGTGCGCGATGTGGCCGAGGCCTGCGTGCGCCTTCTTCGTGAGCCGGGCGCGGGGGAGCGCTACCTGATCGCCGGCGAGGCCATCACCTACCAGCGGCTGTTCGGCCTGTTCTGCGCGGCCTTCGGCAAGCCCGCACCCACCCGCCCCATCCGGCCGTGGATGCTGGAGCTGGCCTGGCGCGTGGAGCGCCTGCGCACCCTGCTGTTCCGCGGGAGGCCCTTCATCACGCGTGATACGACGCGCACCTCCCTGCGCCAACGGCGCTTCGACGACAGCAAGCTGCGGCGCCGGCTGGGCCTCACCCTGCGCTCCTCGGAAGAGGCGGTGCGCTACACGGTGTCCCTCATGGATGCCCGCCCGGCGTGAGGCTGTCCGGCCGTGCGTTCATGGCCTCGTCCTTGCGCTTGCTGAGCTCGGCGATCACATCGCCGTAGATGCCTTTCAGCACGGCCGGGTCCTGCGCGTAGTGGTCGAAGCTGTGGCGGAACTGCTCGCGGGTGATGCCCTCGCGGGTGAACAGTTCGGTGTAGTACGCGTCCACCCGTTCGTTGCTGCGGTGCTCCACAGCGCCTTCGCGGTTCACGCGCGCCTCGATGAGCTGGGCCTCGGCGAGCACGGTGACGAAGCGGTCGCGCGGCAGCACGTCCGGCGGCGGCCCTTCAGGTGTGCAGGCGGAGAGGGCCAGAAGCAGGGGCCAGGCCTTCGTCCATCGATGCAGGTGCAGCGGCCGAAGCGCTGCACGGAACAGGCGGCCGTGGATGATGTGCAGGACGCTCATCGGTCGAAGCGCAGGCGTTCGCCGCGGACCTCGTGCCGGACGCGTCCGTCGGCATAGGCCAGGTGGCCGTTCACCCAGGTGCGCAGCACGCGGGCGTGGAAGCGCTGCCCCTCGAAGGGCGACCAGCCGCACTTGTATTCCAGCCCGGCCCGGTCCACCGTCCACGGTGCGTCGGGGTCCACCAGCACCAGGTCGGCGGCGTAGCCTTCGCGGATGTGGCCGCGTCCGGCGATGGCGAACATCCGGGCCGGTGCATGGCAGAGCTTCTCCACCACCTGTTCCACGGTGAACACGCCCTGCCGGGCCAGCTCCAGCATGGCGACGAGGCTGTGCTGGATGAGCGGGCCACCGCTGGGGCACTGGGTGTAGGGCCGGGCCTTCTCCTCCAGGGTGTGCGGCGCGTGGTCCGTGGCCACCACGTCGATGCGGCCCTCGCGCACGGCCGCACGGATGGCCTCGCGGTCGGCCGCCGTCTTGATGGCGGGGTTCCACTTCACCAGGGCGCCCTTGCTGCGGTAGGCCTCCTCGTCGAACCACAGGTGGTGCACGCAGGCCTCGGCGGTGATGCGCTTGCCTTCCAAGGGCCCCGGCTCGAAGAGCTCCAGCTCGCGCGCCGTGCTGATGTGCAGCACATGGAGGCGGGTGCCGAACGCGCGTGCGCGCTCCACGGCGGCACTGCTGCAGCGGTGGCAGGCCTCGGCACTGCGGATGTGCGGGTGCTCGGTGATGGGGATGTCCGGCCCGTAGCGCGCCAGCGCCTTGTCCAGCTCCGCCTTGATGGTGGGATCGTCCTCCGCGTGGATCGCCAGCAGCATGTGGGCCTTGCGGAACAGTTCGTCCAGCACGCGCTCGTCGGTGATCACCATGTCGCCGGTGCTGCTGCCCAGGAAGGCCTTGAGGCCGCACACGGTGCGGGGGTCGGTGCGCAGCACCTCGTCCAGGTTGGTGCTGCCCACACCCATGTAGAAGGAGTAGTTGGCCACCGAACGTGTGGCGCCCAGGCGGTATTTCTCCTCCAGCAGCTCCTGGGTGAGGGTCTGCGGCTGGGTGTTGGGCATCTCCATGTAGCTGGTGACGCCCCCGGCGACCGCAGCGGCCGAACCGTGCGCGATGTCGTCCTTGTGCGTAAGGCCGGGCTCGCGGAAGTGGACCTGGTCGTCGATCACCCCCGGCAGCAACCAATGCCCGGTGGCCTCCAGGTCGAGGGCCCCGGCGGCGGCACCGATGCCTTCGGGTGCGATGCGTTCGATGCGGCCGCCGCGCAACAGCACGTCGGCCTGTACGGTGCGGCCCTCGTTCACCACCGAGGCGCCGCGGATGAGGGTGGAACTGCTCATGGGATGCGTCGGCGCATCTGCAGCACGCCGAAGAAGGCTTCGTTGAAGATGCCCATGCTCATCTTGCTCTTGCCCATGCGCCGGTCGCGGAAGGTGATGGGCACTTCGGCGATGCGGAAGCCGAGGCGCTTCACGCGGTATTTCATCTCGATCTGGAAGGCGTAGCCCACGAAGCGGATCTCGTCCAAGGGCAGCGCCTCCAGCACGCGGCGGGTGTAGCACACGAAGCCCGCGGTGGTGTCGCGCACGCCCAGCCAGAGCACGGCGCGCACATACAGGGAGGCCATGCTGCTCATCAGCACGCGGTCCCAGCTCCAGTCGTGCACGCGGCCGCCCTTCACGTAGCGCGATCCCACGCTCATGTCCGCACCGCCTTCCGCGCACGCGGCATGGAGGCGGGGCAGGTCCTTCGGGTCGTGGCTGAAGTCGGCGTCCATCTCGAACACGTACGCATAGCCGTGCTGCAGCGCCCACTTGAAGCCGGCGATGTACGCGGTGCCCAGGCCCAGCTTGCCCCTGCGTTCCAGCAGATGGATGCGCGAAGGGTCGGTGGCGCGGTGCTCCTTCACCAGCGCGGCCGTGCCGTCCGGGCTGTTGTCATCCACCACCAGCACATGGAACGCCGGCGACAAGGCGAGCACCGCGTCCAGGATCTCCCGGATGTTCTCGCGCTCGTCGTACGTGGGGATGATGACCAGCCGTTCGGGCACCGTGCAGGATGAGGGCCAAAGATAGCCGGGGACCTATCGGACCAGGGTCACATGGCCTGTGCGGGCGATGCGGGCGGTGGTGGCACTGCCCTTGGCCTCGAGCTGCCAGATGTACACCCCCTGCTGCACCTCCTCACCATTGGGGTACCGGCCGTCCCATGCGCCTTCTGGATCGTTGGTGCTGAACAGCACCTGGCCCCAGCGGTCGGTGATGCGGAAGACGTACTGGTCCGGGTCCACCCCGATCGTCACCGGCTTGAACGTGTCGTTCGTGTTGTCGCCATCCGGTGTGAAAGCGTTCGGCACGTTCACCACCAGTTCGGGCGATACCGTGATGGGCTGGCACACCGTGTCCGCGCAGGTGGGCGCAGCGTACGCGACCAAACAGATGTCGTAGAGCCCCTCCAGGGCGTCCGGGAAGTCGAACACCGGATCGGTGGCGGTGGAGCTGCCCAGGCCGCCGAAGTCCCAGCTGTAGGCCGAGGCTCCCGTGCTCGTGTTGTTGAAGTACACCGACGGGTCCAGGGTGCTCACCACGGGCGGCAGCATCGTGAAGGCCGCTTCCGGCCGCTCGAACACCGCCACGGCGTCCTGCAGGTCCACCGTGGTGCTGCAGCCATTGCCCGCATCGATGGTGAGGGTGATGGTGTAGGTGCCCGGCTGATCGTACAGCACCCCTGTGACGGTCGCGCTGTCCGATGTGAGGCCGTTGCCCAGATCCCACTGGAAGCTGCCCGGGCCCTGATGGTCGGTGCTCAGGTCCGCCAGTGCGGGGGCGCATCCATCGCTCAGGGTGATGAAGACCTGCGGGTCGGGGACGGGAATGATCGAGACCTGCACCGTGGCGAGCGCGTCGGTGCAGGGCGGCGCGCCGTTCACGGTGTAGATGTAGATGCCGCTGATGGCCGAGGCCGGATCGATCACCGCGGTGATCGGCAGACCGTTCGGGTCGGTCCAGGTGCCGCCCGCGTCCGCATCAGGGCCCAGCAGGGGAGCGAGGTCGATCAGGGCCGCGTCCGCACAGGCGCTCACCGTGTTGTCCGTGCCGGCATCAGGCGCTTGTTGGACGGTCAGAGCAAGGACGGCCGTATCGTTCGTGCAGGGTGCTGCTGCGGCCACCACGTAGAGGTAACTCCCGTTCGCGGCGGTGGCCGGATCCACCTGTGCGCCGATGCTCGTTCCACCCGGGCCGTTCCAGGTGCCGCCCGCGTCGGGTGATCCGCCCAACAGGCCGGTGAGCGCGAGCGGACCGTCCGCAGAACACAAGGTCACCACGGCATCCTGGCCGGCGTCAGGGGCCTCGGTGACGTCCACCAGCACCGTGGCGCTGGCATCGGGGCAGGGAAGCAGACCGCTCACCAGATAGGTGTACGTGCCCGGTGTGCCGGTCGCGGGATCGAAGAAGGACCCAATGGGCGCACCGTTCGGGTCGGTCCAGCTGCCACCTGGCTGTGGGCTGCCACCCAGCAGGGCGAAGAGGTCGGTCACCACACCGTTCGAGCACAGGCTCAGCGCACCCGCTGTGCCGGCGAAGGCGGCGGGTTGCACCACGACGGTCACCGTGGCCGCGTCATCCGGGCATTGGCCGTTGCCGCTCACTGTATAGGTGTAGGTGCCGGCCTGATCGTTGGTGGGGTCGAAGCTGGAGCTGGAACCGCCGCCGTTCGGATCGGTCCATGTGCCGCCCGGATCCGGTGTGCCGCCCAAGGCGGTGAAGAGGTCCGTGACCGCTCCCGTGGAACACACCGTAAGGGTGTTGTCCGCACCCGCATCCGGACCGGCCAGCACGGTCACCTGCACCGTGGCGATGGCCGCGGCGCATACGATGCCCGCTACGCTGTAGGTGTACGTGCCCGCAGGGTCGGCGCCGGGATCGAACAGGCCGCCGAAAGCCGTACCGTTCGGATCGGTCCACGTGCCCGACGCATCGGGCGTGCCACCCAACTGGGGCAACAGCAGCTCGGCCGGGTCGCCGGCGCAGACCGTCAACGCACCGTTCAAGCCCGCATCAGGAGCATCCTCCACCGCGACAAGCACCACGCTGCTCATCGATTGGCAGGGTGCGGTCGCAGGTACCGTGTAGGTGTACACACCTGCAGGGTCGGTGCTGGGATCGAAGGAACCGCTGTGCGCGTTGCCCAGCGGATCGGTCCAGCTGCCGCCGGCATCGGGCGTGCCGCCCAGCTGCGCGAAAAGGCCCACCGCCGCACCCTGATCACACACGGTGATCGCGCCATCCACGCCAGCGTCCGGTGTGCTCGTGACGGTGACCGTGACGGTGCTCGCATCTCCGAGGCAGGGCGCCAGCGCAGCGAGGGTGTAGGTGTAGACGCCTGCTTGATCAGTGCCCGGATCAAAGCTGCCGCTGTGCGCGTTGCCGAGCGGATCGGTCCAGCTGCCGCCGGCATCGGGCGTGCCACCGAGCTGCGCGAAAAGGCCCACCGCCGCACCCTGGTCGCAGACGGTGATCGCGCCGTCCACACCAGCGTCCGGCGTCGAGGTCACGGTGACCGTGACGGTGCTCGCATCGCCGAGGCAGGGCGCCAGCGCAGCGAGGGTGTAGGTGTAGACGCCTGCTTGATCAGTGCCCGGATCAAAGCTGCCGCTGTGCGCGTTGCCGAGCGGATCGGTCCAGCTGCCGCCGGCATCGGGCGTGCCGCCGAGCTGCGCGAAAAGGCCCACCGCCGCACCCTGATCACACACGGTGATCGCGCCATCGATGCCAGCATCCGGCGTCGAGCTCACGGTGACCGTGACGGTGCTCGCATCTCCGAGGCAGGGCGCCAGCGCAGCGAGGGTGTAGGTGTAGACGCCTGCTTGATCAGTGCCCGGATCAAAGCTGCCGCTGTGCGCGTTGCCGAGCGGATCGGTCCAGCTGCCGCCGGCATCGGGCGTGCCACCGAGCTGCGCGAAAAGGCCCACCGCCGCACCCTGATCACACACGGTGATCGCGCCATCCACGCCAGCGTCCGGTGTGCTTGTGACGGTGACCGTGACGGTGCTGAAGTCGCCGAGGCAGGGCGCCAACGCAGCAAGGGTGTAGGTGTAGACACCGGCCGCATCGGTGCTCGGATCAAAGCTGCCGCTGTGCGCGTTGCCGAGGGGATCGGTCCAGCTGCCGCCGGCATCGGGCGTGCCGCCCAGCTGCGCGAAGAGGCCCACGGCCGCGCCTTGGTCGCAGACGGTGATCGCACCATCGATACCAGCGTCCGGCGTGCTCGTGATGGTGACCGTGACGGTGCTGGCATCGCCGAGGCAGGGCGCCAACGCAGCGAGGGTGTAGGTGTAGATGCCTGCCTGATCGGTGCTCGGATCAAAGCTGCCGCTGTGCGCGTTGCCGAGGGGATCGGTCCAGCTGCCGCCGGCATCGGGCGTGCCGCCCAGCTGCGCGAAGAGGCCCACGGCCGCGCCTTGGTCGCAGACGGTGATCGCACCATCGATACCAGCGTCCGGCGTGCTCGTGATGGTGACCGTGACGGTGCTGGCATCGCCGAGGCAGGGCGCCAACGCAGCGAGGGTGTAGGTGTAGATGCCTGCCTGATCGGTGCTCGGATCAAAGCTGTCGCTGTGCGCGTTGCCGAGGGATCGGTCCAGCTGCCACCGGCATCGGGCGTGCCGCCGAGTTGCGCGAAGAGCCCGACGGCCGCACCCGCATCACAAACCGTGATCGCACCGTCCACACCAGCGTCCGGCGTGCTCGTGACGGTGACCGTGACGGTGCTCGCATCACCCAAGCACGGTGCGGTGGCCGCCAGTATGTACGTGTACACGCCCGCAGCGTCGGTGCTCGGATCGAAGCTCCCGCTGTGCGCGTTGCCGAGGGGATCGGTCCAGGTGCCGCCGGCATTGGGTGTGCCGCCGAGCTGCGCGAAGAGCCCCACGGCCGCGCCCTGATCGCAGACGGTGATCGCACCGTCGATGCCCGCATCGGGTGTGCTGGTGACGGTGACCGTGACGGTGCTCGCATCCCCGAGGCAGGGCGCCAACGCAGCGAGGGTGTAGGTGTAGATGCCTGCCTGATCGGTGCCCGGATCGAAGGAACCGCTGTGCGCGTTGCCGAGGGGATCGGTCCAGGTGCCGCCAGCATCGGGTGTGCCGCCGAGCTGCGCGAAGAGGCCGACCGCCGCACCCGCATCACAAACCGTGATCGCACCATCGATACCAGCGTCCGGCGTGCTCGTGACGGTGACCGTGACGGTGCTCGCATCACCCAAGCACGGTGCGGTGGCCGCCAGTATGTACGTGTACACGCCCGCAGCGTCGGTGCTCGGATCGAAGCTCCCGCTGTGCGCATTGCCGAGGGGATCGGTCCAGGTGCCGCCGGCATCGGGCGTGCCGCCGAGCTGCGCGAAGAGCCCCACGGCGGCGCCCTGGTCGCAGACGGTGACAGCACCGTCGATGCCCGCATCGGGCGTGCTTGTGACGGTGACCGTGACGGTGCTGAAGTCGCCGAGGCAGGGCGCCAACGCAGCAAGGGTGTAGGTGTAGACACCGGCCGCATCGGTGCCCGGATCGAACGAACCGCTGTGCGCGTTGCCGAGCGGATCGGTCCAGCTGCCACCGGCATCGGGTGTGCCGCCGAGCTGCGCGAAGAGCCCCACGGCGGCGCCCTGGTCGCAGACGGTGACAGCACCGTCGATGCCCGCATCGGGCGTGCTTGTGACGGTGACCGTGACGGTGCTGAAGTCGCCGAGGCAGGGCGCCAACGCAGCAAGGGTGTAGGTGTAGACACCGGCCGCATCGGTGCTCGGATCAAAGCTGCCGCTGTGCGCGTTGCCGAGGGGATCGGTCCAGCTGCCGCCGGCATCGGGCGTGCCGCCCAGCTGCGCGAAGAGGCCCACGGCCGCGCCTTGGTCGCAGACGGTGATCGCACCATCGATACCAGCGTCCGGCGTGCTCGTGATGGTGACCGTGACGGTGCTGGCATCGCCGAGGCAGGGCGCCAACGCAGCGAGGGTGTAGGTGTAGATGCCTGCCTGATCGGTGCTCGGATCAAAGCTGCCGCTGTGCGCGTTGCCGAGGGGATCGGTCCAGCTGCCACCGGCATCGGGCGTGCCGCCGAGTTGCGCGAAGAGCCCGACGGCCGCACCCGCATCACAAACCGTGATCGCACCGTCCACACCAGCGTCCGGCGTGCTCGTGACGGTGACCGTGACGGTGCTCGCATCACCCAAGCACGGTGCGGTGGCCGCCAGTATGTACGTGTACACGCCCGCAGCGTCGGTGCTCGGATCGAAGCTCCCGCTGTGCGCGTTGCCGAGGGATCGGTCCAGGTGCCGCCGGCATTGGGTGTGCCGCCGAGCTGCGCGAAGAGCCCCACGGCCGCGCCCTGATCGCAGACGGTGATCGCACCGTCGATGCCCGCATCAGGTGTGCTGGTGACGGTGACCGTGACGGTGCTCGCATCCCCGAGGCAGGGCGCCAACGCAGCGAGGGTGTAGGTGTAGATGCCTGCCTGATCGGTGCCCGGATCGAAGGAACCGCTGTGTGCGTTGCCGAGGGGATCGGTCCAGGCGCCACCGGCATCGGGCGTGCCGCCGAGCTGCGCGAAGAGCCCCACGGCGGCGCCTTGGTCGCAGACGGTGACCGCACCGTCGATGCCCGCATCAGGTGTGCTGGTGACGGTGACCGTGACGGTGCTCGCATCGCCGAGGCAGGGCGCCAACGCAGCGAGGGTGTAGGTGTAGATGCCTGCCTGATCGGTGCCCGGATCGAAGGAACCGCTGTGTGCGTTGCCGAGGGGATCGGTCCAGGTGCCGCCGGCATCGGGCGTGCCGCCGAGCTGCGCGAAGAGCCCCACGGCGGCGCCTTGGTCGCAGACGGTGACCGCACCGTCGATGCCCGCATCAGGTGTGCTGGTGACGGTGACCGTGACGGTGCTCGCATCGCCGAGGCAGGGCGCGGTGGCCGCCAGCGTGTAGGTGTAGACACCGGCCGCATCGGTGCTCGGATCGAAGGAACCGCTGTGCGCGTTGCCGAGGGGATCGGTCCAGCTGCCGCCGGCATCGGGCGTGCCGCCGAGCTGCGCGAAGAGCCCCACGGCGGCGCCCTGGTCGCACACGGTGATCGCGCCATCGACACCAGCATCCGGCGTCGAGGTCACGGTGACCGTGATGGTGCTCGCATCACCCAGGCACGGCGCGGTGGCCGCCAGCGTGTAGGTGTAGACACCGGCCGCATCGGTGCTGGGATCGAAGGAACCGCTGTGCGCGTTGCCGAGCGGATCGGTCCAGCTGCCGCCGGCATCGGGCGTGCCGCCAAGCTCCGCGAAGAGCCCCACGGCAGCACCCTGGTCGCACACGGTGATCGCGCCATCGACACCAGCATCCGGCGTCGAGGTCACGGTGACCGTGATGGTGCTCGCATCACCCAGGCACGGCGCGGTGGCCGCCAGCGTGTAGGTGTAGACACCGGCCGCATCGGTACTCGGATCGAAGCTGCCGCTGTGCGCGTTGCCGAGCGGATCGGTCCAGCTGCCGCCGGCATCGGGCGTGCCGCCCAGCTGCGCGAAGAGGCCCACCGCCGCACCCTGGTCGCAGACGGTGATCGCGCCATCCACGCCAGCTTCCGGCGTCGAGGTCACGGTGACCGTGATGGTGCTCGCATCACCCAGGCACGGCGCGGTGGCCGCCAGCGTGTAGGTGTAGACACCGGCCGCATCCACCGCCGGATCAAAGCTGCCGCTGTGCGCGTTGCCGAGCGGATCGGTCCAGCTGCCGCCGGCATCGGGCGTGCCGCCGAGCTGCGCGAAGAGGCCCACGGCCGCACCCTGGTCGCAGACGGTGATCGCGCCGTCCACACCAGCGTCCGGTGTGCTCGTGACGGTGACCGTGACGGTGCTCGCATCACCCAGGCAGGGCGCCAACGCAGCGAGGGTGTAGGTGTAGACACCGGCCGCATCGGTGCTGTGATCGAAGGAACCGCTGTGTGCGTTGCCGAGGGGATCGGTCCAGCTGCCACCGGCATCGGGCGTGCCGCCGAGCTGCGCGAAGAGGCCCACGGCCGCGCCTTGGTCGCAGACGGTGATCGCGCCGTCCACACCAGCGTCCGGTGTGCTCGTGACGGTGACCGTGACGGTGCTCGCATCACCCAGGCAGGGCGCCAACGCAGCGAGGGTGTAGGTGTAGACACCGGCCGCATCGGTGCTGGGATCGAAGGAACCGCTGTGCGCGTTGCCGAGCGGATCGGTCCAGCTGCCGCCGGCATCGGGCGTGCCGCCGAGCTGCGCGAAGAGGCCCACGGCCGCACCCTGGTCGCACACGGTGATCGCGCCGTCCGCACCAGCGTCCGGCGTCGAGGTCACGGTGACCGTGACGGTGCTGAAGTCGCCGAGGCAGGGCGCCACCGCAGCGAGGGTGTAGGTGTACACACCTGCAGGGTCGGTACTGGGATCGAAGCTGCCGCTGTGCGCGTTGCCGAGCGGATCGGTCCAGGTGCCGCCGGCATCAGGCGTGCCGCCGAGCTGCGCGAAGAGCCCCACGGCCGCGCCTTGGTCACACACGGTGATCGCACCATCGACACCAGCGTCCGGCGTAGAGGTCACGGTGACCGTGACGGTGCTCGCATCACCGAGGCAGGGCGCCAACGCAGCGAGGGTGTAGGTGTAAACGCCTGCTGGGTCGGTGCTGGGATCGAAGCTGCCGCTGTGTGCGTTGCCGAGCGGATCGGTCCAGCTGCCGCCGGCATCGGGCGTGCCGCCGAGCTCCGCGAAGAGCCCCACGGCAGCACCTTGGTCGCAGACGGTGATCGCGCCATCGACACCAGCGTCCGGCGTCGAGGTCACTGTGACCGTGACGGTGCTGAAGTCACCGAGGCACGGCGCCAACGCAGCGAGGGTGTAGGTGTAAACGCCTGCTGGGTCGGTGCTGGGATCGAAGCTGCCGCTGTGTGCGTTGCCGAGCGGATCGGTCCAGCTGCCGCCGGCATCGGGCGTGCCGCCGAGCTCCGCGAAGAGCCCCACGGCAGCACCTTGGTCGCAGACGGTGATCGCGCCATCGACACCAGCGTCCGGCGTCGAGGTCACTGTGACCGTGACGGTGCTGAAGTCACCGAGGCACGGCGCCAACGCAGCGAGGGTGTAGGTGTAAACGCCTGCTGGGTCGGTGCTGGGATTGAAGCTGCCGCTGTGTGCGTTGCCGAGCGGATCGGTCCAGCTGCCGCCGGCATCGGGCGTGCCGCCGAGCTGCGCGAAGAGCCCCACGGCAGCACCCTGGTCGCACACGGTGATCGCGCCATCGACACCAGCGTCCGGCGTCGAGGTCACGGTGACCGTGACGGTGCTCGCATCACCGAGGCAGGGCGCCAACGCAGCGAGGGTGTAGGTGTAGACACCGGCCGCATCGGTACTCGGATCGAAGCTGCCGCTGTGCGCGTTGCCGAGCGGATCGGTCCAGCTGCCGCCGGCATCGGGCGTGCCGCCCAGCTGCGCGAAGAGGCCCACCGCCGCACCCTGGTCGCAGACGGTGATCGCGCCATCCACGCCAGCTTCCGGCGTCGAGGTCACGGTGACCGTGATGGTGCTCGCATCACCCAGGCACGGCGCGGTGGCCGCCAGCGTGTAGGTGTAGACACCGGCCGCATCGGTACTCGGATCGAAGCTGCCGCTGTGCGCGTTGCCGAGCGGATCGGTCCAGCTGCCGCCGGCATCGGGCGTGCCGCCCAGCTGCGCGAAGAGGCCCACCGCCGCACCCTGGTCGCAGACGGTGATCGCGCCATCCACGCCAGCTTCCGGCGTCGAGGTCACGGTGACCGTGATGGTGCTCGCATCACCCAGGCACGGCGCGGTGGCCGCCAGCGTGTAGGTGTAGACACCGGCCGCATCCACCGCCGGATCAAAGCTGCCGCTGTGCGCGTTGCCGAGCGGATCGGTCCAGCTGCCGCCGGCATCGGGCGTGCCGCCGAGCTGCGCGAAGAGGCCCACGGCCGCACCCTGGTCGCAGACGGTGATCGCGCCGTCCACACCAGCGTCCGGTGTGCTCGTGACGGTGACCGTGACGGTGCTCGCATCACCCAGGCAGGGCGCCAACGCAGCGAGGGTGTAGGTGTAGACACCGGCCGCATCGGTGCTGTGATCGAAGGAACCGCTGTGTGCGTTGCCGAGGGGATCGGTCCAGCTGCCACCGGCATCGGGCGTGCCGCCGAGCTGCGCGAAGAGGCCCACGGCCGCGCCTTGGTCGCAGACGGTGATCGCGCCGTCCACACCAGCGTCCGGTGTGCTCGTGACGGTGACCGTGACGGTGCTCGCATCACCCAGGCAGGGCGCCAACGCAGCGAGGGTGTAGGTGTAGACACCGGCCGCATCGGTGCTGGGATCGAAGGAACCGCTGTGCGCGTTGCCGAGCGGATCGGTCCAGCTGCCGCCGGCATCGGGCGTGCCGCCGAGCTGCGCGAAGAGGCCCACGGCCGCACCCTGGTCGCACACGGTGATCGCGCCATCCGCACCAGCGTCCGGTGTGCTCGTGACGGTGACCGTGACGGTGCTCGCATCGCCCAGGCAGGGCGCCAACGCAGCGAGGGTGTAGGTGTAGACGCCGGCCGCATCGGTGCTCGGATCGAAGCTGCCGCTGTGCGCGTTGCCCAGCGGATCGGTCCAGGTGCCGCCGGCATCGGGCGTGCCGCCCAACTGCGCGAAGAGCCCCACGGCCGCGCCTTGGTCGCAGACGGTGATCGCGCCGTCCGCACCAGCGTCCGGCGTGCTGGTGACGGTGACCGTGACGGTGCTCGCATCGCCCAGGCACGGCGCGGTGGCCGCCAGCGTGTAGGTGTAGACACCTGCTTGATCAGTGCCCGGATCGAAGCTGCCGCTGTGCGCGTTGCCCAAGGGATCGGTCCAGCTGCCGCCGGCATCGGGCGTGCCGCCCAACTGCGCGAAGAGCCCCACGGCAGCACCTTGGTCGCACACGGTGATCGCACCGTCCACACCAGCATCCGGCGTCGAGGTCACGGTGACCGTGACAGTGCTCGCATCGCCGAGGCAGGGCGCCAACGCAGCGAGGGTGTAGGTGTAAACGCCTGCTGGGTCGGTGCTGGGATCGAAGGAACCGCTGTGCGCGTTGCCGAGCGGATCGGTCCAGCTGCCGCCGGCATCGGGTGTGCCGCCCAACTGCGCAAAGAGGCCCACGGCCGCGCCCTGGTCGCACACGGTGATCGCGCCATCCACACCAGCATCCGGCGTCGAGGTCACGGTGACCGTAACGGTGCTGAAGTCGCCGAGGCAGGGTGCCACCGCAGCGAGGGTGTAGGTGTAGAAACCGGCCGCATCCACCGCCGGATCGAAGCTGCCGTTGTGCGCGTTGCCCAGCGGATCGGTCCAGCTGCCGCCGGCCTGTGGGGCGCCACCCAGCTGGGCGAAGAGGCTCACCGCGGCGCCATCGCTGCAGACCGTGAGGTTGCCGTTGGTGCCGGCGTTGGTCGCCGGGTTCTCCACGACAGTGACGGTGGCCTGGGCGTTGGTGCAGGGCGCCACGCCGTTCACCGTGTAGGTGTAGACGCCAGGCGTCATGGTGGCCGGGTCGTAGGCGCCGCCCACCACCGGGCTGGGTCCGGCCCAGGCACCGCCGGCCTGTGGGGCGCCACCCAGCTGGGCGAAGAGGCTCACCGCAGCGCCATCGCTGCAGACCGTGAGGTTGCCGTTGGTGCCGGCGTTGGTCGCCGGGTTCTCCACGACAGTGACGGTGGCCTGGGCGTTGGTGCAGGGCGCCACGCCGTTCACCGTGTAGGTGTACACGCCGGGCGTCATGGTGGCCGGGTCGTAGGCACCGCCCACCACCGGGCTGGGTCCGGCCCAGGCACCGCCGGCCTGTGGGGCGCCACCCAGCTGGGCGAAGAGGCTCACCGCGGCGCCATCGCTGCAGACCGTGAGGTTGCCGTTGGTGCCGGCGTTGGTCGCCGGGTTCTCCACGACAGTGACGGTGGCCTGGGCGTTGGTGCAGGGCGCCACGCCGTTCACCGTGTAGGTGTACACGCCGGGCGTCATGGTGGCCGGGTCGTAGGCGCCGCCCACCACCGGGCTGGGTCCGGCCCAGGCACCGCCGGCCTGTGGGGCGCCACCCAGCTGTGCGAAGAGGCTCACCGCAGCCCCATCGCTGCAGACCGTGAGGTTGCCGTTGGTGCCGGCGTTGGTCGCCGGGTTCACGACCACGTTCACCGTGGCCGTCGCGTTCAGGCACGAGTTCCCGACCGTGTAGGTGTAGAGCCCGGCCGGATCGGTACCCGGTACGAAGGTGCCGCTGTGCGGCACACCGCCCGGTCCCTGCCAGGTGCCGCCTGCGTCCGGTGTGCCACCCAGGCTGGCGAACAGGTTCGCATTGCCGCTGGTGGCGCAGAGGTTCAGGACCCCGTTCGTTCCGGCATCCGGTAACGGACCACCGCCCTGGGTGGAGATGATGTTGATGGAGGTGGATGCGACGTTCTCGATGGGGCAATTCCCATCACTGGCCTCCACATACACGTTCACCGGTGTATTGGAGATGTCACCCGTCCAGCAAAGCGTGCCCGTTGACGGATTCGTGCCTGTGACCGTGAAGGTGGCTCCGGGCAGCAGGGCGGTCGCGTTGGAGGTCAAGGTCAGCACCGTGCCGGGATCCGCATCGACGAAGACCACGTCCACGCAGAACGCCTCCCCGTCGCAGACCTCGATCGAATTGCTTCCGAGGAGAAGCCCTGCCGTGTTGTTCACGAGCCCTGCCGTGGTGGGCGCATCGCCCGTGCAGTTCATCACCACGAACATCTGATCGCGCATGACCGAACCGATGAGGACCCCGTTGGCATCGAATTCCTGCACCAGCACCGTGACCACGTAATTGCCCTGAAGGGCGGCATTGAAGGTGAGCTGGCCGGTGGTCGGATCAAGCGTGATCCCGTTGATCGGAGCAGCTCCGGTATACGCTCCCGCATATAGTACGGCGGTGGGTGCCGGCGCCGCGAACCGTGCATTGATCAGCGAGAACACCATGGTGTTCCCATCCGGTTCGGTGACCCCGTAGTTATAGTTGACCGTCTGGCCTGCGCACACGTATGGGATGGACAGGTCGGAGAAGACCGGCGAGTTGTTGCACGGGGCCGTGGCGTTGTCCAGGACGGCCTCCAGATACATGCCCGGTGTGCCCACCAGGTTCACCGTCGTGTTCCGGCAGCAGATCGACCAGCTGATCGTCCAGTCGTCGCAGGCGGCCAGGTTCACCACCGTCTGGAACTGGTAGTGCTCGATGCCTGGAAGGGCCCCGCCATTGCAGGTGCTGTTGGGCAGGGAGGAGGGGCAGAGCTGCGACACCTCCGTACCCGGCGGGACCGGGAGCGCGTTCAGCGTGAACGTGGTGCCGCAATCACTCTGGAAGGTCAGGTTCTGCGGGATCGGGTCCACCCCGGAGCAGTCCACGAAAAGGTCCAGGTTCACCAAGTACTGGTTGCCGCCCAAACACTCGTAGGTGATGCTGCCCCCGGAGTAGTGGTTCGCGCCGACCGGGCCACCCAGTGCCAAGGCAAGCACTGCGCCCGCCAGGCGGAGCGTCGGTGGCCAAGGGAGGATGGGGTGCCTCATGGGTGGGGCAGGAGCGCCTGCGGGTCAACCGGCGAAGGTACGGTTTGTAGTCGCTGAAATCCAGTGACTTGTCATGCACAGCGCCGTGTTGAACGACGTCGAACCCGGAGGGGCCATCGTTAACATCCCCGTAACCCGGGGATGCGGCGGGCAAACCGTACTTTTGCCGCCCTTATCCGATCGTGTGAAGCCGGCCATTCGACCCTTGGGGACGTTAGGACGCGTCAAGCCGGTGTCCGGTTCGCTCGCCTTCTCCCTTCTGCTCCTTGCTCTTCCCAGCTCCCTCTCCGCCCAGGTCGTGGACTCCCTGGACATCGGGGTGCGTCGGGACTCATCAGGTGCCATGCAGGAGCGTGTGCCGGTGTACACGGTCACCTCCAGCGATCTGGAGTCCGAGCTCGGTTCCCAGGACATCTCAGGCATCCTGCAGTCATCCCGTGATGTGTTCGCCTCCACCGCAGGCTTGAGCTGGGGGCCGGCGCGCTTCCGGATCCGCGGGCTCGACGGGGAGAACACCTCGGTGCTCATCAACGGCATCATGGTGAACGACCCGGAGGCCGGCTGGGCCACGTGGAGCCAATGGGGCGGCCTGAACGATGTGACGCGCTACATGGAGATCCGTACCGGCCTGTCGGCCTCGCGCCTGGTGTTCGCCGGCATCGGCGGGTATTCGGCCATCAATGCCCGGGCCAGCGATCAGCGCCGCGGCACGCGCATCTCCTACGCCCTCAGCAACCGCGCCTACGACCATCGGGTGATGCTGACCCACAGCACCGGGATGATGAAGAACGGCTGGGCGGTGAGCGCCTCCGCCAGCTGGCGCTACGCCAACGAGGGGTACGCCGAAGGCACCTTCTTCAACGCCGCGGCCTACTTCCTCAGCGTGGAGAAGAAGCTGAACGACCGGCATCGCATCGGCTTCACCGGCTTCGGCGCCCCCATCCGCCAGGGCCGCCAGGGCCTCGCCGTGCAGGAGGCCTACGACCTCACCGGCGACAACTACTACAACCCCTTCTGGGGCTATCAGAACGGCGAGAAGCGGAACGCCCGCGTGAGCTATGACCATAAGCCGATGGCCATCCTCACGCACTACTTCACCCCGGACGAACACACCACCTGGACCACGAGCCTCTATTACACCGCCGGGCGTGACGCACAGACCAACATCAACTGGTTCGATGCGCGGGACCCGCGCCCGGATTACTACCGCTACCTGCCCAGCTACTACACGGAGACGGATCCCGCGGAGGCCGCGCGCCTCACCGAGGCCTGGCAGAACGGAAGCACCGGCCAGATCGATTGGGACCAGCTCTATTTCGCCAACAGCAAGAACCTGTACACGGTGCAGAACGCCGATGGCATCGCCGGCCTCAACATCACCGGCAACCGCAGCAAGTACATCGTGGAGGACCAGCGCAACGACCCGCGCCGCTTCGGCCTCAACAGCGTGTGGTCCAAAGCCCTGGATGAGCGCACACAGCTCACCGCCAGCCTGGGGTATCACGACCATGTGACGCACAATTACCGCGTGGTGGACGACCTGCTCGGCGGCGACTTCTGGGTGGATGTGGACCAGTTCGCCGATCAGGTGTCCGCCGATCCCGCCGTGGCGCAGAACGACCTCAACCGCCCCAACGCGGTGATCACCGTGGGCGAGCGGTTCGGGCACGACTACGACATGCATGTGCGCCAGGCCACGGGTTTCGTGCAGTTCGAGCGCCGCTGGCAGCAGGTGGAGGCCTATGTGTCCGGGATGCTGGGACACCAGTCGTTCTTCCGGGAAGGCTTCATGGTCAACGGCCGCTTCCCGGACAACTCGTTCGGCAGGTCGGAGGTGCAGGGCTTCCTTCATTACGGCCTGAAGGCCGGCGTGGTGTACAAGTTCAGCGGCCGGCAGTTCGTCACCCTCAACGGGGCCTACCTCACGCGTCCGCCACTGGCCCGCTGGGCCTATCTGTCGCCACGCACCCGTGATGCCGTGGTGCCCGGCCTCACCACCGAGAAGGTGACCAGCGCCGACCTGAGCTACGTGGTGCGCTTCCCCCGGCTCAAGGGACGCGCCACCGCGTACTTCGCCAACATCGCCGATCAGGTGTGGGCCCGCTCGTTCTTCCACGACGAGTACCTCACCTTGGTGAACTACACCATGCGCGGGGTGGACCAACGGCACACCGGCCTGGAGCTGGGCCTGGAAGCGAACGTCACCTCCACGCTCAGCGTGAACGCCGTGCTCGGCACCGGCCGGTTCGTGTACACAAGCCGTCCACAGGCCACCATCACCCGGGACAACAGCGAGGAGGTGTTCGCCACCGATCGGACCGTGTACTGGACCAACTACCGCGTGGGCGGGATGCCCCAGACCGCCGGCTCGCTCGGCCTCCGGTACAACAGCCCCAAGTTCTGGTTCATCAGCTTGACGGCGAACTACTTCGCCGACATCTACCTGGACCCGAACCCGGACCGACGTACCGCCGAGGCCCTCGAAGGCCTGGTGGTGGAGGACCCGCAGTGGAACGAACTGCTGGAGCAGACCAAGCTCGACAACGCCTTCACCCTGGACCTGTTCGGCGGCAAGTCGTGGTTGGTGCAGCGCAAGTACCGCATCGCCCTGAACGTGTCCGTGAGCAACCTGCTGAACAACCAGGACTTCGTCGTGGGCGGCTTCGAACAGCTGCGGTACGAACGGATGGACATCGACAAGTTCCCCCCGCGCCTGAGCTACCTGTTCGGTCGCACCTACTTCGCCATGCTGAGCATCGGTTTCTGATCATGAAGCACCTGACCCATACCCTGTCAGCCGCCACCGGCCTGGCCTTGATGCTGCTGTTGAGCGGCTGCGACAAGGAGCTTGACACCCCGCCGGAACGCACCCTGCCCACGGGCTCCGTGCTCAGCATCAAGCGGCTGCGCGACCTGCATGCCACCACCTTCGCCTACCTGCCTCATCGTTTCACGGGCGACTCGTCGGTGTACGGCGTGGTCACCGCCGATGAGACCAACGGCAACCTTTACAAGAACATCTACATGCAGGACGATACCGCGGGCATCGTGCTGCGCCTAAGGAACAGTGGCGGACTGTACACCGGCGACCGCATCCGCATCTACCTCAAGGGTGTCACCCTCAGCAGCTATGCAGGCCTGCTCCAGCTCGACTCGGTGGATGTGGACAACAACGTGGTGAAGCAGGAGACCCTCGTGCCCGTGGCGCCCAAGGTGGTGTCCGTCGCCCAGATCACCCCCGCGCTTCAGGGCCAGTTGATCCGGCTGGACAGCGTGCAGTTCATCGCGGACGAGGCCAACGGGGTCACCACCTGGAGCGATGCCATCAACCAGAGCAGCGTGAACCGCACGCTTGAGGATTGCGATGGCAACACGATCATCGTCCGGACCAGCGGCTATGCCAACTTCGCGGCCCAGGTGCTGCCACAGGGAAACGGATCCTTCACTGCGGTGGTGGGCCAGTTCGGCAGCGACATGCAGCTCTTCGCGCACGACCTGTCGCTGGTGCAGCTCTCCGGCCCACGCTGCGGTGCCTTCGGCCTCCAGTTGCTGCTGAAGGATTTCGAGGATGGCAGCACCACCTCCGGCGGCTGGACCCAACAGCAGGTGAGCGGCTCCGTGGGTTGGTCGGCCTCGGCCGGCTATGGGTCGATCACCAACAACAGCGGGGGGGTGTATTCCGCGTGTGAGACCTGGCTCATCAGCCCGGCCGTCAACCTGAGCGCCGCCAACGCCCCGCTGCTCAACTTCGAGACCTCGGTGGCCTTCTCCGGAGCACCCCTGGAGGTGCTGGTGAGCACCAATTACACCGGTGGCGCCCCGTCCACGGCCACATGGACGGCCCTGAGCCCGGCCCTGGCCACCAATGCCACGTGGACCCCTTCGGGAGGCCTTGACCTCACCCCGTACATCAGTGGCAATTTCCGCCTGGCCTTCAAATACACCGGCTCTGATACCGATGGCCGGCGTTGGAACCTGGACGACATCGTGATCACCGACAACTGACCCGCTCTCTTCCGCACCCTCTAACCCCTCTCCGATGAAACACATTACCCTCCTTACTGCACTGCTGCTGGGGCTTACCGCCCAGGCGCAGACGATCGTGGCCACCAGCTTCGAGAGCTGGACCGGCAACGTGCCCGATGGCTGGGTGGGCAGCAAGACCAACCTTGCGGCCGACAGCATCCAGCAGGCCGACCAGAACATCCAGTTCGGCACCTACGCCGTCCGTCTGGTGAGCGCCACCAGCACACACAAGCGCTTCACCACCACCAGCCAGAGCGTGACCACCGGCACGGCCTACAACATCAGCTTCTATGCCCGGGGCAACGGGGAGATCCGCACCGGCCTCTTCGATGGCCGCGCCACCGGCTTCGGCTATGCGCCTTACAACCCCTATATCACCGTGAACACCACGAGCTGGACACCTTACTCGCAGCAGATCGTGGCGGACAACGATACGATCAATGGCGAGTTCATCCTCAGTGTGCGCAACACGGTGGCGGCCAGCGGCCACCTGGAAGTGGACAGCGTGCGCATCTGGACCGGTGCGGTGAACCCGCCCACCGATGCGAGCATCTATCAGATCCAGAACACGACCGACCCGAACGGAGCCTCGCTCCTGGTGGGCCAGACGGTGAACACCGGGGGGGTGGTCTGCGGTGTGGCCACGAACGGCTACTGGCTGCAAAGCGGTTCCGGCCCCTGGACCGGCATCTTCGTGTTCGACAGCTCCCCGGTGGCCCTGGGTGACAGCCTCACCCTCACGGCCCTCGTGGAGGAGTACTTCGACCAGACCCAGCTCAGCGATGCCGCCAACGTGAACATCGTGTCGCCCGGCAATCCCGTGGATGTCCTATCGGCCACCACCGGCGTGGTGGGTCAGGAGCAATGGGAGGGTATGCTGGTGCAGGTGACCAACGCCGATTGCACCAACGACGACATCGCCAACAACTTCGGCCAGTGGACGATCGACGACGGCTCGGGCGCCGTGCTTGTCAATGACCTGATGTACGCCTACACCCCGACGCTCGGTGTGAACTACGATGTCACCGGCCTGGTGTCGTACAGCTTCAGCGAGTGGAAGATCGAGCCGCGCTTCGCCGCCGATGTCGCGATATCCACCGGGCTCGACGAGCAGCTGCTGGCCGCCACGCGGGTGTGGCCGGTACCCGCCACCGACGTGCTGACGGTGGACGTGCCGGTGCCGGGTGTGCGTTATCAGGTACTTGACGCCTCCGGGCGTGCCGTGCTCGAGGGCTCCTTCAGCGCCCTGCGCAACACGCTCCCGGTCACGGGGCTCCAGCAAGGGCTGTACACCCTGCTGGTGCGCCGCGCTGACGCGCTTGGGCGTGTGAGCTTCCCGGTGGTGCGCTGACCCGCATCCATGAACGGCAAGGGCCCCGGACCATGACGTCCGGGGCCCTTGCCGTTCAAGCCACCTCGCGGAGGATGCGCGCTCAGGGAACCGGGCGCACGAGGATGATGTACACCGGGAAGTGGTCGCTCCATCCATTCGTCCATGTGTCACCGACGAAGGTGCGGAAGGGGTACCCGCTGAACGGACCTTCCTGCTGACGCAGGTAGGGTTCGTTGAACACGCGCACACCGTAATAGCGGTAGCGGTCATCCGCGCGCGCCGCGAGCGAGGGTGTCACGATGATCTGGTCGAAGAGGTTCCAGGAGTCGCGCCAGGCGAGTGAGCCGATGCCCTTTTCGTAGAGCGGCTCCATGGGGTTGAACAGCGAGCGGCCGGTGGCCTGCTCCGGGCGCGCGACCGTCATCAGTCCGCCCCGCACGCTCTTGTCCACCGGGTCGTCGTTCAGGTCGCCCATGTAGATCACCCGTGCGCCCGGATCCCGCCGCTGCAGCGAATCGATGAGGGCCCGGCCCAGCTTGGCGGCCAGCATGCGTTTGGGCTGCGAGCGCTTTTCGCCACCACGCCGGCTGGGCCAGTGCGCCACGATCACGTGCACCGTGTCACCGTCCATGATCCCGCTCACCACAAGCTGGGCGCGCGTGCGGAACGCCGTGTCCACGGGGTCCACCAAGGGTATGCTGCGGTGGTTCAGCAACGTGAAATAGTGAGGGTCGTACAGCAGGGCCACGTCCACGCCGCGCCGGTCGGGACCGTCCTCATGCACGATGCGGTAGCCCCGCTTGGCGATGGCCTCGGCCTTCACCAGGTCCTCCAGCACGCGGCGGTTCTCCACCTCGGCGAGCCCGATCACATGCACCCCGTCCGGATGCACATCGCGACCCAACTCGCCGATCACGCGCCCCATCTTCTCGATCTTGGTGCGGTACCGGGCGGCGTTCCACAGCTTCGGTCCGCCGGGAAGGAACTCGGCATCGTCGGTGTCAGGCGAGTCGATGGTGTCGTACAGGTTCTCGATGTTGTAGAAACCGATGCAGGCCGCGGTGAAGCGCTGGTCGGATTGCGCGCAGGCCACAGGGCCGCAGGCCAGGAGCAGGAGCGCGAGCGCAGGCAGGGAGCTGGGGCGTGAACGCATGGCGGCGCAAGGTAGCCCGGTGCACGGGGGCGTCAATACCGGGGGAAGAGCAGGTCGTGGCGCTGGTTGTAGCGACGCAGGAAGGCGAAGAGCGTGCCGGGCTCGTTGCGGGCCCGCTTGCCCAGGGCGCGGAACTCCGCCAGCAGCTCCGGGTCGTCGGCCAGCGCCTGGTCCATGCCCGCCGCGCTGAAGGGCAGGAAGGCGCCCGAAGCCATCGCCAGCATCCCCTGCGCCTCCATGGTGTAGGTGCGCATCCCGGTCCCATAGAAGGAGGGGTCCCAGTCGCGGATGACCTGCGTGTACAGCAGATGGCTCAGCGCGCCCATCATGCAGATGCGGTGGAAACCCGTGGCCGTGTTCAGGTACACCACGTTGTTGGAGCAGAAACCCCATACCGTCCGGTCGGGCACGGGCGTGGGCCGGCCCAGGCTGTCCGGCAGGTGCCAGGCATCGTCGCCCCGTGGATCGATCCGCAGGCCCTGGCGATCGGTGAGCTCCTCCAGCCTTGCGCTGGGTGCGTTCAACCGGAACTCCCCGAAACTGCGGTAGATGCCCTCGCGGAACTCGAAGCCCGGGCCGTAGGGCACCCAGATGGTGTCCATCTGCCCGAAGGCGCCCAGGCCGATCGCGAGCACCTGGCACAGGACGATGGACCGCATCATGGGGCGAAGGCGCGCACGAGCCCGATCACCTCGTCGGGTGCCTGCACATGCACCCAGTGCCCGGCATAGTCGATGGTCTCCACCTGCGCATGTGGGAACTGCTCCCGCAGCTGGGGCAGGTCCTCGCGGGTGATGTAGTCGCTCTGCCCGCCGCGGATGAAGAGCGTGGGGGTGCGCACCTCCTCGGGACCGGCCGCGGCCAGGATGTCGTGGATATCGTGTGCCAGCCGTGGCACATTGAACCGCCAGGCCAGCTGCTCGGGCGTCGACCAGTACAGGCTTTTCAGGAGGAACTGCACGACCCCCGGCTCGCGGATCAGGGTGGAGAGGTGGTCCTCGACCTCCTTCCGCGTGCGCAGGCGCTCCAGGTCACAGGTGGTGAGGGCCTGCAGGATGTGCGCGTGACGATGGGGCGGGTATTCGCGCGGGCCCATGTCGATCACCACCAATCGGTGCAGCAGGCCCGGATGACGCTGTGCCAGCACCATGCCCGTCTTGCCCCCCATGCTGTGGCCGACCAGCACGGGCTCGTTCAGGCCGAGGTCGGCGATCAAGGCGGCCACATCGTCCGCCATCAGGGCGTAGGTGATCCGGTCGGTGTGGGGCGACCGGCCATGGTCGCGCTGATCGACCAGCACCACCTCGAACTCGTCGGCCCAGGCCTTGCCGATGCTGTTCCAATTGTCGCTGCTGCCGAACAGCCCATGGAGCACCACCAGGGGGCGACCCTGTCCCATGCGGCGGTGATGAAGAGGTACGGTGGTCATGGTCGCAGTTCGCGGAGGTAGAGCTGCACGGTGTTCTCCCAGCCGAAGTGCAGGGCGTCGCACACCAGCGCATGGCCGATGCTCACCTCCAGGAGCCCGGGCACGTGCAGGTGGAAGTGCCGCAGGTTGTGCCGGTCCAGGTCGTGCCCGGCGTTGAGGCCAAGGCCGTGCCGGGCGGCGGCCTGTCCCGCTTCCACGAAGGGGGCCACCGCCGCGTCGCGGTCCGTGTGGTATCCAGCCGCATACGGTTCCGTGTACAGCTCGATCCGGTCCGTGCCGGTGTCCGCCGCATGGCCCACCTGTTCGGGATCGGTGCCCATGAAGAGCGAGGTGCGCAGGCCGTCCGCGTGAAGGCGCTTCACCACATCCGTGAGCATGGCCTTGTGCGTGCTGGCGTCCCAGCCGGAGTTGCTCGTCAGCGCATCGGGTGGATCGGGCACCAGGGTCACCTGCGCGGGGCGCACCTCGGCCACCAACGCCAGGAAGTCCCCCGAGGGGTACCCCTCGATGTTGAACTCCGTGGTGAGCACCCGGCGCAGCGCGCGCACATCGGCGCGCCGGATGTGGCGCTCGTCCGGACGGGGATGCACGGTGATGCCCTGCGCACCGCAGCGTTCCAGCAGCAGGGCGGTGTCCACCACGTCGGGATTGTTGCCTCCACGCGCGTTGCGCAGCGTGGCCACCTTGTTGATGTTGACACTGAGCCGGGTCATGTGATGCACTACCTTGGGCGCGGCAGGCGGCGTCGAAAATACGCCGGTGCCCAGGGCCCATGCACGCCAGCGACCTCATCGCCCCCGATCTTCCGCCCCTCCGGCCGGATGATACCGTGGGCCGTGCGTTGGATTGGATGGAGGAGTTCAAGGTGCGCCACCTTCCCGTCACCGAGAACGGCCGGCTGGTGGGCCTGGTGCGCGATACCGACCTGGTGGACCGCAACGATGCCAAGGTCGCGGTGCGCGAGCTGATGGGCCAGGTGGAACTGCCCTATGTGCGCCAAGGCCAGCACATCTATGACGTGATGAAGCTCATGGCCGAGCGCGGTCTCACCGTGCTGCCCGTGCTGGACCCCACCGGCACCTACCTCGGTGCCATCAACGAGCACGAAGCGCTGCGGCGACTGGCCGAGGCCATCAACATCGGCGAACCGGGAAGCGTGGTCGTGCTGGAGATGAACCAGAACGACTACAGCCTGCAGCGCATCGCAGGCATCGTGGAGAGCAACGGCGCCAAGCTCCTCAGTGTGTACAACCGCAGCCTTCCCGAGGGCCCGCGCATGGAGGTGACCCTGAAGGTGAACCGCGAGGACATCAGCGACATCCTCAGGTCATTCGAGCGGTACGACTACTTCGTGAAGAGCACCTACCAGGGCTCGAAGTTCCACGAGGACCTGCGCGGCCGCTACGACGAGCTGATGCGCTTTCTGGACCTGTGAGGGCACTGCGCTCCCTGTGCCTGGTGGTCGTTGTCGCTTCATCGGTCGCGGCCCGGACCCCGGTACACGCGCAGCAGGACACCGCCGCCGTGCACATCGGCGCCGTGCTGGTGCTGGGCAACAAGGTGACGCGGGAGCGTGTGGTGCTGCGCGAACTGACGTTCCGCGAGGGCGATACGCTGGCGGGGGATGTGTTGGCCGGCGCCGTGCGCCGAAGCACGGAGAACCTGCTCAACACCGGCCTCTTCAACACGGTGCGGCTCGTACAGGTGCCGCTCGGTCCCGGGGAGGTGGTGGTGCAGGTGCACCTGAACGAGCGCTGGTACCTCTGGCCGGCGCCCATCCTGGAGGTGGGCGGCGATCCCAACTTCAACACATGGTGGCTCACCCGCGACCCGGGCCGCTTGAACTGGGGCGCCTATCTCTACCGGTACAACGTCCGCGGCATGAACGAGACCGCCTACGTCCTCGCTCAATTCGGCTACACACGCCGCTTCGCCGGCCGGTACAAGGTGCCCTTCCTGGAGCGTTCCGGGCGGTGGAGCCTGGCCGTGGGCGGCGGCTATCATCAGCAACGGGAGATCACCGTGGGCACCGCGGACAATGTGCGCGTCCTTTTCCGGCCCGCCGAAGGCAATGCCCGTACCGAGTGGAACGCCGAGGCGGAGCTCGGCCTGCGCCGCGCCCACGATGTGCGCCACGCGTTCCGGCTGGGCTACCGCGATGCGCGTGTGGTGGACACGGTGGCTGCGGGCTGGCCCGACCATTTCAACGATGGGAGGGATCGCACGGCCTTCGTCACCCTCGGATACACCGTGGTCCGCGACCGCCGCGACTCACGCGTGTTCCCGCGCACAGGCCGGTATGCCGAGCTGCGGGTGGACCGGTATGGCCTTGGTGAGGCCGACGCACCGGACAACACGGTGCTCTACGCCACGGTGAAGGAATGGTGGACCCCGGCCGACCGGTGGACCCTGGCCATCGGCCTGCGCGGGCGAAGCACCCTGGGCCCGCCGATCCCCTATTTCCTGCAGGAGGGGCTGGGCTATGCCCACTACATACGCGGCTACGAGTACTACGTGATCGACGGACAGCATTTCGCCCTTGGGCGGTTCAACGCCCTGTTCACGCTGCTGCGGCCACGGATCCAACGGCTGGGATTCATGCCCCTGGAGGCCTTCCGCACCCTTCACCTGGCGTTCTACCTGAACGCTTTCGTCGATGCCGGGCGCGTGTGGGACGACCGATACGCCGCAGTGAACCCGCTGGCCAATACCTGGATGCATGCCGTGGGCCTGGGGCTTGATCTGGTGACCTCCTACGACCAGGTGCTGCGGGCCGAAGGAGCCCTCAACGGCCGGGGAGAGCCCGGTTTCTTCCTACATTTCACGCAACCCTTCTGACCCCATGCGGATCGCGGTCCAGGCCCGCCAGCCGGAGCCGAGCACCCTGCCCTTGATCGCCGGTCTGCTGCAGGCCATGCCCGCCCATGGCCTCACCCCCGTGGTGGACGGCCAGCTGGCCACCCTGCTCTCCGCCGCCGGAAGCGCCATGCTCCATGCCACCTTCGATGCCGGTGCACCACCGGCCGGCACCGACCTGCTGATGAGCCTGGGTGGCGATGGCACCTTCCTGCGTGCCGTGGGCCTCGTGGCCCGGAGCGGGATCCCCGTCCTGGGCGTCAACCTGGGGCGCCTGGGCTTTCTGGCCGCCTTGGGCCCGGACGAGGTGCACGGGGCGCTCGGGTCGCTGGCCCACCGGCGCTTCATCCTCGAGGAGCGCATGCTGCTGCAGGTCACCGGTTGCGAGGCCGAGCTCGGTGATCAGGACCTGGCGCTCAACGATGTCAGCGTGCACAAGCGGGACACCTCGTCCATGATCGCCGTGCATGTTCATGCCGAGGAACGGTTCCTCAACACGTACTGGGCCGACGGCCTCATCATCGCCACGCCCACCGGCTCCACCGCCTACTCCCTCAGCTGCGGAGGTCCCATCCTGGACCCGGCCTGCCGCAACCTGGTCATCACGCCCATCAGCCCCCACAACCTCAACATCAGGCCCATGGTGCTGCCGGACGCCTGCGTGCTGCAGGTGGAGGTGGAGGCCCGGGAGCTCAACTACCTGGTGAACCTGGACAACCGCAGCATCACGCTCAGCGGGCAAAGGCCGATCGGGGTGCGGAAGGCGGATCTGGTGGCCCGGATCGTCCACCTGCCCGACCACGACTTCTTCAGCACCCTGCGCCAGAAGCTGAACTGGGGCCTGGACGCGCGATCGGCCGCCGGGCCTGCGGCCTAACTTCGCCCCGGCGTTCCCCGTATACCACGGCGCTCCGCCCAAGCGTTACCCCGCACATGCGACCGGTGTCGGCCCTGCTTCTCCTGCTTCCCGCCATCGGGCTCAAGGCCCAGGCGGTCAGCGAGATCGGCATCACCGGAGGGGTCACCTACTACATCGGTGACCTGAACCCGTACAAGCACTATCCCGCCCGCACCAAGCCCGCCGGCGGGCTCATGTTCCGGTACAACTTCGACACCCGATACGCCCTCCGTGCCCAGGCCCTCTACGGGGTGTTGGAAGCCTACGACAGCGATTCGCCGGACAGCCTGCAGCTGGTCCGCAACCTCAGTTTCCGGACAAGCCTCTTCGAACTGGCCGTGCTTGGTGAGGTGAACTTCTTCAACTACAGGGGGCTGGGGAAGGACGGCCGCAGCTGGACCCCCTTCGTGTTCGCGGGGATCTGCTACTTCCGGGCCAGTCCGCGCGCGGAGCTCAATGGCACCTGGTACGATCTGCAACCCCTGGGTACCGAGGGGCAGGGTTCGATCGAGGTCCCGGGTGCGGCCAAGCCCTACAGCGTGGACCAGGTGGGCATTCCGTTCGGCTTCGGCCTGAAGTTCAATTTCGGCGGACATGTGGACCTGCAGCTCGAATGGGGCATGCGCCGCACCTTCACCGACCACATCGATGACGTGAGCGGCACCTACGCCGACCCCGACCTCATCAACCCCCTGGCCGCCGAGCTTGCGGACCGCAGCGCCGACCGGGATGTGACGGACCGCACCGGGCAGGCCCGGGGCGATGCGCAGACCCGGGACTGGTATCAGTACACCGGCCTCACCCTGTCGTATGTGCTGACGAAGTTCACGGAGTGCGACCTGCTGTATTTCCAGAAACGGCGCTGATCCGGGCATTGTGCGATCTTTGCGGCCCTTCCCGCCGGGGGAGGCCCCCATGGACCTGAAGGCCCGCATCGATCCCGCCCGGGTGCCCGCCCACGTGGCCATCATCATGGATGGCAACGGCCGCTGGGCCACACGCCAGGGCGAACACCGTGTGGTGGGCCACACCAGCGGGGTGAAGGCCGTGCGGGACACACTCGTGGGCGCCACCGAGATCGGCATACGCCACCTCACCCTGTACGCGTTCAGCACCGAGAACTGGAACCGCCCCCAGGCGGAAGTGGACGCCCTGATGGACCTGCTGGTGCGCACGTTGATGAGCGAAGTGGACAGCCTGAACGAGAACGGGGTGCGGCTCAACGCCATCGGCGACCTGGAAAGCCTGCCGGGCGACTGCCACGCCACGCTTCGGGAGGCCATGTCCCGCACCGCGCACAACGACCGCATCACCCTCACCCTGGCCCTGAGCTACAGCGCCCGATGGGAGTTGGTGCGCATGGCCCGGCTGCTCGCGCAGGAGGTCCGGGAGGGGCGCCTGCGGGCGGAGGACATCGATGAGGCGGCCGTGGCGGCGCACCTCACCACGGCCGGCATGCCCGATCCCGAGCTGCTCATCCGCACCAGTGGGGAGCAGCGCGTCAGCAACTACCTGCTCTGGCAGATCGCCTATGCCGAGCTGTATTTCAGCAGCGTGCTGTGGCCCGATTTCCGCAAGGAGGACCTCTTCGAGGCGGTCCTGGACTACCAGTCCCGCGAACGCCGCTTCGGCCTCATCAGTGAACAGGTGAACCCCCGGTGAACACGCGGATCGCTCTGCTCCTGCTCCCGGTGCTCCTGGGGCTTTCCTCCACGGCGCAAGTGGACGAGCCGCGGTACATGGACCCGGCCGTGCCCCGCGAGCTCGAGATCGGCGGCATCACCGTCACGGGCACCAGCACCGTGGATGTCAATGCCGTGATGCTCTTCAGCGGGCTGAAGGTGGGCCAGCAGGTGACCCTGCCCGGACCACGCATCGCCGACGCCATCCGGAACATCTGGGAGCAGAAGCTCTTCAGCGATGTGCGGATCGAAGCCGCCGAGATCCGCGGCCGCACGGTGTTCCTCAACATCGTGGTCACCGAGATGCCCAGGCTCTCACGGTTCAAGTTCGAGGGCGTCACCAAGAGCGATGCCGACAAGCTGCGCGAGCGCATGGAGCTCACGCGCGGGCAACAGGTGAACGAAGGCCTCCTGACCAATACGCGCGGCACCATCCGCTCGTACTACATGGAGAAGGGCTTCCTGAAGGCCGACGCCGACATCGAGCAGCGCACCGACTCGCTGATGGAGAACAGCGTGCTGCTCATCATCAACGTGAAGAAGGGCAGGCGCGTGCGGATCAAGGATGTGGTGTTCACCGGCAACGAGGCCCTCACCGACGCCAAGCTGCGCCGGGCGATGAAGAAGACCCGCCGCCGCCTATGGTACAATCCCTTCGCATCCAGCAAGTTCCAGGCGAAGGCGTACCGGGTGGACAAGGAGAACCTCCTGGACACCTACAACGAGAAGGGCTATCGCAATGCGGCCATCGTGCGCGACACCACCTGGTTCGTGAACGACCGGCGCCTGATGGTGGAGATCGAGGTGGAGGAGGGCCGACGCTTCTACTTCCGCGATGTCCGCTTCAGCGGCAACACCAAGCACAGCGACCGCGAGCTGATGGACATCCTCAACATCAAGCGGGGCGACGTCTACAACAAGAAGGTGCTCGACAGCCGGATGTACATGAACCAGACCGGTCGCGACATCAGTTCGCTTTACATGGACGACGGCTACCTCTCGTTCTATCCGGAGGTGATCGAGGTGGCGGAAGGGGACAGCATCGATCTGGACATCCGGCTGCGCGAGGGCAAGCAGTACCGGGTGCGCAATGTGCTGGTGAAGGGCAACACCAAGACCAATGAGCATGTGATCCGGCGGGAGATCCGCACCAAGCCGGGGCAGCTGTTCAACCGCAGCGACGTGCTGCGCACCCAGCGCGAACTGGCCAACCTGGGGTATTTCGACGCCGAGAAGATGGGCGTGAACCCGCTCCAGGACGCGCGCACGGGAACGGTGGACCTGGAGTACACCGTGGAGGAACGCCCCAGCGACCGCCTGGAGCTCAGCGGCGGCTGGGGAGCGGGACGGCTGGTGCTGTCGCTCGGCCTGTCCTTCACCAACTTCAGCCTGCGCAACATCACGAAGCCCGATGCCTGGCAGCCCCTGCCGGCCGGCGACGGTCAGACCCTGAACCTGCGGGCCCAGACCAACGGCCGCTTCTTCCAGAGCTACAGCCTCAGTTTCGTGGAGCCGTGGCTGGGGGGCCGGAAACCCAATGCCCTGAGCATCTCGGCCTTCCATTCGGCCCAGACCAACGGCGAGACCAAATTCGTGAACACGGAGGATGGTCGGGTGGCCAACCCCCTGCGGCAGTCGTTGCTCATCACCGGCGGCTCCGTGGGCCTGGGCAAGCGCCTGACCTGGCCGGACGACTACTTCCTGCTGAGGCAGACCATCAGCTACCAGTTGTACGACCTGCGCAATTGGAACCAGCTCTTCGCGTTCAACAACGGCCAGAGCAACGTCCTGTCCTACCAGATCCAGCTCTCGCGCAACTCGGTGGACCAGCCCTTCTTCGCCCGCAGCGGATCGGACATCTCCCTCAGCCTGAAGGCCACGCCGCCGTACTCGTGGTTCCAGCCGGGGCGCGACTTCGCCTCGGAGCCCGCGGACCAGCGCTACAACTGGGCCGAGTTCCACAAGTGGAAGTTCACCACCCAGTGGTTCACACGGATCACCCGCAGCAAGAGCGGACACGACCTGGTGCTGATGACCCGTGCGGGCTTCGGCTTCCTGGGCCGCTACTCGAAGAACCTCGGCAACAGCCCGTTCGAGCGGTTCTACCTGGGTGGAAGTGCGCTCACCGGGTTCCAGCTCGATGGCCGCGAGATCGTGGGCCTGCGCGGCTACGACGACCTCTCCCTGGCGCCCAGCACGGGCAATTTCCTCATCAACAAGTACACCGCCGAACTGCGCTTCCCCATCTCGCTGAACCCCTCGGCCACCATCTACATGCTCACCTTCGCCGAGGCCGGCAACACCTGGGGCGTGTTCGACCGGTACGACCCCTTCCAGCTCTATCGGTCGGCCGGCGTGGGCCTGCGCCTCTTCCTGCCCATGTTCGGGCCCATGGGTCTTGATTACGGCTGGCGCTTCGACGATGTGCCCGACCGACCGGCCATGGCCCCGGGGCAGTTCCACTTCACGATCGGCATCGATCTTGGGGAGCTCTGAGCCCGATCGCCTAAATTCGACGCCTTCCATGAAGCGCCTCCTTCCGCTCTGCCTGCTCGTCGCGGGGTTGCTGCTGCCGGCGATCGCCAGCCACGCCCAGCGCATCGCGTTCGTGGACACGAAGTACATCCTGGGCAAGATGCCCGACTACCAGAGCGCCCAAAGCGAATTGGACCGCCTCAGCTCCCAATGGCAGAAGGAGATCGACGATCGCTGGGAGACCATCCGCAAGCTGCGCGATGCCTACAACGCCGAAGCGATCCTGCTCACGGACGACATGAAGGCAGGCCGCCGCGAGGACATCGAGAAGAAGGAGCGTGAGGCCCGGGACCTGCAGAAGAAGCGGTTCGGCCCCGATGGCGACCTGTTCAGGAAGCGCGAGGAGCTCATCCAGCCCATCCAGGACCGCATCTACCAGGCCATCAAGGAGGTCGCGGGCACCACTTACGTGGCCATCTTCGACATCGGTGCCAAGAGCAATAACGTGCTCTTCGCCAGCGAGAAGTACGACAAGAGCGACAGCGTGCTGCGCAAGCTGGGCATCCGACCCGACAAGGAAGGCGATGCCGGCAACACGCGCAACGAAGAGGACGAGCAACCCGAGCGCCAGCCCGATGATGGCGGTGCCCAGCCTCAACGCGACGGCGGCAGCAGCCCTGACCGAGGCGGAGAGAACTCGATCAAACCCCCACGATGAGCAACGGACCCATGAAGACCCTCCTGTTATCACTGGCCCTGATGGCCACCGCCGCACCGGCCTTCACGCAGGCGAAGCTCGGCCACATCGACCGCCAGGCCCTGATGCTCACCCTGCCCGAACGCAAGGACGCCGAGACCAAGATGCAGGCCTTCGCCAAGAGCCTCGACGACCGCCTGAAGGCCATGGGCGCGGAGTATCAGCAGAAGGTGACCGACGCACAGGCCAAGGAGGCCACCATGACCAACACCGAGAAGGAGATGGTCATCCGGGAGATCGGTGAACTGGAGAAACGCATCACCGAAGCTCAGGAGAAGGCCCAGGAGGACCTGGCCAAGCAGGAGGAGGAGCTGCTCCGCCCCATGGTGGAGAAGACCAACAAGGCCATCCAGGAGGTGGCCGCCGAGAACGGCTTCACCTACATCTTCGATACGAGCGCGGGCTTCGTGCTCTACTATGAGAAGGGCGAGGACATCCTGCCCAAGGTGAAGGCCAAGCTCGGCATCCAGTAGCCTAAGTTCGCGCCGTGCGGGATGAGCGTCCCATCGGCGTGTTCGACAGTGGCATCGGCGGCCTCACGGTGGCCGTGGCCATCCGGCAGGCGCTCCCCGCGGAGCGCCTGCTCTATTTCGGCGATCAGGCCCACGTGCCCTATGGCGATCGCGATGACATGGAGATCCTCGCGTTCAGCGAGGGCATCGCGCACTGGTTGCTCGGCCGCGGCGCAAAGGCGCTCGTGATCGCCTGCAACACCGCCAGCGCCGCTGCGCTGAAGCCCCTTCGCGAACGGCTGCCGCAGGTGCCCATCGTGGGCATGGAGCCCGCGGTGAAGCCCGCCGTGGAGCACACCCGGACCGGCGTGGTCGGTGTGATCGCCACCGTGGCCACCATGCAGGGCGACGTCTTCGCCAGCATCGTGGAGCGTTTCGCCAAGGGGGTCACCGTGCTGCAGCAGGCCTGCCCCGGATTGGTGAGGCAGATCGAGGCCGGTGAGCTCGATACCCCGCGCACGGAGGCCATGCTCCGCGGATGGCTGGCACCCATGCTGGAACGGGGGATCGATGCCCTGGTGCTCGGCTGCACCCACTACCCGCTCGTGCGCCCGTTGATCGAGCGCATCGTGGGGCCTGACGTCCGTGTCATCGATCCCGCACCGGCCATCGCGCGCCGCTTGGGGCAGGTGCTCGCCGAGGCGGATCTCGCCGCCGGCGAAGGCGCCGGGGGCATCGAGGTATACACCAGTGGCGACGAGCCCCGGCTGCGCGCCATGCTCCATCGCCTGGGCTTGGGTCCCTGGCCGGTGCACGGTCTGCAGTGGACGGAGGGCCGCCTCACCCCTCCGTGAACCAGCTCGCGTAGAGCTGGTAGTTGCGCGCGATCCGCTCGATCTCACCGGACGACAGCTCGGGGCTCACCGGGCCGATGCGTCGTGCCGGAACCCCGGCCATCAGGCTGCCCGGCTCCACCACCGTGCCCTGGGTCACCACCGCGCCCGCGGCGATCACGCTGCCGCTGCCGATCACCGCGTGGTCCATCACGATGGAGCCCATGCCGATGAGCACCTTGTCATGCACCGTGCAGCCGTGCACGATGGCCCGGTGGCCGATGCTCACGTCGTCGCCGATCGTCAGTGCGGCGCGTTCGTACGTGCAGTGCAGCACCGCACCGTCCTGGATGTTCACCCGGTCCCCGATCCGGATCGCGTTCACGTCGCCCCGCACCACCGCATGGAACCACACGCTGCAGCGGTCGCCCATCACCACATCGCCCACCACCACGGCGTTGTCGGCCAGGAAACAGCCCTCACCGAACCGCGGCTCGTACCCGCGCACCTTTCTGATCAGCGCCATGGTCAGGGCTTTGCTTCGGTCGGGAGCCTGCCGCAGCCTTCCTTCTGGCAGCAGGCCGGCAGCTTGGAGAAGGCCTTGGCGTCGCCCGGTACGCCGTCCGCGCTGTAGCCGAGCTTCACCAAGGCCGCGCGCAGGCCTTCCGGCGTGTTCCTTCCGGTCCTGTATGTGATGTGCACGGTGGAGGTGGCCAGGTCGACGTCCACCTTCTGCACGCCTTTCTCGTAGATCAGGTTCTCCTCGATGGTGCGCTCGCACATGTCGCAGACCGTGCTGCTGACGATGTCCAGATGAGCGTCGGGCTCGTGTTGGGCGGAGGCCTGAACGGCCCACAGGGTGAACAGGAGGGTGATGGTGCTTTTCATGAGGGGTTCTTCGTGGGTCGGAGGGTGTAGCGCAGACCGCCGTAGACCATGGCGCCCACGGTGGGGCCCCAGATCAGCGAGGCGTCAAAATACGGGCCATAGGGATCTTCGGGGGCGATGATCTGCCGGGTCTGCCCGGCGCTGGTGAGGTTCTCCCCACCGAGGTAGAATTCCCACGTGCGCCAGCTGAAGGTGACCTGGGCGTGCAGCGTGGCATAGGCAGGCGATCGACGGGGGAATCGGAAAGGCTCCGGGTTCGCGGTCGTCCACGGGATGCGCGAGCTGCTGAAGAAGTTGACCGAGGCGTCCGCGCGCCAGCGTTCGTTCGGGCTCTCCCACGCCAGGTCCACCAGGCCGCGGTGCGGTGGGGTGAAGGGCCGTTCGCGCAGCACACCATCGTAGGTGGTGGCCACATCGTACCAGCGGTAGCTCAGCTTCAGGTCCAGTGCACGGGTGAGCTCCACCTGCACATCGGCCAGCACGCTGGTGGCATAGCTCGGCCCGTTCATCATGTAGAGCACAAGGAGCCTCGGGGACCGGTCCAGATCGGCGACCAGCTGGGAGGTGAAGCGGGTGTGGTAGGCGTCAAGGCCCAGGGCCCACTTGCGATCGAGCCACTTGAACTTGTGCAGACCACCCCCGCCGAAGGTCCAGGCCCGCTCCAGCCCGGCTTCGTCCTCCACCACCACCGTGCGCGAACTGGCCAGGACGGCGGCGTTCTCCACCAGCGGGTTGGTGCTGCGGAAGCCATGGCCCAGGCTGGCGCGGGCCACCGTGAGCGGGCCGATGTCCCATTTGGCGTGCAGCCGAGGGCTCGCCACCGTTCCGTACCAGCTGTTGCGATCGGCCCGCACGCCCGCCACCACGGCCACATCACCGGCCTGCAGCGTGTATTCCGTGAAGATCCCGGGCATCACCTCGTTGCGCGCGAAGCTGCTGTCCTGGAAGGTCTCCTCGAAATCGTCCACCTGCAGGCTCAGCCCCGCCTTCAGCTGGTCCTTGCCACCCCGGGCGAGCTGCTGGTAGATGCCGCTGATGTAGCCGCTGAGCTGAAGCCCCTCATGACGGCGCTCCCCGAACCGCGAGGCCAGTTCGTGCCGGCGCAGCGCGCTGACGAAGCCCAGGCTGCGGGTGGCGTCGTTGCGGAACACGAAGCCGTGCTTGGCCAGCACGTCGGTCATCACATTGCGGATGTCCACCGCGTATGCGGCATGATGGTCGTGCGGCCCCTCGAGGTGCTTGAAGGTGCTTCCCCCTTCGCGGACATCCTCCACATGGCGCACAGCCACCTGGGTGGTGCGGCCCTCGCGGGCATGCATGAAGCGGTCCATCACATTGATGCGCCTCGTCCGGGGCATGTCCATGAAGCCGTCGCGGTTCTGGTCCATCTCCGCATTGAACCAGTTGCCATGCACCAGCACCAGGTTGGCGGCGTGGGGTCCGATGCGCTGCCGGGCATGCACGTTGGCCTCCGCCCGGCCCTGGCTGTTGCCGTATAGGTTCACGAAAAGGGGCGGCTCATCCAGCGGGTTCAACAGGCACAGGTCGATCTGGCCGGTGATCGCGTTGGGGCCGTTCACCGCGGTGCCCGCTCCCTTGCTGAGGTTGATGGCGTGGATCCAGGTGCCGGGGATGAGCGTGAGCCCCGAACTGGCGCTCAGGCCGCGCACGAACGGCAGGTTCTCCACGCTGAGCTGCGCGTACTTGCCGTCCAGGCCGAGCATCCGCAGCACCTTCGATCCGCTTATGGCATCGCTGAAGCTGGCATCCACCGTGGCATTGGTCTCGAAGCTCTCGCTGAGGTCACAGCAGGCCGCACGCTTCAGTTCCTTCACCCCGAGCTGCTCCTGGCTGAGGATCGACCGTGTGCTCAGGGTCGTGCCCTTGGTGCGCTCCACCACGTCCACGCCCTTCAACTGCCCCACAGGACGAAGGGTGATGCCCAACTCCCCGGCGGGCACCGTGGGGACGGGCATCGTGTCGGTGGAGAAGCCCACCATGCGTGTGATGAGGGCCGCGGGCAAGGCCGCCGGTGCCGGCAGGATGAAGCGTCCGGCGCTGTCGGTGGACGTGGCCACGACGGTGCCCGCCCAGCCCACGGTGGCATAGGGCAGGGCACGCCCGTCAGCCGCGGAACGCACGATCCCGCGGACGGTGGCATCCTGGGCGGTCGCGCTCAGGGTCCACAGCAGGAGAAGGACGAGGGGGAACCGGGTCTTGAAGGAATGCATGGGTGATCGATCGGACGATGGGACCTGGGCCGTGAAGGCCGGAACCACAGGGTGTCCGATGATCAGATGCGCAGCACTTGCAGCCGTGCGAGCCGCCGGGGGGCGGCCAGTGGTGGCGGACCGCTGCCCCCCGCCACCTCAGGGGACCGGTAGAGCGCGGCCATGACCAGCAAGGGCTCCGGCAGGGACCAGCCATCGAGCGCCACGGCGACGACCGGATGGGCGGGCACGAACGCGTCCTGCCGTGCATGGGCCGTGGTCGCTATGCAGCACTGGGCCTTCACCGTGGCGCCGGACGCGGCCTCGGGTTCGGGGCAGCAATCGCGCAGATCACCCAGGACGAGCTGGCTGTGACCGGCCTCCAGGCAGGTCATGCGCGACAGGGCGGGTGCCGCCGCGGCCAGGATGAGCAGGACCGCCAGGGCGGCGTGCATCCAGCGGTTGCGACGGAGCGCTTTCATCGGCAGCAAAAATAGGCGCGTCCCAGCCGCAAGTCCATCTTCTCAAGCGAGCTTCTTGTGAACCCAACACCGCTTCCTGGCGTCCTAGCTTTGCTCTGCTATGTCCGAACCCACGCCCCGCCCCCCCGTCTCGGTGTACGCCGAGATGACGCCGAATCCGGCCACCATGCGTTTCGTGAGCAGCCTGCCCCTGCTGCCCGAGGGCCGCGTGCTGGAGTTCCTCTCCCCCGAGCAGGCCCAGGGAGTGTCCCCGCTGGCCGAGAAGGTGTTCAACCTGCCCATGACCACGGCCGTGCTCATCGGGGGCAACTTCATCACGGTGACCAAGAACGACATCGTGAGCTGGGACATGGTGCACCTGGAACTGCGCGAGTTCATCCAGGAACATCTGCGCACCGACGGCCGTGTGCTGTACGAGGATGTGCCCGCTCGTGCGCTCGCCGAGGCCAACGACAGGGCCATGGACCATGTGGAGCCTGCCGGCGAAACGGACGCGCGCATCATCGCCGTCCTGGAGGAGTATGTAAGGCCTGCCGTGGAGGGCGATGGCGGTCACATCGCCTTCCGTTCGTTCCGCGACGGGGTGGTGACGGTGACCCTGCGCGGCTCGTGCAGCGGATGCCCGAGCAGCATGGTGACGCTGAAGGGCGGGGTGGAGAACCTGCTCAAGCAGATGGTGCCCGGTGTGCGCGAGGTCGTGGCCGAGGAACTGTGAGCCTCAGGCCTCCGCCAGCAGGTTGCATCCCCGGACATCGCTGTGGTCGAACCGCCCCAGGACCTCGAAGCTGCCGTCCTCGTGCATGCGGCCCAGGTCCTGGGTGCTGATGAAGGGACAGCTGGCGATGTTGCACAGGTCGATGATGTCGATGCCACCGGTGCGTCCCACCTGCTGCGGTGAGAACGGGTCGTTGACCTCGCGGATGCGCACGGCCATCCAGGGGGGACAGCGGTAATGGCCTTCGCCCGCGCTCCACGCCTGGCTCAGCAGCTCGGTCATGCCGTACTCGCCGCCCACACGATCCACCCCGAAGGCCTCACGCAGCCGGTGGTGCAGGTCCTCGCGCACCAGCTCCGGTCGGCGTCCTTTCATGCCTCCGGTCTCCACGATGTGCACGTTGCGCAAGGGCATGGGATGGCGCTCGGCCAGGTCCAGCAGGGCGAAGGGCACACCGAGCAGAAGCGTGCTGCGCCCTTCCTCCTCCGACCGACGGAGCAGGTCCGCCACCTGTGCGTATTGGTTCAGGTACAGGCCGCCGAGGGGGTCGCCACTGGCCTCCACCAGCCGTTGGGCCATGTGCACGAGCGAGCTGTCCGGCCGCTCCAGGTAGGCTGGCAGCAGCGCGATGATCCGCCAGGAACGCGGGTCTCCCAAGGCGTTCAGGAAGCTGGTCATGAACGATCGTTCGTAGAGCGACGGCCATGGCAGGTGATGCCGTGCGGTGATGGCCTCGGTGGTGCCGCTGCTGGTGAAGGTGAGGACCGGCGCCAACCCCTCCAGCAGCACCCGATGATCGCGGAACGCCTGGATCGGCAGGAACGGGATGGCCTCCACCGTGCGCACCTGGTCCGGACCGATGCGCAGGCCCTTCAGAAACGTCCGATAGACCGGGTTCTGCGTGGCGTGAAGTCGAAATAGATCGAGCGCCAGCGCGTTGAACGTTCCGGGACCGTCGACCGCGAAGGGCCGTTCCATCCAGGACGACCACGCGTCAGCGGTCATGGCCAACGGCGCTCAGTGCCGTACTTTTGGAGTGATGCACGGGTTCGGAACGATGTCCTCAAAGGTAGCTGGAGCGCTGGCGCTGCTTCTGCTTGCGGCGGGCTGCCAGCGCACCGAGGAGTTCCCCGTGGAGCCCCGGATCGAGCTCAAGTCGTTCACCACGTACGGGGATTCCGCCTCGTTGGTGATCACCTTCACCGACGGGGATGGCGACATCGGCCTGGGCCAGCGCGACACTCTGCCACCGTATGATGTGGCGCCGTGGTTCTACAACCTGTTCCTCGATTACGAAGAGCTGCAGAACGGGGTGTGGGTGCGGCCGGCCCTGCTGCTGCCCCTCTACTACCGGGTGCCGGTGATCACCCCGTCAGGGCAGGACAAGACGCTGGAAGGGGAGATGGCCGTGGCCCTGACGCCCTGGCCCACCATTCCCAACACGCCGTTCGATACGGTGCGGTACGTGGTGAAGCTGGTGGACCGTGCGCTGCATGAGAGCAACACGATCAGCACCGGCCCGGTGGTGCTGCCCTGATCGGGTCCTCAGAACTCGCCGCTCAAGGCCTCCGAAACGTTGATGAGGTGGTCGCCCACCTTCTCGCAGCTGTTGAACAGATCGGTGTACACCAGACCGCTGCGCACGTTGTAGTCGCCGCTCTCGATGCTGCGCAGGTGGGCTTTGCGCAGCTGGTCGCGCATCTGGTTGATCTGCTCCTCCACCATCACGGCCTGGTCCAGGGCCACGTTCGTTCCATCACCCACCAGGTTGCGGTGCATCACCGCGAAGGCCTTCTCCAGCAAGGCCATGATCTCCAGCAGGTTGTTGCGCTGTTCGGGCGTGAACCAGAGGCGGTCGTCCGAGCGGCGCTCCAGGGCCTTGCTCATCTGGAAGAAGATGTCGCCCACACGTTCCAGGTCACCGGCGATGGCCAGCAGGGCCCTGATGCGCGAACTGTAGGCTTCGTCCCGCACCTCGGCACCGGTCTTGGTCAGGTAGCGGCCCACCTCCAGTTCCATCCGGTCGGTGATCTCCTCGTAGCGGGCGATGCGGCGCAGCAGTCGTTCGCGTTCGCCGGCAGCGGTGACGGTGAGCAGGTCGCGGGTCATGTCAAGCATGCGGCCGCACAGGCGCCCGAGCTTCACGATCTCCCGTCGTGCCTCCAGTTCGGTGAGCTCGGCCGGCAGGGGTACGTCGGTATCGATGTACTCCAACCGGTGCTCCTCGTCGGCCTCGCCCCGGCTCGGCACCATGCGCGTCACGAGCAGTTCTAGGAAGGGCACCAGGCTGATCAGGAGCAGGGTGTTCACGGTGTTGAACAGCACATGGAACCAGGCCAGGCCATACTTCACCGCATGCACATCGGTGAACGGTGAGCCGCCGGTGCCTTCCTGTACGACCCATGCGATGCCGCGGAGGATCGGGCTGAAGAGCAGCAGGGCCCAAAGCACACCGACGACATTGAACATGAGGTGCGCGCGCGCGGCGCGTTTCGCATACACATTGCCCACCAACGCGGCCACGTTGGCGGTGATGGTGGTCCCGATGTTCTCGCCGAGCACGATGGCCGCCGCCATGGGGTAGCCGATGGTGCCGTTCTCACAAAGCACCATGGTCAGGGCGAGCGCGGCGCTCGAGCTCTGGATGACCACCGCGAGGAAGAGACCGAAGAACACGAAGAGGAGGATGCTGAACACGCCGTTGTCCCCCAGGTCGCGCAGGAAATAGAGCGCCTCAGGGCTCAGCACGGGCACGTTGGTTCGCAGGAAATCAAGGCCCAGGAACAGCAGCGCGAAGCCGATCAGGAACTGCGCCACACGCTTCCAGCGGTCGTTGCGCAGGAACATCAAGGGGAAGGCCACGCCGATGATCGGGATGCACAGCTCGGCGAGGGGCAGCGAGGCGAAGCCCAGCACGCTGATCAGCAGGGCCTTCAGCGTGGTGCCGATGTTGGCCCCCATGATCACCGGAATGGCCTGGCGCAAGTTCATCAGCCCGGCGTTCACAAAGCTCACCACCATCACCGTGGTGGCGCTGGAGTACTGCAGCACGGCGGTGATGCCCATTCCGGTGAGCACACCCTTCCAGCGGGCCCTGGTCATGGCGTTCAGCGCCGCGCGCATGCCGGTGCCGGCCATCTTCTGAAGGCCCTCGCTCATCACCTTCATGCCATAGATGAAAAGCCCGAGGGAGCCTGCGAGCTTCAGAAATGCGAGAATACCGAACGGCATGGGGCGACCACCTTCGGGTCAGCGGTGCCCAAAGGTACCGGGGTCGTCCGGGGGCATGTTAACGGAGCATTAAATCCCACGTCCGGCGCGGCTTTTCGATGCTCCGCGCCACTGGCCGGGTATCTTTGGCGGCCTCCATGCGCGCGTTCACGGCCCGCCAGCTCACCGTCCTCCTCACCCTGGTGATCGGTGCGGTGGTGGCGGTGTGCGCGTTCCTGGTGACGGGTCCGGACGACCTGCCGCGCACGGCACAGGTCCTGGCCATGGGCGGTGCGGCCATGCTGGCGTCCTATCCGCTGCTGAACTACGGGCTCGATCGCTTCATCCAGGGCAGGATCCGGGGCATCTATAAGACCGTTCAGGGGCTCCGCGGCCCGTCCGAAGCACCGGTCAGTGTGGGCCCGGGCGAGGATGTGCTCGGCCGGGTGGAAGGTGAGGTGGCGGAATGGGCCAGCGCCCGGCGAAGTGAGATCACCGAGCTCAAGGAGCGTGAGAAGTTCCGCAGGGAGTTCATCGGCAATCTGGCCCATGAGCTCAAGACCCCGATCTTCAACATCCAGGGCTACATCCTGACCCTGCTGGAGGGGGGGCTGGAGGATGAAAAGGTCAATCGTGATTTCCTGACCCGCGCAAGTCACGGGGTGGACCGGCTGATCAAGATCGTGGAGGACCTCGACCTGATCACCAAGCTCGAGAGCGGGGTGATGGACCTGCGCCTGCATCGCATCCCCCTTCGTGAGGTGGTGGAAGAGGCCCTGGAGGACGTTGAGCTGCAGGCCCGGGAGAAAGGCATCACCCTGGTGGACAAGGTGCCTGACGAGCTCATGGTCCTCGGCGACAAGGACCGGCTGATCCAGGTGTTCGTGAACCTCTTCGTGAACGGGGTGAACTACGGTCGCCCGGGCGGCCACTGCGTGGTGAGCGTGGACGATCTGGATGAGCGCGTGCTGGTGGAGGTGAGCGACAACGGCATCGGCATCAGCGAAGAGCACCTGCCCCGCCTGTTCGAGCGGTTCTACCGGGTGGGGAAAAGCCGTTCGCGCAATGAGGGCGGCAGCGGCCTGGGCCTTGCGATCGTAAAGCACATCGTGGACGCGCACGGGCAGGCCATCACCGTGAAGAGCGAGGAAGGGCGGGGCAGCACCTTCGCGTTCACCTTGCGGAAAGCGCGCTGACCGGGCGGCCCACGGTGAAGGCGGCGGGTGGACCGCCATGGTCGGCCACGATCACCACCGGGGTGCGGTCCGGGCCCATGCGCAGCACCGCAAGGTCCCTCGCATTGCCGCCGGCGAAGAAGCCCGAGGCCTTGGGCGTGAGCGGGGTGAACCCCCCTTTGCCGTCGCCGAGCAGCACGCACCCGCGCCCTGCATCGTAGCGCACGGTCTCCACCTCGGCGCCCCAGTGGTTGCCAGCGGTCACGAGGTCCATCCGGCCATCGGCGTTCACGTCGAGCGCCACCAGGCCGTTCACCGGAGCGAACTGCGCCTCCACCGGCAAGGCCCGGATGCTGAACCGACCGGTGCCATCGTTCATCAGCACGCTGGACCGCATCCAGGTGGCCGTGCGGTGCAGGGCGCCGCTCAGTTTTTCCGGCGTGTAGATGGCCTGCAGGTCGGCATTGGCGAAGGCCTCGTAGGTGGGGAAGCGCTGCATGATCACCGGGCACTGCTGGCTGCTGCATTCGCGTCCGCGCACCGGGATCTGATGCCCGGCCTTCTCCTTGGCGAGCACGATGTCCGAGCGGCCGTTGCCGTCCATGTCGGCCCAGTACACATGCACGGGGTGCGTCGCGTCCGCCTTGAACTTGCTGTTCCATCCCAGGTTGCCGGCGGCGAGGTCCACATCCCCGTCACCATCGAGGTCGGTGGCGCACAGGCTGTTCCACCAGCCGGTGGTGCCTTCGAGCCCGGCGGCCGCGGTGGCGTTCGTGAAGCGCCCGCCCGCGTTCATCATCACCATCACCGGCATCCATTCGCCGACCAGGATGAGGTCGGGGTCGTGGTCGCCGTCCAGGTCGGCGAAGCGCGCATCGCTCACCATGCCGGGGCCCATGAGGTCCCTGGCGAGTTGCTCCGTGGCATCGGTGAACCGTCCGGTGCCATCGTTCAGCAGCAGGTAGGAGCGGGGGGCGAAGGGGTAATGGGCCGGTGTCTGCCGCCCACCGAGGAAGAGGTCCAGGTCGCCATCCCCATCGATATCGGCCGCATCGGCACGCTGGCCGCTGGTCATCATCGGGGGCAGGGCATCCTCCACACGCGTGAACCGGCCGGTGCCGTCGTTGCGCAGGTAGTGGTGGCGGAACGCCGCGCTGCGCAGATCGTCCTCGTTCGAGCCCGCGATCACCAACAGGTCCTGATCACCGTCCCCATCGCCGTCGATGAAGCGCGCCCCCAGCAGCTCCTGGCCTTCACCCGTCAGCGGATGGGCGTTGCGTGCCACCTGCAATGTGCCTGAGGCGGTCTGCAGCATCAGCACCGGGGCCTGACCCCGGCCGCCGCCCATCCATAGGTCATCGAGGCCGTCGCCGTTCACATCGGCGACCGCGAGCATGGGGCCGAGCTCGCTCATCTTGTGCGGCAGCAGCACCTCCAGGCCGAAGTCGTCGTAGGTGGGATCGCGGTGCACCACGCCGTCCGGGATCAGGGCCGGGTCCGCAGCGAGGAGCGGGGCCCGTTCGGGACCCCTTGCCGGTGGCGGTCCCGCATCACGATCGTCCAGCATCATCAGCCGGTCGGCCTGCACATGGCGCACCAGCGTGTAGCGGCCATCCGGCCAGCGCACCTCCATGCTGTCGACGACGGGGATCGGCCCGAGCCCGAAGTGAAGCACGGGCTCCACCGCGCTCTGGTAACCACGCACGGGACTGAGCTCCTGGACCTGCACGGAGCCCCGGTGACGGAGGATGACGCGCGCACCGAGCGCATCGCGCCCGCGCTGCTTGAGCGCGACGCGCAGGTAGTGCCGGTCGGGATGCCGTTCCCGGGCCCGGTTCGCGTACACCGAGGCGGGCGCGTCGATGTTGTTGATCACCAGGTCGAGGTCGCCGTCGTTGTCGAGGTCGGCGTAGGCCGCGCCGTTGCTGTTGAGGGGTTCGGTGAAGCCCCAGGCCTGAGAGCTGTCGGCGAAGGTGAGCCGTGCCCGGCCGGTGCTGTCCGCCCCCTCGTTCCTGAACAGGTAGTTCCGGATGCGCGTGCTGGGCACCAGGTCCAGCGAGCGGTAGAAGTCCTCGCCGCTCTTCAGGCCCCGGTACACCTGCTGCTGGTAGTCGTTGTTGCGGATGTCGTGCTTGAACCCGTTGGTCACCATCAGGTCCTTCCAGCCGTCGTTGTCCAGGTCGGCGAGCAGCGGCGCCCAGCTCCAGTCGGTGCGGGCGATGCCGGCCAGCTGCGCGATCTCGCTGAAGGTGCCGTTGCCGTTGTTCAGCTGCAGCGTGTTCACCATGTACTGGAACTGCTGCCCTGCGGCCACGATCGACCAGAAGGCCTGCGGCGACATGCTGCCCATGTTCGTCTTGTTGCGCACGTGGTCGTCGGCCATCATGTCCAGCACCACGATGTCGGCAAGGCCGTCGTTGTTGATGTCGGCCACGTCGCAGCCCATGCCGAAGTTGCTGACGTGGCGCGTCCGCTCCTTCACCACATCGCGGAAGGTGCCGCCTTCGTTGGTGTACAGCGCGTCCGCCACATCGAAATCGTTCGCCACGTACAGGTCGGGCCGGTCGTCATCGTCCAGGTGCGCCACGGAGACCCCGAGGCTGAAGCTGAAGTCCATGAGCCCATGCACCCGCGTGGCCTCGCGGAAGCGCCCGTCCTCCTGCACGAACAACCGGTTGCTCGGCGCCGTGCCAGCGGCGATCCCCGCCTTCACCTGCGACACGCTGACCCGCGTGAGCCGGTCCCTGGGGTGGTTGATCACAAAGAGGTCGAGGTCGCCGTCACCCTCCACGTCCAGGAAGGCCGCCTGCGTGCTGTGGCTGGTGTCCGCCACCCCGAGGGCATGGGCGGCTTCGGTGAAGGTGAGGTCGCCGTTGTTCAGGTAGAGAAGGTTGCGGGTGAGGGCGGTGTCGGTGGTCGGCCCGCTGCGGCACACGTAGATGTCCAGGTGGCCATCGCCGTTCACGTCGGCCATCGCCACCCCGGTGCGCCAGCCTCCCGGGTCGGCCCCGAGCGCGGTCCCGGTGATGTCCTCGAAGCGCATGCCGCCCTTGTTGAGGTAGAGCCGGTCGCGCTGCTGGTTGCCGGTGAAGTAGAGGTCCGTGAGCCCGTCGCCATTGATGTCGCCCGCACCCACACCGCCTCCATTGTAGGCGTAGATGTAGGTGAAGTAGTTCATCGAGGGCGATTCCTCGAGGCGGTTCGTGAACGTGATGCCGGTGCTGTCCGTCGGAAGGGCCTCGAACAGAGGGCCCTGGGCGGATGGGGTCGCCATTCCGGTCCCCTCATCCACGGGCCCGCAGCCGATGAGGAGCGCGATCAGCGACAGGAGGACGGTTCGCAAGGACATGGGCGATGGAGGCTGTGCGAAGGTAGCCCCATCGGGAGGTCACCTGCGCGTGGCCAATGCCGATCGGGCGGGCCCTGGTGTGAAGACCTCCAATACATCATTGTTGTTGGACACCACCACCCAGGGTGCACGCCCCGCACCTTGCTCCAGCAGCACAAGGTCCTTGGCGTTCCGCCAGGCGAACAGGCCGCTTTCCGTCACCGACAGCGGGTGGAAGCCACCCTTGCCGTCACCGAGCAGCACAATGCCGGTACCCGCATCATATCTGATGGTCTCCACCTCGGCGCCCCAGTGGTTGCCGGCGGCGATGATGTCCGCATGTCCATCCCCGTTCAGGTCGCGCACCGCGATGCCGTTGAGCGGTGCGGTCTGTGCGTGCATCGGAAGCGGCTCCGCTCGGAACCGGCCACCGCCCTCGTTCCACAGCACGCACGAACGCATCTGCTCGGCGATGAGGTGTTGCGCCGAACCGATCTTCTCCGGGGTGTAGATGCGCTCCAGGTCGGCATTGGCGAAGTCCTTGAAGGTCGGGAAGCGATCGATGATCATGCGGCACTGCTGACTGCTGCATTCCCGTCCGCGGACCGGCACCTTGCCGCCGGCACCCTCCTTGGCGAGCACGATGTCCAGGCTGCCGTTGTCGTCCATGTCATTGGCGTACAGGTGCAGCGGATGTGCGGTCGTAGCGTGGAACTTGGTGTTCCAGCCGATGTTGCCGCACACCAGGTCCTGGTCGCCGTCCTTGTCGAGGTCGGCCGCCACGATCCGGTTCCACCAGCCCGCGCTGTGCTGCAGGCCCTCCGCCGCGTGGGCGAGGAGCCGCCCGCCATCGTTCCTGTGCATCGCGATGGGCTGCCATTCGCCTGCGGTGATCAGGTCCGCGTCCCCGTCCCCGTCGATGTCGGCCCAAAGGGCATCGGTGAACATGCCGGCTTCGGCCAGATGCGGCGCACGTTCGGCCGTGGCATCACTGAAGCGGCCGGAGCCATCGTTGACCAACAGATAGCTTCTCGGGTTCCGCGGATATGCGCCGGGGATCACGCGCCCGCCGATGAACAGGTCGAGGTCGCCGTCATCGTCCACATCGCCGGCGGCGGCCCGCTGCGCGCTGGTCATCACCACCGGCAGCGCATCGGGTGCATGATCGAACCGCCCCATGCCCCGGTTCGTGTACAACCGCGGTTGGAAGTGGACCTCGAAGCGATCGGATTCGTAGCCCCCACTGAGCACGAGCAGGTCCTGGTCGCCATCCTGGTCGGCGTCCAGGAACAACGCGCCCTGGTCCTCCCGGTCCTGGTGATCGGTCCACGGGCCTTCGACCTGCCGGTAGCGGTCGGTGCCATCGGAGAGGAACAGGGCGCCGGCCTGATCGCGCGCGCCGCCGATGTACAGGTCGTCGCGGCCGTCGCCATTGAGGTCCGCCGTGGCCATCAGGGGGCCGTCCTCGGAACGCTTGTGGGGCAGCAGGACCTGAACGGCGAAGTCGTCATACGGATTCTCACGATGGATGAAGCGCAGCCCGCCATCGGGCCGGGCCGCCTGGAGGAGGGCCGGGGGGGCGGGTCGTTCCGGTGCGCGGGTGGATGCGTCCACATACCGGATGGTCAGGACCTGATCGGCAGGGACATCGGCTTGGCGGGTGTACCGGCCATCGGGCCAGAACACCTCCACGAGCTCCGCTTTCGAGGCCCCGCCTAGGCCGAAGTGGAGGATGGGTTCCACGCAGCTTTGAAAGCCGCGTACGGGGGCCAGTTCCGCCATCTGCCTCATCCCGTTCGCCTCCACCACGGCACGCGCACCCAGAACGGTCCTGCCAAGCGCGCCCACCAACCGCAGACGCAGGTGGTGGCCGCGTCCCTGTTCAACGGCCTGGTTGACGTGGATCGTGGCCGGCGCATCCATGTTGTTGATCACCAGGTCGAGGTCGCCGTCGTTGTCCAGATCGCCGGTGGCCGCCCCGTTGGAGTTCTCGGCGTCGGCGAAACCCCATTCCGCCGACACGTTCCGGAAGGTCAGATCGCCGCTGTTGCGGAAGAGATAGTTGCGGACCCGCGTGCTGGGCACGAGCGCCAGCACGTCCATGGGACGCATGGCCTGGCCGGAGGTCCTGATCGCCTTGGCCTTGGCGTTGTAATCGTTGTCGCGCATGTCGCGCTTGTACCCATTGGTCACCAGGAGGTCCTTCCAGCCGTCGTTGTCCAGGTCGGCCAACAGGGGAGCCCAGCTCCAGTCGGTCTTGCTGACGCCCGCCAGTTGACCCACCTCACTGAAGGTGCCGTTGCCATTGTTGCGCTGCAGCGTGTTGAACATGTACTGGTGATGGTAGCCGGCTGCCACCAGGCCCCAGAACTGGGTGGGGGACATGGCGCCCATGTTGCGCTTGCTCCGGGCGTGCTCCTCGCTCACCATGTCCAGCACCACGATGTCGGACAGGCCATCGTTGTCGTAGTCGGCGATGTCGCAGCCCATGCCGAAGTTGCTGATGTGCCGTGTGCGCTCCAGGACCTCGTTGACGTAGGTGCCGTTCGCCCGCCCCATGTACAGAAAGTCCGGGGCCACGTAGTCGTTGGACACGTAGAGGTCCTGCACACCATCCTGGTCGATGTCGCTGCAGGCCACCCCCAGGCTGTAGGCCATGTTCCACAGGCCGGCCGCTTCGGTGATGTCCGTGAACCGGCCTCCGTCGTTCCGGTAGAGACGACTGCTGGGCGACCGCCGCGAGTCCACCGCATGCTGCACCGCAGCGCTGTTGAGCTTCGACGCACCTTGCATGGGTGTGTTGATCACGAACAGGTCCAGGTCGCCGTCGCGGTCGTGATCGAAGAAGAGCCCTTGGGTGGATCGGGTGGTGTCCGCGATGCCCCATTCCCTGCCCACCTCCTTGAACCGGCCTGTGCCGTCGTTCACGTAGAGCAGGTTGGTGCGTGCCTGTGGATCGGAGAACCATCCCGCCCGGCACACATGGATGTCGAGGTGACCGTCCCCGTTCACGTCGGTCATGGCCACACCGGTATGCCACCCATGGTCGGTCTCCTTGGGCAGGGCCGACCCGGTGACGTCCTCGAACCGGAGCCCCCCGCGGTTCAGGTACAGCCGGTCCGCCACCAGGTTGCCCGTGAAGTAGATATCCGGCAGCCCATCGCCATTGACATCCCCGATCGCCACGCCGCCCCCATTGTACATGTACTCGTACATGAAGTAGTTGCGGGCGTCATTCTCCTCCACGCGGTTGGCGAACAGGACACCGCTCTGCTCCGGCGGAAGGGCGACGAACAGGGGTGCCGGGACCTGTTCCACAGGTGCGGCGGCCGGTTCCGGCGCGGGGCTGTCACCACAGCCCACCGCCAGTGCGATCGGCAGCGTCCTTAGGGTCTTCCTGAGGTGAAGCATGTCCGGTGCGGGCGCCGCGGCCGGGCACCGTCCGGAAACCTGTTCATCTGCACAGCGCGCTCACCCTCACCGGGCCTCCGGTCGGTCGACCGGGAACATCGTGCGCATGACCAATGTAGAAGATCCCTCCGGACCACGATCATCGCACCGCCTCCTCCCAGAGCAGGATCTCGTTCTCGTTGTTCACGCTGATCCGCGGGATGTCGTCGTATAGGGTCACCTTGCCGGTGACACAGACGCGTTTCCGCAGCAACGCCTCTTCGGGATCGTAGTGGAAGTTGGGGCCGTTGCTGTCCCAGATGGTGCAGTAGAAGTCCTGCGCGGGATGCAACCGGTCGAAGTTGAGGTACACCGCGTTGGCCTTCTGGGTGCGACGGGTGCTGACCACGGTGCCGCAGACGGTGGCCACGCGACCGATCTGGTGGCGTGCCTGCACCGTGTTGAACATGCCTTTGGGCAGGGGCGCCGGCAGGGGCTCCACCTCGCCCAGGAAGGGATCGCCGGGGTGGTACCAGGCCTGCGGGTCGCGCTGTGCCTCCAACCGGGCCTCGAGCGTGTCGTCCAACGCGGGGAAGAGGTCCAGGCCGGTGAGGCGCTCCACACTGTCCACGGGCACGGCATAGCTGATGGTCGGGTATTCGTTCACCCCGTTGCGCATCACGAAGCCGATCATCTTCCGCTCCGGCCCGTCCAGGTCGGCCAGCACCTTGAAGAAGAGCTCCGGGATGCTCACCTCGTTCTTGTGCCCGGGATTGTCCATCGCGGGGAGGCCGTCGCGCAGCACCGGACCGGTGATCACGAAGACGCGCTCGCCACCGTAGCGCACGGTACGCCGCACCCAGTCCTCCAGGTCGCTCCAGCTGTCGCGGTTGAACTCGGGCCGCTGCGGGCTGATGTTGCTGTAGAGGTAGGTGGCCGCCAGCGCCTCCCGGTTCCAGCGCATGTCCGCGCTGGGCACCAGATGCCCGCGATCGAAGCCGCTGAACCAGTAGTCCTCCACCGTGCTGGTGCCCGTGCGCACCTTGGTGTCCATCAGGAAGGTGTCGATGCGGGCCAGGTTGCCCGTGATCACGTCCGGCGTGGCGATGTGGGCGGTCCACTTGGGCTGCTCATGGGCCTCGCTGTATACCAGCAGGTGCCCCGGATGCTCGATCACTTCGTCGCCTGCCGCCAGCGCGGGCAGGGCCTGGGATCGCAGGTCCCGCCGGATGATGGCCAGCTTGATGGAGTCGATGGGGGCCGCCAGGGACGCCCGAGCCAGCTGAAGCTCGTGGTCGCGTGCCTGCAGCGCGCGAAGCCGGTCCTCAAGCCCGGATTGTGCGGTGAGCGATGCCGCCGCGAACGCGAGCAAGGTCACCAGGGGGACGCGCGTGTTCATCCCCACGAATGTAGAAGGATGGGCCTCAATGCAGCATGCCCTCCAGCTCGTCGAGGGCTGCGCCCAGCAGCTTGTGCCCGGTCGGGGCGCCGGTCGAAGCGGGCGGCGAAGCGAGGGCGGCCGCCAGGTCCACCGCGTGCTGGTCCTGCACCAGAAAGCGGCCCGTGCGGGCATGCAGTTCGCCGAGGTATTCCTGTTCGCGCTGTCCGGGCGTGGGAATGATCAGGGCGCTGCGGCCGAGCGCCGCCAGGTCCATCAAGGTGGTGTAGCCGCTGCGGGACACGATGAGCTGCGCGCCCAGCAGGGCCTCCCGCAGCGTCCCGCCGGTGAGGTGGGCCACCACCTCCACACGGCCCACCCGCCGGGTGCCCGGTCGTTGCGGAAGCCCTTGCACGAGCAGATGATCTCCTGGAAGCGCCACCAGCTGTTCCAGCAGGATCCCCTCCAGCAGGGTCCGCTGCGGTTCGGGCCCGCTGATGACCGCCACCACGCGATGCGCGGGATGATCCCCGGTGTCACGCTCCGCCATGCGGCTCACCGGACCGATGTACCGCACCTTGGCCGGCAGGCGCGGGCCGTGGGAGAGCTCCCCCGCAAGGCCGGGAGCTTCCGGTTCGTCCATCACCCAGCAGCGGTCGAAGCGCGCCACGTGCTGGAGGTTCAGCCGGCGGAGCGCCTGTTGCGCAAAGGGCGTGAAGGGAAAGAGCTGGTGGGTGATGAGCACCGAGGGCAGCTGCGCACTCCGCACCCCGAACCGCTGGTCGCTGATCACCGCATCGAGCCGAAGGCCGGGGGCGATCCGCTCGAAGGCCGCGCGCTCCGCCGCCACGCTGCGCACCATCGCCGGGAACTGGCGGGCCATGCTCCAGAGCTGGCTCCGCCCGGCCGCATACCGCACGGTGATGCCCGGCAGCCGCACATGCTCCAGGTCGGGGAGTTCGGCGCGCAGCAGGGCCAGGGGGCCTGCATCGGCCGCCAGCACGGGGACCGCTCCCCGCTCACGCAGCGCCCGCACCACGGGCACGCAGCGCGCCGCATGCCCCAGCCCCCAGTCCAGCGGGGCCACCAGGACCCGCGCACCCTTGAACCCGCCCATGGGGGCGAAGGTGCGCACCCGATCGTGAAGCCTGTGTTACCCCGGGGGATCGCCACCGACCGCGCGACCTACTTTCGCGCGGCCATGGGCAAGAACAAGCAGTTCCGCTTCGCGGAGAACGCCACGTTCGCGCATGTGGTCCAGCCCACCTTCGACGACCTGATGCAGGGCCGGTTCCCGCTGAAGGGGCGATGGAACACCGACTTCTTCCAGCGCGAAGCGCCCCTTGTCCTGGAGCTGGGTTGTGGCAAGGGCGAGTACACCACCGGCCTGGCGGCCCTGCATCCGCAGCACAACCACCTCGGCGTGGACATCAAGGGCGCGCGCATCTGGCGCGGTGCGCGCACCGCACGGGAACAGGGCATCGCCCATGTGGGCTTCCTGCGCACGCATGTGGATCATCTGCTGCATTGCTTCGGCCCCGGGGAGGTGGACGCCATCTGGCTCACCTTCAGCGATCCGCAGGTGGGCAAGCCGCGCAAGCGCCTCACCAGCCCCATCTTCCTGGAGCGCTACCGCCAGGTGCTGAAACCGGGCGGGCTGGTGCATCTCAAGACGGATAGCCCGCTGCTGTACGAATACACCCTGGAGCAGATCGACGCGCACAAGCTGCCCCTGCTGGAGCACAGCGCCGATGTGTACGCCGACCTCGTCGGCCGTGTCCCGCCCGAGGAACAGGCCGTGCTCAACATCCGCACCTTCTATGAGTCGATGTGGCTCACCGAGGGACGGAAGATCCACTACGTGCGGTTCGCCATCGGGTGATCCCGGCACCCGCCCGATCGAGCTAGCTTCGTGGGCATGCGCCCGGTGGCCCTCGTCGTCGTCGCCCTGGCCTGCGCCCCACCGGTCGGCGCCCAGGTGATCGATACGGTCCTGCTCAGCGAGCAGGCTTTCGTGCACCATCCCTTCGTGTACTCCACCTTCTCGGCGCTCATCGATCGGATGGACCGGCCCTATCTGTACACCGCCGGCGTGGAGCACGGGCTCCGCACCTACGACATCAGCGATCCCGCCACCCCGGTGGAGATCGAGGTGTGGTCGCCGCCGGACCTCGGCGGGCTGAAACCCACGAACCTGCACCAGGACGGCGCCCTGCTTTACGTGAGCCTGGGCGGCTTCCAAGGGGTGACGCAGTCCGCAGGGCTCGCCGTGCTGGACATCACCGACCCGATGAACGCCGTGCTGCTGGACCAATGGGACAGTGTGGCGTTCACCTCGGGAAGTTCGATCGTGCGGGTGCGCGACGGCTTCGCCTACCTCGGCGCCATGGACCACGGGCTCGTGGTGCTGGACGTCGGTGATCCGGCGCAGATCGCGTTCGTGTCCTCCCTTGTGCCCGATCCCGCATGGCCGGGCGTGGTGAACTATCCGCCCAACGCCAGGGGCATCGACTTCAAGGGCGACACCCTGTTGCTCGGTTACGATGCCGGCGCCCTGCGCGCGATCGACATCAGCGATCCCACCCAGCCCATGGAGGTCGGCCGCTATTTCAATCCCCTCCATCCGGCCAACACGGCGAACGCCTACAACAACGTGCGGGTCGTCGGCGACCTGTGCTTCGTGGCCACCGATTTCTGCGGGTTCGAAGTGGTGGACATCGCGGACGTTGCGCACATGGACCAGCAGGCGTGGGTGAACCCGTGGAACTGCTACGGCGCATCCTGGTTCGGGAGCGAAGGCCACGCCAACGAACTGATCGCCGCCGCCGGGGACAGCCTGCTCTTCCTCAGTGGCGGCGATAGCGAGGTGCTGGTCTATGACATCACCGAGCCGGTCACCCCGCGGCTTGTGGGTGGCTTCATCCACCCGAACGACAGCGCGGTGGTCTGGGGCGTGGATGTGCACGACAGCCTGGTGGTGCTGAGCTACATCGATAATTCACTGGTGCTCTTCCCGCCGCAGCCCTACTATGCGAATGACGGCGGCGTGCAGCTGTTCACCTGGACCGTGGACCGGAGCACGGGCACCAATGACCCAAGCCGAGTACGACCGCCTCATGTCTGGCCCAACCCGACCCAGGGTCCGCTGAACATCCCGGTGGACGGCCCGGCGCAGGTGGTGGTCCGCGACCATCTCGGTCGGGAGCGGTGGCAGGGGCGGGTGGGGGGTCCGCTCGCGCGGATCGACCTGACCCGGCTCGCGCCGGGATCCTACGTCGTGGAGCTCATCGCCGCACACGGCCGCAGCACCTTCCGCGTGATGCTGCACTGATCGCCTCGGAACCATGGGGAAGGGACCTTCCGGAAAACAGGTGCGTGATGGCGCCGTGCAAGAGCCCGCCTTCGTGCGGCTCAAGCGCGTCCCCCTGCGCGACACTCCGGCGGACAAGCGCGACTTTTTTGCCGACGTGATGGATGTGGTGCGCCAGATCCCCCGGGGACGCGTGACGAGCTATGGCGCCATCGCCCGGTACCTCGGAGCTGCGCAGAGCGCAGCCCCGATGAGGGCAGTCCTGTTCATCGCTGTACGATGAGTTTGGCAGCGGCCATGATCCTGGTTCGTGTTTCTCATCGACCCCCTGGTTGCAGCACGATCCGCGCATGCCCGCTGCGGCCGGCCTCGGTGCGCACCCGCACGGCATAGACCCCGGGGGCCTGGCCGGTGAGGTCCAGCACGGCGGGGCGACTGGCAACCCGCTGCACCCGCACCACCCGGCCCTGCGCATCCACCACCTGCAACATGGCCGGACCGATCGCCTCCGGCAGCTCCACCCGCACCGGACCGGTGCTGGGGTTGGGCACCACCTGCACCGCCAGCGGTTTCTCCACCTCCCGCACCCCCACGTCCAACCCGTACAACCGGCTCACGAAGCGCTGCGTGCTGTCGTTGACCGTGCCGTCGTCGTAGCCTACGAACGAGCCGTGGATGTAGTAGCCCCCATCCGGTGCAGGCACCATGTCACGAATGCTCCCGTAGGTGAAGTTCATGTATGTGTAGGTGCCACTACCGATGCCGCCGAGCGCTGTAGGAAGGAGCTGACCCGCAGTATCGGTGAGCACCAAGCCCCGCCGGACCAAGCCACCCACGCGATCGAAACCGCCGAGCAGCGCTATTCGCCCATCGCCCAAGGGGTGCACCGCCGTTACCGTGGCGCTCACTCCGTCGAGGGTGTCGATCTCGAAGGAGAGGTGATTGTTGAAGGTGGGATCGAGGGTGCCGTTGGGCATCAACCGGATCAAATGGAGCGTATCGGGATCTCCGTTGATCTGAAAACGACCTGCAGCCAAGATCCGGCCATCATCCAGATGGTGACATCCATACGCTTGACCCCAAAAAATGGTGGTACTGAAACTTGTGTCCAAGCCGCCATCGGGATGGACGCGAAAAATGCGACCGGCAGGCTGGCCTTCGTAAGTTGTGAAGATGCCGCTGAGCAGGAACTTGCCATCGGGCAGGGGATGGATGAAGTCGATGCTGCCATCGCACTTGCGGTGCGTGGCCGTGGTGTCCAGGTATCCGGTGTTGGAGAACCACACCAGGCTGTGGAAGCCCTCGAAGCCGCGGATGCTGTCGCTGAGCACATGCACCCCGGTCATCAGCACCCGGCCGTCGGGGTACACGTGGTAGTCGCCGCCTTGGCCCGATGAGAAATAGGGCCCCAGATTCATCTCGATGAAGGTGGGATCCTGCGTTCCGCCTGGAAGGATTCGCCTCACGGTTTGTGCTGTACCTACGTAGAAGGCGCCATTCCATGGAGTTAGCTTACCTCCTCCCAGGTTACTCGTATTGAACGATAGATCCAAAGCTCCGTTCACATCCAGACGTGCCAGTAGTCTGTCGCTGAGCGGAAACTCTGGGAAACGCATACGACCGGAGATGACCAACTTTCCGTCCGGTTCTAGCAACAAGGAGTTCACATTGCGTTCAGTGATGGCCGATCGGAAGTTCGTATCCAGATCAAAAGGTTGTTGCGCCTGTGCTCCAAGGATGGCCGAAGTGGCCATCAGCATGAAGTACAGCCGCAAAATGCGGCTGTACTTCATGGCTGCACAATGAGCTGTTGGGTTACAGGTCCGCTGGCTGCGCCCAGCAGCACCACGGCGTAGCTACCGGCCGGGACCTGTCGGGTGTCCCAAAGCAGTTGGCCGGTCGCTGCGCTGATCGCGGCTCGATGCACTTCCCGGCCCATCAGATCACGGATCGAGATGGACGCGTTCGCAGGTTGCGGCTCCGCACCATAGTTCACGACAACCCATGTGCTCGCCGGGTTCGGCTGGATCTTCAACCAAGCGCTGCGCTCGTTCGGCGCTGGCGGATGTAGGTGCTGGATCATGGGCGCCCGGTTGGGATCTCCACCGGTGAGCGGCGCACGGCACAGCCCGTAGCCGAAGCAGAGCAGGTTCTGCGCCCAGGTGGCCGGGCGGTCATGCGCCCCATCGATGAGGGCCTCCAGCTGGTCCTGTTCAGCGGTGGTCAGCTGGGCCATGGTGCGGAGCTCACTTCGGGCTCCACGATCAGCGTTCGGCTCCATTGGCGGTGGGTTTGGTCGGTGATCTGGATCACATAGGGCCCGGCGGGCAGGCCGCCGAGGTCCAGGACGGCCTCGGTGCCTTGGTGGGCGGAGCGGTGGACCTCGCGGCCGGTGACATCGAGCAGGCGCAGCTGGTAGTTTCCCGGCGTCGCCCACCGCACCGTGGTGCTCGTGTGGGCCGGGTTGGGGTACACCTCCAGCTGCACCGGTTCCTCCACCTCCCGCACCCCCACGTTCAACCCGTACAACCGGCTCACGAAGCGCTGTTGGGGATCGTTGGTGGTGCCGTCGTCGTAGCCGATGTAGCTGCCGTGGATGTACCAGTTGCCGGCCTGATCGGGGACCATACCATTGGTGGCGTGGAGAGGATAGAAACCGTCATTGTAGATCCCGCAGCCATCTCCGGTGAAGGCGTCGTTGGACAGGTATCCATTGCTATCGAGCAGAGCAATCCCACTTCGCGGCTCCCAGTCCACAGACGAGAAATTCCCGTGCAGAACCAGACGGTCATCGGGCAACACTGTGTGCCAAAGACCGCCGTACGCACCAAAGAGATCCCTTGGTGCATTGAGGACATTGTTGAAGGTCGAGTCGAGTGAACCATCCGGTAGAAGCCTGACGATCTGCAAGGTGTCGTCACCCACATTCGGAAGGAAATATCCCGAGGCCAGCACACGTCCCCCGGCTAGCGGAGTGATCGCTGTGGCCATGCCCCATACGATAGGCACATTGAACGTGGTATCGCGCTCGCCATCGGGATGCAGGCGCAGGATGCAGGGCGCAGGTTGGTCCTCGTACGTGCTGTAGATGCCGCTCACGAGCAACTGGCCGTCGGGCTCCACGGCCAGGGTGTAAATGGCGTTGTTGCTTTTTCGGTGGTGCTGGGTGGTGTCCAGATCTCCCGTGTTGGTGAACCACACCAGGCCGAAGTCAGTACCAATTAGCCCGTGAACGGTGTCCTGTACGGAGTGGGATCCCGTGAATAGGGCGCGGCCGTCGGGGTAGACGTGGTAGTCTCCGCCCTGCCCCGTGCTGAAAAGCGGGTAGTCATCCAAGATGTTGAACGAAGTGTCGAGGCTGCCGTCCAAGAAGAGCCGCCGTAGACCGTTGCCATTCATAACGTACATCCTATCGGTCCATGGTACGATCTTCCCGCCCATCAGGGGGTAGGGTGTGAACGTGAGATCCCGGGTGCCATCATGCTTCAACCTCACTCCGGCTTTTTCATCCCAAGGTTGATCACCAGGGAAGAAGATACGCCCTGACAGGATTACATCGCCGTTCGGGAGGGGGAGTACCGAGTTGACATTCTTCTTCACGATGGAAGCTTCAAATCCAACATCCAGGTCGAACGGCGCCTGCGCACCGCAGATGTGGGCTGCGCAGAGCGCGGCCCACATCGCTGAACAGCCTTTCATCGCTGTACGATGAGTTTGGCAGCGGCCACAGAGGCACCGCCGCTGATCACCTCCACGGAGTAGGGGCCCGGCTCAACTCCGCGGCAATCCCATACCACTTGTTGCTCCTGGGTGCCTAGTGCGGCCTGCCACACTACCCGACCCATCACATCACGGATCGCCACAAATGTTTGGTCCGGGTCGCTTGTCAGCCGGATGTTCATCGTCAACCAGGTGGTCGCGGGGTTGGGCATCACGGTCAGCACCGGGTAGGCACCTTCAGTCTGCGCCGCTTGGTACGGGATGCTCGGCCTCCGGTCACTGTCCCCACCTGTCAATGGCGTGCGGCATCGGTCGTAGGCGAAGCACAAGAGGTTCTGCGCCCAGGTGGCCGGGCGGTCATACGCCCCGTCGATGAGGGCCTCCAGCTGGTCCTGTTCGGTGGTGGTCAGCTGGGCCATGCTGCGGTCATCACCGAAGACCCCGGCGCAGAAGCTGATGAGGTCCAGCATGCGCTGGCGCTCCGCCAGGGCCGCCTCGTGCAGCATGTGCCCATCGGTCAATTCGGCTACCGCAGCCTGGGCGGCGTTGGTGTTCCCCTCTTGGATGAAGGTCAAGGCCTCGGCATAGCGCGCTGCCACGGCCCGCACGGCGACAAGGTGGCTGGCTCTTATCATCACCCTCATTCCACCAACAGTTTCCCGCCCGCGAGCCACTTCCCCTCGCCGACCACGTGCAGCAGGTAGGTGCCAGGAGAAAAAGCTGAAACTGGAAAGCTGAAAGATGAAACACCTCCGGTTCTCACCATCTTCTCCCTTCTCACCTCCCTCCCCATCACATCCTGTACCACCAGCTCCACCGGGCCCAGGTCCGCGCCGCCAGGTGGGGCCAGCTCCACGGTCACGGTGTGGCCAGGGGCCACAGGGTTGGGCCATACGGAAAAGTACTGCTGTAGATCGATGGCATACTCTTCCACCCCCACCAAATGGCAGCCGGGCACCACACAACCCAGACTATCGGTCTTGATCAGGAACATGGTCTGTAGGCCTGGCGTAGGGTCGTTGCTTCCCTGTTCCGTTTCACCGCAGATCACGAAGCCCCCATCGCTGGTAGGGTCGATGTCATAGGGCATGTTCTCGGACCCGCCCCAATAGGTGTACACCACATAGCCGCGCGACCAAAGGCTGTCCCCGTTGGCGTTGAACTTGGCGAGCTGGCACGCACCGGAGTGCCAGATGCTGCAGACGATGCTGCCATCGGGCAGGACCTCGAGATCACCGGGTACGCTGCTGCTGTTGGGGCTCCAGTGGCTTTTCTTGCTCCACATCACTACGCCGTTCAGGTCCCACTTGCGCAGCTCGATCTGTTGCCAGGCCGCAGAACCGACTGATTCCTTGTAGTCCGAAAACGTGATGATGTTACCATCGGAGGCCGTGCGCACAGAAGGGATCATCCACCCCAAATTTCCGTACTGCCTACGCCAGATCTGATTACCGAGGCTATCAGTGCGGAACAAGGTGTGCGAGTCATTGGGGTTGCCTTCGGAATGGATCGCACTTAGAGCGAACCCTCCGTCCAAAAGCTCACTGAGACTGTAGGCATTCTCCTGCTGACCTATGTTGCCGTAATTCTTTACCCACAACGTGTCTCCCTGGTGATCTGTCCGTACAATAAGGGCTTGAGGGCTATCATCTATTGGGTCATAAACACCACACAGTGCGTACCCGCCATCCATGGTCCGTATAGTTTGCCAATGTTGGATGAAGCTGGAGTCCTGAGTGCTGTACGAGAGCAGCCGCTTGGTGGCCACCGTATCCCCATCCTCATTGAACCAGTACAAGTTCAGGGTACACTCGTAGGGGCTGGGGCCGTAGGTGGTGATCCCGCTGACCAACAGGGTATCACTGCGGACCATGGCGCCGAAGAGGCCGTTGTTGAACGTCCTGTTCACGTTATGATGGATCGCCCGCTCATGGGTCACCTGGCCTGAAGAGTTCGTTCGGCGCAGGATGACATGCGTCCTGCCGGTCGTATCGCCATCGTGCCAGCGTTGTATGCTGCCCACCAGGTATCCTCCATCGTTTAATTCGACCACACTGTACGCAGGCGCGTTATTATCCATCTGCACGCTGTCGAAGTCCACGATGAAGGTGTTCTGGGCGGGGAGCGAAATGCTCCCCGCCAGAACAACGGTCAATACCGCGAAGGGCTTGCTCATCGCGAGATCGTGAACTTGACCTCACCCAGGCGATAGCCATCCCGCTGTGCCGTGGCGAGGTAGAGGCCTGGAGCCCAGTGGCGGGTGTCGATCACCACAAAGGGGGCGCCCTCACCGATGCGGACGGCATGGATCAGCTTCCCTTGTGCGTCGTAGCAGACCAATTGACCGGCCATGACCCCTTGTAAGAAAGTGATCACCACCCGGTCGTTCGCCGGGTTGGGGTAAGCCTGTAACAGGTCGTATGTCCCTTCCCATTGGCGCTTCCGGGGCTGCCATAAGGTGCGTAGCTCCGCCGGGATCAAGGCTGGCGGCAGGCTGTCAAATTCAGCCAAGCCGATCTGGGCTGCCCAGGCCGCCGCGCTGCCTTGGCGTCCTTCTTGAACGGCATACAGCTCCAATGCCTGTAGGTCATCACCTTGAATGTCGCTCCAGCTCCCCTGTGCGCGCAAGAGCATGGCCCCGAGGTCGATCACTTCATCCGCTCCCTCCACCTCGTGTAATAATGCCTCCAGCGTGGCTGCGGTGGCCGCATCACTCCGGCTGCAGGCTAGCCAATACTGTGCGAGCCGTGCGGTGGGGCTCGGGTCCATGGCCAGCACCACGTCCATGCTGTCGGTGGGGTCGCCGGTACTCAAGGTGTCCTGGGCATAACGCCGCAGCAGGCGGTGCTGAAGGCGGCTCTTTTGGCCTTGGCGCAGCACGATCTCCTGCTCATACAATTCGCGGGGGCTCTGCTGCCCCTGGTACTGGTCGACCATGGCCAGGAAGAAGGGGCTCAGCACCTGGCTCTCCTCCAGGGCCTGCCAGACCTCATTGGTCAGTTCGCTGTTGCCGATCAGCACCTGGGTCAGGTGCCAGGGGTCCATGGGCACCTCGCGCCAGATGGCCGCCACGAGCACCTCATCGCTCAAGGGGGATTGTTGCAGCATTGCATCCCGCAACACATGGCTGGGGTGCCAGGGGTTGGCGAAGTGGATCAGCTCCAGCAGGTCCGGCTTGTCGCCGCCATCCACATTACCCAGGTATTGGGCCACGGCGCTGGCCAGTTCCTGCAGGCGGAGCTGGTATTCGTTCAGTTGGACGACATGCCCACCTCCTCCTAAATCGTCCAGGATTCCATTCTTGCAGTCCTCCACTTTATTAAATGCCACATTGCTCCCTACCACTTCCAGGTCGTAGTACTCATCTACGAATGAGAGCGGGTCGTAGGACGGTGCCGGGTCGTGGATGCACTTGGGCCGCAGCTCAGGGTTCAAGGAAGGGTCATTGTCCTGCTCAAAGTACTTGTAATCCACATCGAATAGCGCTGGGCTGATGAGCGGATACACGTACACGTCCTTCGGGTCGCATGGGAAGCTGGATTGCCGGAAGAAACGGTTGTTGGCGGCCATGGAGGCCGGGTTCGACTCACCCTGTGTGGCCCTGATGGATCCATCCTCTGCCAGTACCATTTGGTCGTAGGAATTTTCCAGGGTTTGGCCATGATCACCACACAGCCATTGCAAGCCTGGTAGGGTGGTTGTGCCAGGTAGTCCGGGGCCTACATGGTCGCCATATGCGATGGTTCCAGCCGTCAGCCCATCAAAGACGTTGTCGTAGGTCCGGTTGTCCTCGTTGGCCGGCCCCCGGAACCAGATTCCCACGGTGGGCGAGAGCGCGTTGGGTTCGCCGAGGAAGGTGTTGCGCTCCACCGTGTACCCCTCGCTGCTCCAGAGGTACATGCCACAGCTGGCCGTTCCTCCAGGCAGTACATCCGTTGTGAGCGTATGGAATTCGTTGTTCGTCACCACCGGCTGCCGCCCTTGGAAGTCGATGAGCCCGTAGTAGGCGTTGTTGTGGAAACCCATGCCGTCCACTTCGTACACCTTGGTCATGTCCGGGGCAAAGGCCAGTACGCCTATGGAGAGGTTGTCAAAGGTGTGGTCCGCGTAGTTCATGCCCCCCTTGCAGGTGAAGGTGGCGTCGAAGGCATAGATCCCCCAGCCGCGTCGTTTCAGTTGAAAGGCCGTGTGGTCGTTATTTCGGAAGGCACAGCCACCGAAGCGGACGCCGTTGACATCGGTCAAGCGAGCATGGCACAATGGCGATATGGCCATGTCAGGCCAGTCGGCATCAGTGATGAACTCGGTGTTGCTGAAGGTGCAGAGATTATAGAATTCGTTGCCACCCACGATGCGATGGAACCGTTCGATCCGCACTCCGGTTATGTTGTTCCTGAAGGTGCTGTTCGACGTGAACACGCGACCTCCATAGTGGTCGGGATCACCGGCATTGGGCGTGAGCTCCCGCGCGCACCACACGCCCACCTCCGCGTTGCGAACCTCGCTGCTCCAGAGCGATAATCGTCCTTGGTATTGTTGGGATTGCGTCCCATCGCTGGTGGTGCCCTCCACGCGGATGCCTTTCCACCATTCCCCCTCGCATGCGCTGGTGAAGGTGCAGTTGGTGCAGGTGAGGCTGGCGCCAGGTTCGATCACCAGGGCGGCATCCGCGCTGAAGGCGAAGGTGAGGTCCTGGGCGGTGATGTGAGCGCCAGTGGGGAGGCGCAATTCTTCGCAGATGCGCACCACGGGTTTATCGCAGAACGGGTTGTCGGTCGGCGTCCAGTTGCCCACGCCCACAGGTGCGGCATAGGCCACCGTACAGGTCATGTCCTGGAGCTCCTGGCAGCACACGGGATCGCTCATGCGCTCCAAGGAGGCATCGTCGTAGCCCTGGGCCTGCAGCAGGTGGTAGCGGTCCTGCACGTTGTTCCACCCCAGGGAAGGGTCCGCGCAGAGGCTCGCCTGATCCACTGCAATGGCCTGTGGCAGCCAGGTGGCCGTGTTGGGATCATCCGGTCCGCTCAAGGCGCTGAGCCAGGCGTTGCCCTGGTCGTCCGTGCCGGCCACATACAGCGCGAGCCCATTGCCGTCGGGGGCCGGGGCGAGCTCCAGCTCGCTGTCCACCGAGGGCAGCAAGGCGATGGTGGGAAAGGAGTTGGTCGTGAGCGTGGCCCAATCGAAATAGCCCAAGTGGTGCAGTCCATCCCAAAAGGGCTGGCCATGATCGGCGAGGCTCCGGCACCAATACACCAACGCACCATCGGCGGTGAACTCCACCCCTCCGGCACCGGGGTAGGCCACGGTGGTGCCCAGGTTGGTCGGCGCAGGTGGTGCGGTGATGAGCAGGTCGCCGATGGGTACGATCTCGTAGAAGGTGCGTGGTACGGTGGGCAGTGCGGCGTCGTACGCGGCCACATGCACCAGGAACGCGTTGTAGTCCGGCGGGGGCGGCATGATCTGGTCGCTGTACAACGTGATGCTGAAGGCCACGCGCACGGTGCTGCCCACGGCCACGGCCTCCAACTCGCCCTTGGCCACGCGTGGCTGAGCTGTCGGGTTGAGGACCGCACCGGCCAGATCCACGGGTTGGCTGCCCAGGAGCAGGATGCTGCTGCTGGTGAGTTCGTACCGGGCGATCACCTCACCGTTGGTAGCGAACAAGAAGGTGCGGCCCGTCGCTTCGGAGCGGATGGCGTCCATATGCAGACAGCGCTCGCCGGCACCCCAGGGGTCAGCGAAAGGTGCGCCGAGGTCGACCGCGATCGGGTTCGCATAGGGCCATGCGAACATCAGATCGTACCCGGCGGCGTCCAGGTCCGTGTCGTCCAGCACGCGTCCGCGCCGCTCCGGGTCGTTGGGGAACGCGGGGTTCTGCAGGGTCATGTCGAGCACCGAGACGTGCAGCACGGGATCGGCCTGGGAGCCGGCCACCGCGATGCTGTGGAAGAGATACCAATGACCGCACCGACCCGGCACGGGGGCTACGATGAGCTCCGTGCTTCCGACAAGGAGGCACCCCGCATTGCTGCTGCAGCCGAGGTCACCTCCTTGGGCGATGCGATAGCCATTGCGGTCGTACAGGTCACCGTCCATGGCGAAGAACAGGATGCAGCCCAGGTCGTCCAGTTGAACATAGGCCGATGTGGTGGCCGCGCCACCGCTGTACTGGTCCGCACCGGCATTGGGGTCGTTGGGTTGGGGAAGGGCGAAGATGCTCGCGGGTTCACCCGGGGTCAGCACCACCACCTCGTTCCCCTGCACCCAGCTGGTCCGCTGGGCCTGGGCGGTGGTGGCGCCGGTGATCATCAGGAAAAGGAGCGTTCTACCCCCCCCTTTGTGAACAACGTGTTGAAACGAATGCAAAACTGGACCAGGAAGGGCCGGATGGCAGGGGTTCCAGAGCGTTTCATGATGATCGGTGTTGTGATTCGATGATCGTAAGGACGATGGAAGGTACAACGATAGGAGCTTTCATTCGGCACCCGACCTTTGATCCCATCGAATGTTCGGCATTCATCTACCGGTCCGGTGAACCATGGCGAAGAAGGGAAGCTCCGATCACCGATCATCCGCTCGTGAACAGGTGCGTGATGGCGCCGTGCAAGAGCCCGCTTTCGTGCGGCTCAAGCGCGTCCCCCTTCGCGACACTCCGGCGGACAAGCGCGATTTCTTCGCCGACGTGATGGACGTGGTGCGCCAGATCCCCCGCGGACGCGTGACGAGCTATGGCGCCATCGCCCGGTACCTCGGAGCTGCGCGATCGGCCCGCATCGTGGGCTATTGCATGAACAACAGCCACACGGTGAAGCCGAAGGTGCCCGCCCACCGGGTGGTGAACAGCAGCGGTCTGCTCACCGGCAAGCACCATTTCGGACCGGAGGACCGCATGCGGAAGCTGTTGGAGCGCGAAGGGGTGAAGGTGAAGGATGATCAGGTGGTCGACTTCGCCCGGAGGTTCTGGGACCCGGCCAGCGAGCTCGACCTTTGAGGCCCTGGTGGCATCCCGTCGGATCGGCTACCTTCATCCTCCGATCAGCCATGGCCATGGTGATGTTCGTTGCCCACGAGGATGCCGACACCCGGATCGAGGTGTACCCCACGCAGCAGCTGGTTCGGCTCACGTGGAAGGAGGCCGTGCCCGGCCCGAAGTACCGGGAGACCCTGCTCCGCTTGTTGGAGATCGTGCGTGCGCACGGCCTGAAGCACTGGCTCAGCGACGGACGCCGCATGGGCCCCATCCTCTTCGCCGACCAGGCGTGGACCATGAGCGCGTACGTTCCCCTGCTGGTGCAGGCCGGCATGGCGCGCATCGCCATCGTGAGCAGCGAGGATGTCCTGAACCGGATCGCCGTGGACCGCATGGTGAACGCCACCCCGGCCGATGTGCCGTACACCATCGCCTTCTTCCAGGATCCCTCCATCGCCCAGCTGTGGCTGATGGACAGGGCGGGATCGGCGGCGGTGCCGGCGCGGTGACCCCGTGAACAGCGCACCGTGCCGGGCGTTAGTTTCGCGCACCGTGCCCATGCCCATCACCGACGAAGCCATCCAAGCCGCCCTTTCGCGTGTCATCGAGCCCGACCTGAAGAAGGACATCCTGGCCCTGGACCTCGTGCGCGAGGTGGTCGTTGACGAGAACACGCTGCACATCACCGTGGAGGTGAGCAACCCCGCCCTCCACAGCCGCAAGCGCATGGAGGAGGCCGTCACCTTCCAGGTGAAGAAGGAACTGGGCAACGAGGTGCAGGTGCGGGTGACCGTGAACCCGCTGAGCGGTGAGCGCGCCAACGTGCGCAAAGTGCTGCCGGGCGTGAAGCACATCGTGGCGGTGGCCAGCGGCAAGGGCGGTGTGGGCAAGAGCACCATCACCGCCAACCTGGCCGCCGGGCTGGCAGCACGCGGGCTGAAGGTGGGCCTGGTGGATGCCGACATCCACGGCCCCAGCATGCCGCTGATGTTCGATGTGCTGAAGGAACGCCCCCGCACCAGCGAGCGCGACGGGAAGCCGGTGATCGTGCCCGTGGAAGCGCATGGCGTGAAGCTGCTCAGCATCGGCTTCTTCGCCGAACCGGACCAGGCCATCGTGTGGCGCGGTCCCATGGCCAGCAAGGCCCTGGAGCAGCTCTTCAAGGACGGGGATTGGGGCGAGCTCGATGTGATGCTCGTGGACCTGCCCCCCGGCACCGGGGACATCCACCTCAGCCTGGTGCAGGCCGTGCCCCTCACCGGCGCCATCATCGTCAGCACGCCTCAGCCCGTGGCCCTGGCCGATGCGCGCAAGGGCGTGGGCATGTTCCGCCTGCCCAGCGTGAACGTGCCGGTACTGGGCATCGTGGAGAACATGGCCTGGTTCACCCCGGCCGAGCTGCCCAACAACCGCTACCACATCTTCGGCCAGGGCGGGGCCCGGAAGCTCGCCGAGGAGCTCGGCGTCCCCTTCCTCGGGGAGGTCCCCCTGGTGCAGAGCATCCGCGAGGCGGGGGATGTGGGCCGGCCTGCGGTCCTGCAATCCGGCACCCCGAGCGCGGCCGCGTTCACCGACCTTTGCACCGCCGTGCTGGAGCGCCTCCGCCAGCCGGTCACCGCCTGAACCATGCCCCGCCGCGAACACAGCCAGCTCGAACAACGCGTGCAGGAAGCCCTGCGCGACCTGCGCCCCTTCCTGGAGGCCGACGGCGGCGACATCACCCTGGAGGAGATCACTTCGGAGGGCATCGTGCGTGTCCGATTGCACGGCGCCTGCCGCGGTTGCGCCATGAGCCCCATGACCATGAAGGCCGGCGTGGAGGAGGCCATCAAGCGCGTGGCCCCGCAGGTCAAGGCCGTGGAGGCCGTGAACATGGGCGAGGTGGTCTGAGGCCGGAACATCCCTCCCCCGGGCGTGTTCCTTCGGCAGTGACCGGCATCACGGAGCGCCCCACCCCCGCCCGTACCTTTGCCGCGCATTTGCCCATGGAGAGCCCCACCCGGACGAAGACGGTCCAAGAGCGACGCAACGTGGTGATCCTGTTCGCCGGGGACAGCGGCGATGGGATCCAGTTGACCGGCGCGCAGTTCACCGACACCAACGCGCTGTTCGGCAACGACGTCAGCACCTTCCCGAACTTCCCTGCGGAGATCCGGGCACCCCAGGGCACCATCGCCGGCGTGAGCGGCTACCAGCTCCACTTCGGCAGCACCGAGGTCTTCACCCCGGGCGACCAGGCCGATGTGCTCGTGGTGATGAACGCCGCCGCACTGAAGGCCAACCTCGGGAAGCTCAAGCAGGGCGGCATCATCATCGCCAACAGCGACGGCTTCGACGCCAAGAACCTGCGGCTGGCCGGCTACATCGACCGGCAGGACCCCCTCACCGACGGCACCCTCGCCAACTACACCGTGCACGCGGTGGACGTGACGAAGATGACCCGGAACGCCCTGGCGGACACCGCCCTGGGCATGAAGGAGAAGGACCGCTGCAAGAACATGTTCGTGCTCGGCTTCATCAATTGGATGTACAGCCGCAGCCTGGACAACAGCGAACAGTTCCTCGCACAGAAGTTCGGGAGGAAGCTGGAGCTTCTGGAGGCCAACCGCAAGGCCCTCCTTGCCGGCTACAACTACGGCGATACCAGCGAGACCTTCACCACCCGCTTCGAGGTGAAGCCCGCACCGCTGCCCAAGGGCACCTACCGCAGCATCACCGGCAACCAGGGCATCGCCCTCGGTCTGGTGGCCGGGGCCCAGAAGGCGGGCCTCGACCTGTTCTACGGCAGCTACCCGATCACGCCGGCCAGCGACATCCTGCATGAACTGGCCCGCCACAAGAACTTCGGCGTGCGCACCTTTCAGGCCGAGGACGAGATCGCGGCGATCTGCTCGGCCATCGGTGCCAGTTACGGCGGTGCGCTTGGCGCCACAGCGAGCAGTGGTCCCGGTATCGCGTTGAAGGGCGAAGCGATGGGCCTTGCCTTCATGCTGGAGATCCCGCTGGTGATCGTGAACGTGCAGCGCGGCGGCCCCAGCACCGGCCTGCCCACCAAGACCGAACAGGCCGACCTGTTCCAGGCGGTGCACGGACGCAACGGCGAAGCCCCGATCCCCGTGCTCGCCGCCAGCAGCCCCACCGATTGCTTCGAGATGGCCTTCGAGGCCGTGCGCATCGCCGTGGAGCATATGACCCCGGTGATCCTGCTCAGCGACGGCTACATCGCCAACGGCGCGGAACCCTGGCGGTTCCCCTCGGCCGCCGATCTGAAGGCCATCCGGCCGCCCTTCGCCACGCCCAAGGCGGAGGCGGACATGGAGAAGTTCCTCCCGTATTCGCGGGACGAGAACGGGGTGCGCCCGTGGGCCATCCCCGGCATGGCCGGCCTGCAGCACCGCATCGGGGGCATCGAGAAGGAGGACGGCACCGGCAACATCAGCTACGATCCGTTGAACCACGAGAAGATGGTGCGGCTGCGGGCCGAGAAGGTGCGCAAGGTGGTGGAGGGCGTTCCCCCCCTGGACCTGAGCAACGGGGTGGACAGCGGTGACCTGCTGATCCTCGGCTGGGGCAGCACCTACGGGGCCATCAAGACGGCCGTGAACGAGCTATGCGCCGAGGGCCGCTGCGTAGGCCATGTCCACCTGCGCTACCTCCACCCCTTCCGCAAGGAGCTGGGCGAACTGATCTCCCGCTTCAAGCGCGTGCTGGTCCCCGAGATGAACAGCGGCCAGCTTCGCCAGCTGATCCGCGCCGAGTACCTCGTGGACGCCAGGGGGCTCAACAAGATCCAGGGCATGCCCTTCACCGCCGCGGAGATCAAGGCCGCCGCGATCGAACTCCTCCAGCCATGACCACCGCCTCGGAAGTGATCAACAGCAACGGCGCCCCGGCGAAGGTGGACTACGCGTCCGACCAGGAAGTGCGCTGGTGTCCGGGCTGCGGCGACTACTCCATCCTGAAGCAGGTGGAGACCGTCCTCAAGGAACAAGGGCGCCCCAAGGAGGACATCGTCTTCATCAGTGGCATCGGCTGCAGCTCGCGCTTCCCGTACTACCTGGATACGTATGGCATGCACAGCATCCACGGGCGCGCCCCCGCCATCGTCAGCGGCCTGCGCGCGGTGCGGCCGGACCTGAGCGTGTGGATGATCACCGGTGATGGCGATGCGCTCAGCATCGGTGGCAATCACCTGATCCACCTGCTGCGCCGCAACGTGGACGTGAACGTGCTGCTCTTCAACAACGAGATCTACGGCCTCACCAAGGGGCAGTACTCGCCCACCTCGCCCGAAGGCGCCGTGACGAAGAGCACGCCCATGGGCAGCGTGGACCATCCCTTCAATCCGCTGGCCCTGTGCAAGGGCGCCGATGCCACCTTCCTGGCCCGCGCCATGGACCGCGACCCCAAGCACCTACGCGAGGTGCTGCTGGCCGCCGATGCACATCGTGGCACCAGCCTCATCGAGATCTACCAGAACTGCAACGTCTTCAACGACGGCGCCTTCGAGGTCTTCACCGAGAAGGCCAGCAAGCCCTTCCACACGCTCTTCGTGGAGCACGGCAAGCCGCTCGTCTTCGCCAACGGCACCAAGGGCATCAAGCTCGATGGCATGACCCCGGTGATCGTGGACCTGGCCGACGGCAGCGCATCGATGGGCGACCTCTGGGTGCACGACCAGCACGACAGCTTCAAGGCCAGCATCCTGGTGCGCCTCTTCGAGGATCCGCGCCATGAAGGGGCCATGCCGCGACCCTTCGGCCTGTTCTATGTGGCGCAGCGCCCCACCGTGGAGGAGCGCATCAACGCCCAGGTGGCCCAGGCCAGGGAGAAGAAGGGCGGGGGTGACCTGGATGCGCTGCTGCGCGGGGAGCGGACGTGGACGATCGGGTGAATGTCGAACAGGCATCTTGCCTGTTCACTTCAAGGATCGGCCCTCAGAACCAAGCACTAGTGTCCGCCCGGGTATCCAGCAAGGTGATCATCAGTATCCTATCCGGATCCACACGATAGATGGCTTACACATTCCTGTGGATCGGACCCATGCGAAGATCCGGATGCGCAGGGGACGCCGGTAAGCCGTTCGGGTAGCGGAGGATCAATTCCTCGAACTCCATGACAAGGGTCAGGAACCGCTCGGCGATGCGCTCGTTCCACTGATGACGAACGAAGCCATGAATGCGCTCCAGCTGTTCGAGCGCTTCCGGCGTCCACTCAACCCTTGGCGGACCGGCCATAGCGCTTCCATACTTCTACTGAAGGAATGGTCCTGCCTGCGTCGGCATCGGCCAAACCGCGATCGATGGAAGCTCTCTGCTCCGGGGAAAGTGTGGCGTACCAGTCCTCCGCTTCGCTGGCCTTCTTCCAATGGAGCAGCGACGCGATCACACCAGGGTCCTTCAGCTTGGTCAGCCACTCGATCAATTCGAGCTTCATGGCGTCGGTGCTCATGGCTTGCGGTTCAGTGTTTCAAAGGTAACTCGGTGAGCATGGACGCGACTTCTCGGTGTTGTTTCATTCCTCTCCGGGCACTCCCTCCCCCCAGCACGGGAACACCACCGGCAACAACGCGCTCCTCAACTTGTATCGCGCTTGTTTCGCCTGCTGCCGCTTCGCCTCCCGCTCCAACCACTCCAAGTGGCGCGCCTGTTCCACAAGGTCGTTCACCAGGGTCGTGGTGACCTGGGGCATTAGCACCATACGCTGCAATTCCGCATCGCTTGTGGGCTGCATGCTGATCGAAATACTCGATCCGCCCTTGATGTTCTGACGTGATGCAGCAAACTGCTGCCGGTCCTTCCTGCCCATGCAGACCAGGTCGTACTCGAAGAGGCTGTTCAGTTTCTCTGTGAAAGCGCCGTCCTTCTCCACCACGCGTTGGTAGCTGCTCAGTTCCTTGGGAAAGAGGTATACGCGGAGTTCGCCAACGGCACCAAGGGCATCAAGCTCGATGGCATGACCCCGGTGATCGTGGACCTGGCCGACGGCAGCGCATCGATGGGCGACCTCTGGGTGCACGACCAGCACGACAGCTTCAAGGCCAGCATCCTGGTGCGCCTCTTCGAGGATCCGCGCCACGAGGGGGCCATGCCGCGACCCTTCGGCCTGTTCTACGTGGCGCAGCGCCCCACCGTGGAGGAGCGCATCAACGCCCAGGTGGCTCAGGCCAGGGAGCAAGAGGGCGGGGGTGACTTGGATGCGCTGCTGCTCGGGGAGCGGACGTGGACGATCGGGTAGGTCCGACAGGCATCCAGCCGCCACGGCCCGCCCTGAACCTCTCCTCCGCCTTCACGTACACGGGCCTGATGCCCACGCGCGCGCTCGCGGTCCGTCCGCCTTTCGGGTTCACCATCGGCCTCTTCCGCACCGGGGACCCCGGTGCGGTGCCGGCATGGCGCGCCGAGCTCGACCGCACGGCCTGGCGCCATCACGTACTGGGCAGCTGGGTGGCGGCGCTGCTGAATCCGCTCTTCGCCCTGAACGACCACGCGGTGATGCCCGAGCGCTGGACGGAGTTCCTCGTGCTCCGTGTTCTGGTCAGCGCCGCGATCGTGGGGCTCATCGTCGGACGCAGGCGGTTGCCGCTCACACCGGCCTCCTTCGTGTTCGTGCCCTTTCTGCTGATCAGCCTCGAGAACGCCTACATGTGGAGCTTCATGGGGCCCGACCTGTTCCGATTGCACGCGCTGGCCTATGCGGTGCTCTTCGTCGGCGCCTCGATGATCATCCTCTGGCCGCTGGCCTGGGGCCTTGCCGTGGTCGGCCTCACCGTGGCGGCCAACGTCCTCTTCCTCGGTGCGCACAGCGCGCTGTCACCCCCCGAAGTGATGGCCCATGGCGGCACCCTGCTCGCCGCCGTGATGGTGATCTCCACGGTGATGGCCCATAACCGCCACCGTCTGGTGCAACGCGAGGTGCGCCTCCGCGAGGACCTGCGCGCCCGCACCGCCGAGGCCCAGGAGCAGCGCGCCGTGATCGAAGCCGCGCACCGCGACCTCACGGACAGCATCCGCTACAGCCTGAACATCCAGCAGGCCGTGGTGCCGGATATCTCCCTTCTCGACCGGCACACCGGAGGGCATTTCCTGCTCCACCGTCCCAAGGACATCGTGAGCGGTGATCTGCCCTGGTGCGCACACCTGGACGGGCGCACCATCTGGGCCGTAGCGGACCATACCGGACACGGTGTGCCCGGTGCCCTCATGAGCATCCTGGGCAGCACCCTGCTGCATGCGGTGGTGGTGGAACAGCGCGTGGCGCGTCCGGCCGAGGTCCTGGACCGCTTGCGCGACGCGATGATCCGTGCCCTTCAACGGCCGGGCGGACAGGGGCCGATGGACGGGATGGACATCGGGCTCTGTGTGCTCGACCATCGCGCCGGAACCCTGCGCTTCGCCGGGGCCCTGCATCCGCTCTATCGGGTGCGTGGTGGCGTGCTCACCGAGTTCACCGCGGACAGGATGCCTGTCGGCTTGCTGCCCGATGTGTCCGGGTCCTTCACGGAGCAGGAGGTCGATGTCCGTCCGGGCGATATGCTCTACCTCTGTTCGGACGGGCTCCAGGACCAGTTCGGCGGTCCCGCGGACAGGAAGTTCGGGCGCAAACGCCTCAAGGAACTGCTCTCCGACATCGCCGGCCTGCCGATGCACGAACAGGAGCGTCGCGTGCAGGACGCGCTGGCGCTCTGGCAGCAGGAGAGGCCCAGCGTGGACGATGTGCTCGTGCTGGGCGTGCGGATCTGATCAGCGGATGGCCTCCAGCTTGCGCTTCAAGGCTTCAAGTTCGCTCACGGCCTGCTCCTTGCTCACCTGGTGCACCTGCTGCGCCTTCTGCGCGTCGGGGATCTCATCCTGGCGCTTGTTCGCGGCCTTCTGGGCATCGGATTCCTTCTTGAGCTGCTTGGCCAGGTCCTGCTGCACCTTCACGAGCTGCCCTTGAACCTTGGTGAGCTTCTCCAGGTCCTTCGGGGCCTGGCTGGTGTTGTAGCGCTCCTGGGCCCGCTGCTGCTCCTTCTGCAGCTGGGCCTGCTTGTCAGCGAGCTTGCTCTTCTCCTTCTTGGCCTTCTCCAGGTCGCTGGCCGCATTGCTGGCCTTCTTCTGGGCCTTGGCCTGGTCGCTTTGTGCGCTCTCCAGCTTGCTCCCGGCCTTGTCCACGATCTTCTGCTGGGCATCGATCTGCTGCTGCACGATCGCGCGGTTGAGCTGGATGGCAAGGGCATGGGCGGCATCGCGCCCTCCCTCGATCGCCGTACTGTCGTTCGCAGCGAAGGTCACGCGCATCCGCGCTCCACCCGCTTTCTTGTCCTTTGCCGCCGAGGCCAGCAGCAGCACCGGGGCTTCACCCAGTACGGTCACGGTCACCAGGCCGCTCATCGGGTCCGAGCCACTGAACTTTGCGTTCTGGCCGGCATAGGCGGCCTTCAACGCGTTCAGGGCCGCGCCGGGTTCCGCTTCGTGGACCATGAACGCATGAGCCGGCAGCTTGTGGGTTTTGTTCACCACGGTGTCCTGTTCCACCGCGATGGGGTTCGTCCAGTTGAGCAGATGACCGCTGGCCGACCTGTCCTGCGCGAGCAAGGGGACCGTTGCGGTGGACAGAAGCGCTGCGAGCGCCAGTGTGCGGAAGGGAGCACGGTGGTTCATGCCGCGAAGCTAGCGCCCTGGCCGGGAGCCGGCCTCACCGGGATCACAACAGCCCCAGCCGGCCCATCACCTTGTCCACGAAGCCCAATCGCACCGGCACGCGATAGGCGACGAAGAGGCGCAGGTTGCCCACGTTCCAGGCATAGGTGGCGTCGCGTGCGGGGTTGGTGCTGGAGGTCTCGTTCGAGAAGGACAGGCCGACGCAGGTGCGGGCGCTGTTGTAGCCGAGTGCGATGCGCTGCTGGCTCCGCAGGCCGGCCGACCAGATGATGTCGCGCCGGTCCGTGTCCGCTTCCGGATACCAGCCTTCGCTGCGCACCAGGCCAAGGCCACCTGCGATGGAGAGGGAGAGGAACACATGGTGCCGGATGACGAAGGTGTGCGCGTACCCGATCAAGCCCCCCAGCTCGGCCTGCTCCAGGCGCCGGAAGCGCAGGGCGGGTGCGAACAGGCTGTCCACTTCGGATGGTATCTCCGGCCGCTCGGACCGCATGGCCTGGAACACCCCGTAACCACCCACCAACATGGACCCGGCACTGCGGCGCTGCCACGCGTCCTGGTTGAACGCCGCCCGGTAGCTGAAGCGACGGTTCCCGAGGATGTGCAGCACGCTGAGCCCGAGGTTCTCCTGCACCAGGTCGGGACGCACCCGGTCCTCCCGCAGGATGCGCGCATAAAGCGTGTCGCCCTCCGTGGAACCGGGGTAGCTCAACACGTCGATGTAGTAGCCCTTGTAGGATTGTGCGAACAAGTTGGCCGCGAACCGCCGACCGAACAGGTTGCCCTGGGCATCGAGGTAGCGCGTTTCCCCCAGCTCCGCATCGTCGTTGTTCAGGAATCCGAACCCGAAGCCCAGGTTGCCCGTGAGGCCGCGGTAGCTGGCGCCGAGGCCCAGGTTGATGTTGGTGTTGGGCCGGTAGGTCACCCGGCTCTCCCGCGCCCCATCACGCAGTTCGATCGAGTTGAACTTCGTGCTCATGTACACCCGCAGGGTCAGCAGGTGGGTGAGGTCCAGCACGTAGGTGCTGTCGAAGCCGCCGTTCGTGGGTGTCGCCCAGCGCTCCGTCTGTGCGTTCAGCGTTGGAACGACCTCCAGTGCGGCGAACAGGACGACGGAGCGGATGCGGAGCACGGACCTTCAGGACTTCAGCCCGGCAGGCACCGTGCATACCGGGATGGGCTCCATCTTATGGCGGTTGGCCGCGTTGCGCCGATCGTAGATGGCCAGCACTTCGCGCTGCCTCGGGGTGAGCTCCAGCGTCGACGGGTCGCTCGCTCGTTCGCGCAGGTCCATGGCCCATTCCAGCTCCGGATAGCTCGCGCCGATCTGGTCCTCATCGCTCCGGTCATCGCCCCAGAGGCCGTCGGTGGGCTTCGCCTGAAGGATGCTGTCGATCACCCCCAATGACCGGGCCACGGCAACCACCTCCGTCTTGGTGAGGTCGGCGATGGGGGAGAGGTCCACCCCGCCATCCCCGTACTTGGTGAAAAAGCCCACGCCGAAGTCCTCCACCTTGTTGCCCGTGCCGGCCACCAGGTGGCGCAACAGACCGGCGAAGTAGTAGAGCGTGGTCATCCGGAGGCGGGCCCTGGCGTTGGCCTGGGCCAACTCCATCACCGCCCGGTCGGGGAAGGACGGAAGGGAGGCGATGAACTGGTCGAAGACCGGCGTCAGGCCCACCACCTCCATGCGCACGTTCGGGTGACGCTCGCGAAGCCAGCTGATGTGGTCCTGTGCGCGCTGCACCTGGGCATGCGCCTGGTGGATGGGCATCTCCACGCAGAGCGTGGGCAGGCCCGTCCGGGCGCAGAGCGTGCTCGTGAGCGCGCTGTCCACGCCGCCGCTGACGCCCACCACGAAGCCGTGCTGGCCGGTGCGCACGCATTGATCCTTCAACCACCCCGAGATATGGTCCGCGATGCCGATGCTGTCCATGGTCGTCTGCAATGGGAAAGGCCCCGCGAAGGTGCGCAGGGCCTTTCAATGGGTCGTTGACCGGGATCAGAAGTACACGCCCAGGAGCAGCTCCGCATAGTGCAGCTTTCCGTGGGCCTCCACCTCGTCGGCCACTTCGGCATCCTTCCGGTCGAAGAGCTTGTCCTTGTCGAAGGTGTCGGTGAAGCCGTTGTTGTAGTTGATGCCGAACACCAGCGTGGTGTTGCCGGCGAACTTGTACTCGGCGCCGATGCCCACCACCAGCGAGGCCCTGAACGGCACCGTTTCCGACAGGATGTTGGCCTTCTCCTCGCGGTCGAACTTCGCATCCGGGCCGATACCGGTGCTCGCTGCGTTGTAACTGTACACATCGCTCTTGGCCGACACGCAGAAGGCCGAGCCGAAGCCCAGCTGGCCGAAGTAGGTCATGTAGCCCATTTCGTTGGTCTTGAGCTTGATCAGGATCGGCAGTTCCACATACTGATACCGACGGGCGAACTCGAAGGAAGGGATGGTCCGCTCCAACCCGCCGACGGAGGTCTTGTAGGCCTTGCTGGTCTGGTTCGCGCCGAGGAGGTTCATGAAGAGGCCCGTGCTGAGGGCGTAGTTGTCGCTGCCCAGGCGGAAGTCGCCCATCAGGCCGAAGGAGAAGCCGAGGTTCACCCCGTCGCCCTCCAGCTCCTTGGTGGTGGAATTGATCCAGCCCAGGTTGGGGGAGGCCTTGATGCCGAGCTTGAAGCCCCGGGACTCCTGGGCCATCGACGGAAGGGCCAGCAGGCTTGCGACAGCCAGGGATAGGAACGCCTTCTTCATAGGTTTGCGCGATGTTCGTTGGCGTCAAAGGTAATCGGGCGGTGCGCTTCCTTTCCGGTGCGATGCTCCTGCAGCTCATCGCCTGTGGCGCTCCGACCGGCTCCGATGAAGTGGAGCCCGTTCCGGTGCAGCTGGTGCCCTATCGACTGGACCAGCTGCTCTTCCATGCACCCGCCGATTCGCTCGCGGCCGTGAGCCTTCGCGCCTACGCCGACCTGGGGGACTTCCATCGCATCTACGTGGAGCAGGTGCTGCAGGCGGCTCCGCTGGATGATCCGCGGCTCAGCATGGCCCTCATGCACTTCACCCGCGATCCGGACTGGTCCGCCGCACAGGCCGCCGCCGACAGCCTCTTCGGTGACATGGCCTCGGAACGCGCGGCGTTCGGGTCCGCCTTCGGAAGGCTGAAAGCGCTCTTCCCCGACAGCCTGGTGCCGCGCGTGGTCATCTTCAACGCCGGATACAACTACGGCATCTTCCCCACGGACAGCGTGCTGGGCGTCGGCATCGAATGGTTCATCGGCGCGGATCATCCGGTGGTGGGCCTTCTGGCCCCGGAGGCCTTCCCCAACTATGTGAAGCGGCGGATGGTGCCCGACATGCTGGTGCCGGCCGCGATGAAGGGATGGCTGATGGTGCATTACCTGAGGGATGCCACCGGGGAGGACCTGCTCACCCAGCTGGTGGAGGTGGGCAAGGTGATGGCGCTGCTCGATGCCGTGCTCCCCGAGGCCGATCCCGCGCTCAAGCTGGCCTTCACCGCGGAACAGCTTGCCTGGTGCGAGGCCAACGAGTTCAACATCTGGCGCACCCTCGTCCGCGATGGGCACCTGTTCAGCAAGGATCCCCAGCGCATCGCCACCTGGCTGAACGACGGGCCTTTCACGAGCGGGCTGCCCCGTGAAAGCCCCGGACACATCGGGGAGTGGATCGGCCTCCGGATGGTGCAGGCCTACCTGAACGCCCATCCGGGCACCCGGCCGCCCGACCTCTTTCCGGGGCCGGACGCCCGCACCATCCTGAAGGCCTACAAGCCCCGCGACTGAACATCACCATGAGGACATCGGAGATCCGGCTCGACGTGCAACTGGACGAGAACCATGTGCCCGAGCGCATCCATTGGGAGGCCGAGGACGGCGGGGCGCGCAGTGAGGCGCGCGCCGTGCTCCTGGCGCTCTGGGACGAACGCGAGCAGAACACCCTGCGCATCGACCTGTGGACGAAGACCATGAGCGTGGACGACATGAAGCGCTTCTTCCACCAGAACATCCTCACCATGGCCGACACCTTCGAGCGTGCGACCGGGGAAGGGCGCATGGCCGCGCAGATGCGCGATTTCGGCGCCTACTTCGCCGAACACATGCTGGGTGCGAAGCCGCAGGAGTGAGCCTCGGGACCCGGCAGGGGCGGCGTCGGGGACCGTTGGCCCTCACCCCTCAACCACCGGCCACCCACTGCGCGTTGATGCCATCGATGTACTCCAGGACGGCCTCACGTCCCTGACGTGTTCCGCTGGAGGTGATGAACATCAACGGCAGGTTCTGCCAGGTCTTCTTCAGCACCCTTCGGAACAGCGCGACGTTGCTCTGCACCTTGGGCTGGGCCAGCTTGTCGCTCTTGGTGAAGGCGATGACGAAGGGGATGCCGTTCTCGCCCAACCACTGGATCATGTCCAGATCGCTGTTCTGCGGCTCGTGCCGGGCGTCCACCAGGACGAACACGCATTGCAGGTTCTCCCGTGTGAGCAGGTACCGGTCGATCATGCGCTTCCACTCCTCCCGCTCGCTGCGGCTCGTGCGCGCGAACCCGTATCCGGGAAGGTCGGCCAGGAGCCACGGTCGACCCGAATCGCCCCGGGTCGGTTCCACCCGGAAGTGTTCCACGTTCCTGGTCTTGCCCGGTGTGGCGCTCACGCGCGCCAGTTTGTTGATGCCCACGAGCATGTTCACCAGCGAGCTCTTGCCCACGTTGCTGCGACCGATGAAGGCGTACTCGGGCAGGGTGGGCGCAGGCCAGTGCCGGGCCTCGCGGCCGCTGCCCAGGTGCGTGGCGTTCAGGGTGCGCATGACCCGGAAGGGTTGCAGCGCCGATCGGAAGTCGCGGACACGGCGCTCAGGCCAGCTTGCGCGTCAGCCATTCGTCGAGGATGCGGTTGAAGACGGCGGGTTGCTCCATCATCGCTGCATGGCCGCATTCATCCACCCAATACAGCTCGCTGCCGGGGATCAGCTGGTGGAACTCCTCGGCCACCTCCGGCGGGGTGATGCCGTCCTGCCTTCCCCAAATGAGGCATACGGGCATGGAGAGCTTCGGCAGGTCGCGCGCCATGTTGTGCCGGATCGCGCTCTTGGCCAGTGCGAGGATCCGGATGAGCTTGGCCTTGTCGTTCACCGTCTCATAGCACTCGTCCACCAGCTCGTCCGTCGCATGCCGAGGGTCATGGAAGGTGAGGGCGATCTTCTTGCGCAGGTACTCCTTGTCCTCCCGGCGGGGGAAGCTGCCGCCGAAGGCGTTCTCGTACAGGCCGCTGCTGCCGGTGAGGATCAGGGTGCGCACACCTTCGGGCCGACGGGCGCAGTGGATCAGGGCCACATGGCCGCCCAGTGAATTGCCCAGCAGGTTCACCTCGGTGTAGCCCTTGTGCCGGATGAACCTGTGCAGGAATTCGGCCAGGGCGGGCACGTTCGTGCTCAGCATCGGCATGCTGTACAAGGGCAGCATGGGCACCACCACCCGGTACCGCCCGGCGAAGTGGCGGAACACCTCCTCGAAATTGCTCAGGGCCCCGAACAGGCCGTGCAGGAAGAGAAGCACGGGACCATCGCCCTCCTCCACGTAGCGGAACTCGCCTTCCTCCTTCAACCCGTGCAACATCGGTACCGCGCGGCCCTGTGGGGGACCGCTTCCGTCCAAATGTAGTGAAGCGCTCCCGTCAGCACCCGCACCTGCAGCGGGCTATCCACAAGCCGATGTGAGCAAGCCGGGTGCGGGGTGAGCAGGCTTCGGTGGTTCCGATGGGAGCTTCGTGGTCGCGCCATTCGGGATGCTGTGATCCTGGAAGGTGCCCCGCGGAGGGTGTTCATTACTCCCACTTTCTCCCACCTCGCTGGGTCCTTGTTTTTCCAATGTTGATGAGGGGTTTGGCAACAAATCCCGAGCTTCGCCGTTGACAAGTTATCGACAACAGGGTAAGAAGTGGGAGTGAGTGGAGCAAAGTGGGGCAAAACCTCTACTTTCGCTGCCGTCTCGCACGCGCATCCGCATGCTGAACCTCCTGGGTGAATACGATCTGCGGCTGGACGCCAAAGGGCGTCTGGTGCTGCCGAGCGGGCTGAAGCGTCAGCTCGCCGAGGTGGCGACCAAGGGTTTCGTGATCGCCCGCGATGTGTTCAAGCCGTGCCTGGTGCTGTACCCCATGAGCGAGTGGGAGCGGACGCAGGCCATGATGGCCCGCCTGAACCCCTTTGTGGAGAAGAACCGGGAGTTCATCCGGCGCTTCACGAACGGGGCCACCCGGGTGGAGCTCGATGGCAGCGACCGCATCCTGCTGCCCAAGCCACTGATGGACCATGCCGGCATCGGCAAGGACCTGAAGGTGATGGGCCTGCTCGACCGGGTGGAGCTCTGGAGCAAGGAGGGCCATGCTCGGATGCAGCGCGAGGCCGTGGACCTCACCGCCCTCGCCGAAGAGGTGATGGGCAGCCTAGGCAATGCGAATGGCCAGTGAGTACCACGCTCCCGTTCTTTCCCAACCTTGTGTCAATGGCCTGAACATCCGTCCCGATGGCGTCTACGTGGACGTCACCTTCGGCGGCGGCGGGCACAGCCGGGCGATCCTCGAACGCCTCGGTCCCCAGGGGGCGCTCATCGCCTTCGACCGTGACGCCGACGCGTGGGCGAGGGCCCTGCACGACCCGCGGTTCACGCTGGTGCGCTCCGACTTCCGGTGGGTGCGCAACCACCTGCGCTTCCTCGGCCGGCTTCCGGTCGATGGCCTCCTGGCGGATCTGGGGGTGAGCAGCCACCAGTTCGACACCGCGGCGCGCGGCTTCAGCTTCCGCCACGAGGGTCCGCTGGACATGCGCATGGACCGGCGCGCACGACGCACCGCGGCCGACCTGGTGAACGCCGCGGATGAGGCCGGGCTCACCCGTGTGCTGCGCACCTATGGTGAGGTGGACGCGCCGCATCGTGTGGCCCGCTGCATCCTCAGGGCCTCCGCCGGGAAGCGCATCACCACCACCGGGCATCTGGTGGATGCGCTCCGACCGGTGACGCCGCGCCAGGATGCCAACGGCTTCCTCGCCCAGGTCTTCCAGGCCCTGCGCATCGCGGTGAACGATGAGCTCGGCTCCCTGGAGCGCCTGCTCACCGAGAGCCCGTCGATCATCCGGCCCGGTGGCCGCCTGGTGGTGATCAGCTATCACAGCCTGGAGGACAGGCTGGTGAAGCACTGGATGCGCGCGGGCGACCTCGGCGGCGAGGAGCGGAAGGACCTCTACGGCAACAGCCTCCGACCCTTCAGGCCATTGAACACGAAGGCGATCAGACCGGACGACTTGGAGATCAACCAGAACCCCCGGGCGCGCAGCGCCAGGCTCAGGATCGCAGAACGAACGTGAACCGCAACCGACCCCGCACCCCAGAGGAACCCGCAGCCGGGGGCGCTCCCGCGCCGCCGCGCACCAAGCGGCCCGGCATCCTTGCCGGCGTGCTGAACGGGTCCTTCCTCACCCGCGAGCAGGTGCTGGGCAACATGCCCTTCCTGCTGTTCATCGCCGGGCTCATGCTCGTCTATATCGGCTACGGATACTGGACCGAGCGCACGGTGCGCGACCTGCACCGCACCGACGCGGACCTCAAGGAGCTGCGCAGCGAGTACATCACCGTGCGCAGCCACCTGGACCGCACCGAGCAGCAGAGCCAGGTGGCCGAGGACATCTCCGGCCTCGGCTTGCGCGAGAGCCGCGTACCCCCCCGCAAGCTCACCGTCGAACCCGAACAGGCCGAGGCCGTGCGCTGACCATGGACCCCCAACGCGCCTTCCGCCTCCGCACCCTGTTCGTCTACAGCGCGCTGCTGCTGTTCGCGCTGGCCATCGTGGTGCAGCTGTTCACCATCCAGCTGGTGGAGGGTGAGCAGTGGACGGCCCGCGCCGAGCACGTGGCCACGGCCTACCGGACCGTTCAGCCCGACCGCGGGCACATCTTCAGCGAGGATGGACGGCTGCTGAGCACCAGCGTACCGGAGTACGAGGTGCGCATGGACATGATGGCCGACGGGCTCAGTGACGAGCTCCTGCGGGCCGAGATCGACGACCTCTGCCAGGCCCTCAGCACCCTGTTCGCCGATCGCACCGCAGCCGAGTACCGTCGCGACCTGCTCGCCGCGCGGGCCCGCGGGGACCGCTATCACCTGGTGAAGCGCAAGGTGGACCACGAGCAGCTGCAGGTGGTGAAGGAGATGCCCCTGTACCGTCGCGGACGCTTCGCCAGCGGTCTCATCCTGGAGAAGCGCACCGTGCGCATCCGGCCCTTCGGCCGGCTGGCGGCCCGCTCCGTCGGCTATGTCCTGAAGGACAGCAACGCCATCGGCATCGAAGGCGGCTTCGATACCTGGTTGCGCGGTGTCACCGGCCGCCGTCTGGAGCGCCGCCTCACCGGAGGCATCTGGATGCCGATCGATGATGGCAACGGACAGGACCCCGTTCCCGGCAGCGATGTGCACACCACCATCGACATCAACCTGCAGGACGTGGCCGATGCGGCGCTCGAGGCCCAGCTGCGCAAGCACGGTGCCCACCATGGTTGTGTGGTGGTGATGGAGGTGGCCACCGGCTACATCAAGGCGATCAGCAACCTCACGCTGCAGGGAGACAGCACCTACGTGGAGGACCTCAACTACGCGGTGGGCCTCACCACCGAACCGGGCTCCACCTTCAAGACCGCGAGCCTGATGGTGGCGCTCGAGGACGGCGTGGTGAAGGCCACCGATACGGTGGACACGCGCAACGGCCAGGTGCGGTTCCACGACCGCATCATGAAGGATTCGCATGAGGGCGGCTACGGCAGGATCACCGTGCACCGCGCGCTGGAGGTGAGCAGCAACACCGCCGTTTCGCAGGTCATCCACAAGGCCTATCGCAACGACCCGAAGCGGTTCGTGGCGGGGCTGCGCAGGATGGGCCTCGACCGTCCGCTCGGGGTGCGGATTCCCGGAGAGGGGCTGCCGGTGATGCGCGATCCCGGCGACAAGGGCTGGAGCGGAGTGAGCCTTCCGTGGATGAGCATCGGCTACGAGATCAGCCTCACACCGCTCCAGGTGCTGGCCTTCTACAACGCCATCGCCAACGACGGCAGGCTGATGCAGCCTCAATTCGTGTCGCGTGTGACCCGCGCGGGCAAGGAGCTGCAGCGCTTCGACCCGTTGGTGCTCAACGAGCGGATCTGTTCGCCCTCCACGCTCGAGCAGGTGCGCCGGATGCTGGAAGGGGTCGTGGACACGGGCACCGCCACCAACCTGAAGGCCGCTCACTTCCGCATCGCGGGCAAAACGGGCACGGCGCAGATCGCCAAGGAACGTTCGGGCTACAAGAGCGCGGGCGTGAGCTACCAGGCCTCCTTCGCCGGTTACTTCCCCGCCGACGCGCCTCGCTACAGCTGCATCGTGGTGGTGAGCTCCCCCAGCATGAGCGGCTATTACGGCAACGTGGTGGCCGGTCCCATCTTCAAGGAGATCGCGGACAAGATCCACAGCAACCGCCTGGAGATGCAGACGGGCCTGGCCGGGCTGGCCCCGCCCCAGGAACGCACCCCGGTGACCTTCGGCGGCCATGCCGGCGACCTGCGCACCGCCCTTGCCGGGCTGGGCGTGCCCGTGCAGCAGGAGGGCGAGGGCGAATGGGTGGTGTCCCAGGCCGCCGACACCAGCGTGGTGCTGCGGCCACGCGGCCTGCCCGGTGATGCGCAGCACGTGGTGCCCAACGTGCAGGGCATGGGCCTGCGCGATGCGCTCTACCTCCTCGAGAACCGCGGCCTGCGCGTGCAGGTCTCGGGGGCGGGCATGGTGCGCCGCCAGTCGCTCACCCCCGGCCATCGCTTCACCCCGGGCACCACCATCCTGCTCGAGCTCACCACATGAAGCTGCTGAAGGACATCCTCTACCGCGCGCGCCTCGAACAGGTGGTGGGCAGCACCAATGCCGCCATCGAGAAGCTCTGTGCCGACAGCCGTGAGGTGGTGCCGTTCAGCGCCTTCTTCGCCTTGAAAGGCACCCGGGTCGATGGGCACGACCACATCGATCAGGCGGTGGAGCGCGGCGCCACGGCCATCGTGTGCGAACGCATGCCGGAGCGGTACAGGGAGGGCGTCTCCTACGTGCGGGTGGCCGACAGCACCCATGCGCTCGCCGTGGCCGCGGCCAACTTCCACGATCATCCCTCGCGCGCGCTCACTCTCGTGGGCATCACCGGTACCAACGGAAAGACGAGCACCGCGACCCTGCTGTACCGCCTCTTCCGCGCGCTCGGGCACAAGTGCGGCCTCATCAGCACCGTCGAGGTCCGCATCGGCCAGCGCACCATCCCGGCCACGCACACCACGCCCGATGCGGTGCGACTGAACGCCCTGCTGCGCGAGATGGTGGAGGAGAAGGTGACCCACTGCTTCATGGAGGTGAGCAGCCATGGGGTGGTGCAGGAGCGCATCACGGGCCTGCACTTCGACGTGGGGGTGTTCACGAACATCACGCACGACCACCTGGACTACCACGGCACGTTCGCCGCGTACATCCAGGCCAAGAAGCGCTTCTTCGACCAGCTCGGGGCCGACGCGCTGGCGCTGGTGAACGCCGACGACCCCAACAGTGCCGTGATGGTGCAGAACACCGCGGCCCGCAAGCGCAGCTACGCGGTGCATGGCATGGCGGACCATCGTGCCCGCATCATCGAGAACGAGCTCACCGGCCTCCACCTCAACATCGATGGCCACGACGTGTACACCCGTCTGGTCGGCGCCTTCAACGCGAGCAACCTGCTCGCCGTTTACGCGGTGGCCGTGCATCTCGGGCTCGCACCGATGGACGTGCTCACCGCGCTGAGCGACCTGGAGCCGCCCCGGGGCCGTTTCCAGGCCGTGAGAGGTCCGGGCGGTGTGCTCGGTGTGGTGGACTACGCCCACACGCCCGACGCCCTGCGCAACGTGCTGGAGACCATGCGGGGTGTCTGCAGTGCGGACCAGCGCGTGATCACGGTGGTGGGCTGCGGCGGCGACCGCGACCGGGCCAAACGACCCGTGATGGCCCACATCGCCGCGGAGCTCAGCGACCGTGTGGTGCTCACCAGCGACAATCCACGCAGTGAGGACCCGATGGCGATCCTCGCCGAGATGCGGGCCGGTGTGCCCGCGGGGGACGCGGACCGCGTGTTCGTGAACGCCGACCGCCGCGAGGCCATCCGCCAGGCCGTGGGCATGGCCGCGCCCGGTGATGCGGTGCTCGTCGCAGGCAAGGGGCACGAGACCTACCAGGAGGTCGCGGGAGTGCGCCACCCCTTCGATGATGCCGCCGTGCTGAAGGAGACCCTTGAACTGATGCACCGCTGACCATGCTGTACCACCTGTTCAAGGCCATCGGCTTCGCCCTCCCCGGCAGCGGGGCCTTCAACTACATCTCCTTCCGCGCGGGCATGGCCGTCTTCGTGTCGCTGCTCATCAGCCTGTGGTTCGGCAAGGGCATCATCCGGTTGCTGCGCCGCATGCAGGTGGGCGAAACGGTGCGCGACCTGGGCCTCGAGGGCCAGATGGGGAAGCAGGGCACGCCGACCATGGGCGGGCTCATCATCCTCTCGGCCATCCTGATCCCCACCCTGCTGTTCGCCCGCCTGGACAACATCTACATCCTGCTGATGCTGTCCGTCACCGTCTGGCTCGGTGTCATCGGCTTCATCGATGACCACATCAAGGTCTTCAAGAAGGACAAGCGCGGGCTGGCGGGGCGGTTCAAGGTGGTCGGGCAGGTGGGCATCGGCATCATCGTCGGTGCGGTGGTCTATTTCCACCCGTCCATCCGCACCAAGGTGGAGGTGCCCCCGGTGCTCGCCGAGCAGCTCGATCCCGCCGCGCTCAGCACGTTCGTGGAGGAGGACGGCACGGTGCATCACCTGCTGGACCGCAAGAGCCCGAACACGACCATCCCCTTCGTGAAGGGCAACGAGTTCAACTACTCCTCGGTGCTCGGCCTGTTCGGTCGGGACGCGCGGCGCTACACCTGGGTGCTCTACATCCTGGTCGTCATCTTCATCATCACCGCGGTGAGCAACGGGGCCAACATCACCGACGGCCTTGACGGACTCGCCACGGGCACCTCGGCCATCATGGTGCTGGCGCTGGGCGTGCTGGCCTATGTGAGCGGCAACATCATCTTCTCGGAGTACCTGGACATCATGTACATCCCCGACAGCGGGGAGCTGGCCGTTTACATCGGTGCGATGCTCGGGGCGTGCATCGGCTTCCTCTGGTACAACGCCTATCCGGCGCAGGTCTTCATGGGCGACACCGGCAGCCTCGCGCTGGGGGGCATCATCGCCACGCTCGCCATCCTGGTGCGCAAGGAGCTGCTGATCCCCGTGCTGTGCGGGGTCTTCCTGGTGGAGAACCTCAGCGTGGTGATGCAGGTGTCCTGGTTCAAGTACACCAAGCGGAAGTATGGTGAGGGCCGTCGGATCTTCCTGATGTCGCCCCTGCATCATCACTTCCAGAAGAAAGGCATCCACGAAAGCAAGATCGTGAGCCGGTTCTGGATCGTCGGCATCATGCTCGCCGTGTTGAGCATCGTCACCCTCAAACTGCGATGAGCTCGATGGTGGTGCTCGGTGCGCAGGAGAGCGGGGTGGGCGCGGCGCTGCTGGCCCGCAAGCTCGGCCTGCCCGTGTTCGTCAGCGATGGCGGACCGATCAAGCCGCGCTACCGGGAGGTGCTCGAGGCCCACGACATCCCCTTCGAGGAGGGCGGTCATTCGGCCGCCCGCGTGCTGGCCGCCGATGAGGTGGTGAAGAGCCCGGGCATCCCCGACTCCGCCGCCCTGGTCGCCGCCGCGCATGAGCGTGGCATCCCCGTGATCAGCGAGGTGGAGCTCGCCGCCCGGCACACCACCGCGCCCATCGTGGCCATCACCGGCAGCAACGGCAAGACCACCACCACGCTGCTCACCCACCATATCCTGATGAAGGCCGGACTGGACGCCGGTCTGGGCGGGAACGTCGGCCGCAGCTTCGCCGGCCTGGTCGCCGAGCGTGACCACGCCCTGTACGTGCTGGAGCTGAGCAGCTTCCAGCTCGATGGCATCCGCTCGTTGCGGCCGCACATCGCCGTCCTGCTCAACATCACCCCGGACCATCTGGACCGGTACGCATACCGGATGGAGAACTACGTCGCGAGCAAGTTCCGGATCGCGATGAACATGACCGGCGCGGACCACTTCATCCACAATGCCGACGATCCGGAGGTGGCGCGCGGGCTTGACCTGCATCCGGTGCACGCGCAACGCTGGCCCTTCTCCATCCAACGTCCCGTTGACCGGGGCGGATGGCTCGACGATACGCACATCCACATCCACACCGACCAAAACCCGTTCCGCATGTCCATCCTCGAACTCGCCCTGCAGGGCAGGCACAACGTGTACAACTCGCTGGCGGCCGGCATCGCCGCGCGCATCCTGGACGTGCGCAGCGAGTCCCTGCGCGAGAGCCTGAGCGACTTCCAGAACGTGGAGCACCGCCTGGAGCGCGTCGCCACCGTGAACGGGGTCACCTTCATCAACGACTCGAAGGCCACCAATGTGAACAGTGCCTGGTACGCCCTGGAGAGCATGGACCGGCCCGTGATCTGGATCGCGGGCGGTGTGGACAAAGGCAATGACTACAGCACGCTGTTGCCGCTGGTGAAGCAGCGTGTGAAGGCCATCGTGTGCCTCGGCATGGACAACGCCAAGGTCCATGCCGTCTTCGGTGCGGTGGTGCCCACCATCACGGACACCGACAGTGCCGAGGGCGCCGTTCGTGCGGCCTACGACCTCAGCGAGCCCGGTGATGCGGTGCTGCTCAGCCCCGCCTGCGCCAGCTTCGACCTGTTCGAGAACTACGAGGAGCGCGGCCGTCGGTTCAAGGCCGCCGTCAAGGCCCTTTGACCCCCTGAACGATCGATACCCATGGACAAGGAGACCCTGCACCTGTTGACCGTCCGCCAGGCCCGTGCCGGCCTGGTGGAGGCGCGTGCGCGCGCCCTTGGCGAGCTGAGGAGCGCCCCCCATCGCATGGAGTTCGTCGGCTCCGCGCGCGGCGTGGAGTACATCAACGATTCGCGCGCGACCTTCCTCGACGCCGCGCTGCACTCCCTCGCCACCATCGGGAGACCCGTGCTGTGGATCGCGGGCGACCTGCCTGAAGGCCTGCTGGATCCGGCCGTGCTCGACTTCCTGCGGGACCGCGTGCGCGCCCTGATCCTGTGCACGCCCACGTCGAGCGACGTGCCGGAAGGCCTCCGCGAGGCGCTCGGAGAGGCCTTCCTGGCCGATGACCTTCGCACGGCGGTCTTCCTGGCGCACGAACTGGCGGCCAGCGGGGATGTGGTGCTCTTCAGCCCCGCGTGCCCCAGTGGCGGCGGGTTCGCCAACTACGAGGAACGTGGTCACGCCTTCAAACGCACCGTGCTCGAGCTCTAGACCCACGCCATGAACCGCCTCTTCCACGAACACCTGCGCGGCGACCGCACCATCTGGATGGTGGCCTTGCTGCTGGGCGTGGTCAGCCTGCTGGCCGTGTACAGCTCGATCGCCTCCCTGGCGTTCAAGCAGGAGGGGCGAAGCACCCTGCACTTCCTGATGAAGCACGGCCTGATGCTCGCGAGCGGTGGGGCCATCATGTACGGGGCGCACCGGCTTCGCTTCGGGATCTATGGTCGCCTGTCGCAGCTGCTGCTCGGTGTCACCATCGGCCTGCTCGTGCTCACCCTCGTGCTGGGCACCAACCTGAACGATGCCAGCCGCTGGCTCCGCATCCCCATCATCGGCCAGAGCTTCCAGACCAGCGACCTGGCCAAGGTGGTGCTGATCGTGTTCGTGGCGCGCGCCATCGCCAGGCAGAAGGACACGCCCTGGACCTTCCGCGATGTGGTGCTGAAGCTCATGCTGCCCATCGGAGCCGTGTGCGGCACCATCCTGCCGGCCAACTTCAGCACCGCGGCGCTGCTCTTCGGCGTGTGCATGCTGGTGGCCTTCCTCGGCGGAGTCCCGTTGAAGTGGATCGCCGCGTCGGTCGGTCTGGCCGCGGGTGCCTTCGCCCTGCTGGTGGCGGTGAACGAGGCGGGTGACCTGGGGCTCCTGCCGCGTGTGGAGACCTGGCGCGCGCGCCTGGAGAACCATGGTTCGGGCGACAGCGACGCCAACTATCAGGTGGAGCACGCCAAGATCGCCATCGCCAGCGGCGGCCTGCTCCCCAACGGCCCGGGCAGCGGCACCTCGCGCAACTTCCTTCCGCATCCCTACTCCGACATGATCTATGCCTTCATCATCGAGGAGTATGGCAGCCTGCTCGGCGGTCTCGGCCTGCTGCTGCTCTACCTGATCCTGATGGGGCGCGCGGTGAAGATCGCCCGCCTCTGCCCCAAGCCTTTCGGCGCGCTCACCGCCCTGGGCCTCAGCCTGAGCCTCGTGCTGCAGGCGCTGGTGAACATGGCCGTGGCCGTCAACCTCGTGCCCGTCACCGGACAGCCGCTGCCCCTGGTGAGCATGGGCGGCACCTCCATCTGGTTCACCAGCCTCATGATCGGCATCGTGCTCAGCGTGAGCCGGAGCGTGTACGACGAACCCGCGAACGACCATGTCCAACCCCAACCCCGCACCGCTCCGGCGGCCGCTTAGGCTGATGATCAGCGGAGGAGGCACCGGCGGACACATCTTCCCGGCGATCGCCATCGCGAACGCCGTACGGGAGCGCCTGCCCGATGCGGAGGTGCTCTTCGTGGGGGCCGAGGGCCGCATGGAGATGACCAAGGTGCCGGCGGCCGGCTACCGCATCGAGGGCCTGCCGATCCGCGGATTCCAGCGCGGTGCGGTGCTCGCCAACCTGGGCCTGCCCTGGCGGCTGCTGCGCAGTTTCCTCAAGGCCCGACGGCTCGTCCGCTCCTTCCGGCCCGATGTGGCGGTCGGCGTCGGCGGCTACGCCAGCGGTCCGCTGCTCGCCATGGCCCAGCGCATGGGCGTGCCCACGCTCATCCAGGAGCAGAACAGCCACGCGGGCAGGACCAACATCCATCTGGGCCGGCGTGCGCATCGCATCTGCGTGGCCTATCCGGGCATGGAGAAGTACTTCCCGATGGACCGCCTGCGCCTCACCGGTAATCCTGTGCGCAGCGCCACCGTTCACCTGGAGGGCAAGCGCTCCGAGGCGCTCACACATTTCGGCCTTCGCGGTGACGCGCCCATCGTGCTGGTGACCGGCGGCAGCCTTGGCGCGCGTGGTGTGAACCTGGGCGTGGCCGCCGCCCTTCCCGTCTGGAAAGCGGCGGGGGTGCAGGTGATCTGGCAGACCGGGACGCCCTTCCTCGACCAGGCGCGCACGGCCGTGAGCGAGATCGGCCACGTCGACTGCAAGGTGAGCGCCTTCATCGACCGGATGGACCTGGCTTACGCCTGCGCCGATGTGGTCGTGGCCCGGGCGGGCGCCATCAGCATCAGCGAACTGTGCCTGGTCAAGCTGCCCGCGGTCCTCGTCCCCCTGCCCACCGCAGCGGAGGATCACCAGACCTCCAACGCCCGCGCCCTCACCGAACGGGGCGCCGCGCTGCTCGTCCGCGACAGCGACACACGGGAGCAGCTCGGACCCACCGTGCTGCGCCTGCTGAACGATGCCCCGGCCCGGGACCGCATGCGCTCGGCGATCGCCGCCCTCGGCCATCCGGACGCCGCCGGTGCCATCGCCGATGAGGTGATCGCGCTCGCCAACACCTCCATGCGCCCATGAGCATCGCGGTCCAACGCCTCTATTTCGTCGGCATCGGCGGCATCGGCATGAGCGGCCTGGCCCGCTACTTCCGTCGTGCCGGCGCTGTCGTCGGGGGCTATGACCGCACGCCATCGCCGCTCATCGACAGCCTCTCCGCGGAAGGCATGAGCATCCACTTCGACGAGGACCCCGCCTCGATCCCGGCAACGCTGCGCGAACGGCCGGCCGAGGTGCTGGTGGTGCGCACGCCCGCCGTGCCCGCAGCGAGCCCGTTGCTGGCCTGGTGGACCGCCGCCGGTGCGCGCATCGTGAAGCGGAGCGAACTGCTCGGGCTCATCACCCGCGACCGCCGCACTTACGCCGTGGCCGGCACGCATGGAAAGACCACCGTGAGCACCATGCTGACGCATCTGCTCCACAGCGGTGGTGTGCCGGTGAACGCCTTTCTGGGCGGCATCAGTGCGAACTACCACACCAACGTGCTGCTGGACGAAGGGGCGGTGGCGAACGTGGTGGAGGCCGACGAGTACGACCGCAGCTTCCTGCAGCTTAGCCCCGCGGATGCCATCATCACCGCCGCCGATCCCGATCACCTCGACATCTATGGCACGGCGGAAGCGATGCTCGACGCGTATCGGTCCTTCGCCGGCCTGTGCACGGGGCGGCTGCTCGTGCACGAGCGTGTGAAGGCCGCGCTTCCCGGGCTCAAGGCCGACACCTATGCCATCGGCGGAGAGGGCGTGCCGCGTGCGGAGCAGGTGGAAGTGCGCGAGGGCGCCTACCGGTTCGACCTGGTCACCGAGGGTGTCACGCTCCGCGGGTTGCGCCTGGGCATGGCCGGACGGCACAATGTGGAGAACGCCACCGCGGCGGCCACCATGGCGCTGCGGGCCGGTGTGACGCCGGAGGCGGTGCGTGCCGCCCTGGCCTCGTTCCGCGGTGTGGAGCGCCGGTTCCAGGCCATCCTCGACGGACCGGGCACGATCTTCATCGACGACTACGCCCACCATCCGGCGGAACTGGACGCCGCGATCCGTTCGGCGCGCGAGCTCCACCCCGGACGCCGGCTCACGGTCGTCTTCCAGCCCCACCTCTTCACCCGCACGCGCGACCTCGTCGACGGGTTCGCGCGGAGCCTGGCCGGCGCCGACCGGTTGTTCCTGCTGGACATCTATCCGGCGCGCGAGGAGCCCATCCCCGGCATCACCTCGTCCTGGCTTCTGGAGCGGGTGGCGTTGGCCGACAAGCACCTCGTGGGCCGGGACGAACTGGTCGCACGCCTTTCCGCCGAGCGCCCCGAGCTGCTGCTCACCCTGGGTGCCGGCGACATCGACAGGCTCGTGCCCCGCATCGCCGCCGTCCTCCAACACCCCGTTGCCGCATGAACGCTCCGCGCGCCATCGTCCGTCCCCTGCTGCTCGCCGCCACCGCAGCCCTGGTCGTGGTGGCCCTGGGATTCGTGGAGCGCACCGCCGACCGCCGGCCTGTGCAGGACCTCGCCATCGATGTGCGCGAAGTGGATGATGCGCGGTTCATCACCCCGCAGCAGGTTCGCGAGCAGGTGCTGGGCATGGGCGGGGAGGTGGTGGGCGTGCCCCTGGCCGAGATGGACCTGGAGGCGATCGAGGAGCGGCTGCGCGCAGTGCCCTGGGTGAGCGCCGTGGAGGCCTACCACACGTTGGACGGGATCCTGCACGTCCGGGTGGAGCAGCGCGAGCCCATCGTGCGCGTGCTGGACCGGGATGGCCGCGGCTATTACCTCGATGCGGAGGGTCACACCATGCCCCTGAGCGCGCAGCACACGGCGCGTGTGCCCGTGGCCCTGGGCGCGGTGCATCTCGACGGGGCGGCGGATCGCGTGATCGACCTGCATGCCACCGACAGCCTGATCGCCGCATCGCACCTGCCCGAGGTGCATCGGATCGCCACCTTCCTGCACCAGGACCCCTTCTGGGCCGCCCTCATCGACCAGATCATCGTCACGCCCGAAGGCGAGTTCGAGCTGGTGCCCCGGGTGGGCGGTCAGCGCATCCGCATCGGTGGTGCCGACCGCCTCGAACCACGCTTCGCGAAGCTCCGCCTCTTCTACCGCCAGGGCATCGATCAGACCGACTGGCGCCGACATGCCATCATCGACCTGCGCTTCGACGGGCAGGTCGTCTGCACCCAACGCTCAACGCCCTAACACGCTGTACACATGGACCAACAAGAGATCGTGGCCGGATTGGACATCGGCACCACCAAGATCGCCTGCATCGTCGGGCGCAGGAACGACCAGGGAAAGATCGAGATCCTCGGCATGGGCCGAAGCCGCTCCGAAGGGGTGAGCCGTGGCATGGTGGCCAACATCCAGAAGACCGTGGACTCGATCATGGCCGCCGTGAAGGAGGCCGAGGCCAACGCCAACGTGGAGATCGGCACGGTGAACGTGGGCATCGCCGGGCAGCACATCCGCAGCATGCACCACCGCGGCATGATCACGCGCCAGAGCCTGGAGGAGGAGATCCGCCAGCTGGACATCGACCTGCTGATCGACGACATGTACAAGCTGGTGATGCCGCCCGGCGAGGAGATCATCCACGTGCTGCCCCAGGAGTACATCGTCGATGGTGAGCAGGGCATCCGCGACCCGATCGGCATGAGCGGTGTGCGGCTCGAGGCCAACTTCCACATCATCAGCGGGCAGGTCACCGCCGCACGCAACATCAACAAGTGCGTGCATCGCGCCGGGCTGGATGTCACCGAGCTCATCCTGGAACCGCTCGCCAGCGCGGACGCCGTGCTGAGCGCCGAGGAGAAGGAGGCGGGCGTGGTGCTCGTCGACATCGGTGGCGGCACGACGGACATCGCCATCTTCTACGACGGCATCATCCGCCACACGGCCGTGATCCCCTTCGGCGGCAACGTGATCACCGAGGACATCCGCCAGGGCTGCGGCGTGATGCGCGAGCAGGCCGAGCTGCTGAAGGTGAAGTTCGGCAGTGCGCTCGCCGCGGAGAACAAGGACAACGAGGTGGTCTGCATCCCCGGTCTGCGCGGCCGCGACCCCAAGGAGATCAGCCTGCGCATGCTCGCCGAGGTGATCCAGAGCCGCATGGAGGAGATCCTCGAGCACGTGCACTTCGAGATCAAGAACAGCGGGCTGGAGAAGCAGCTCATCGCCGGCGTCGTCCTCACCGGTGGTGGTGCCCAGCTCAAGCACCTGCGCCAGCTCGTGGAGTATATCACCGGCATGACCGCCCGTATCGGATACCCCAATGAACATCTGGCCAAGAGCAATGTCGAGCAGGTGACCAGCCCCCTGTTCGCCACCGGCGTGGGCCTGGTGATGAAGGGCTTCGATTTCCTGCACCGCCAGCGCGCCAAGCAGGGCGGCCAGCCTGCACAGGCCCCCAAGGTGAAGGGCCACAGCCAGGGCAGCCGCGTGGGCAGCTTCTTCGACAAGGTGATCAAGGGCGCCTCCGAGATCCTCAGCGACGACGACATCTAGACCGCATCCCCGCCACCGCAGTTCCACTCTCCAATCCTCAACGACATGAAATTCGACCTTCCCCGAGAGCTCTCCTCCATCATCAAGGTGATCGGCGTGGGGGGCGGCGGCAGCAACGCCGTGAACCACATGTACGCCCAGGGCATCAAGGGCGTCGACTTCATCATCTGCAACACCGACAAGCAGGCGCTTGACATCAGCCCGGTGCCTGTGAAGGTGCAGCTCGGCCCCGCGCTCACCGACGGCCTCGGCGCCGGCTCCATCCCCGAGCGCGGCAAGGACGCCGCCCAGGAGAACCTCGACGAGCTCCGCCACCTGCTGAGCGCGCGCACCAAGATGGTCTTCATCACCGCCGGCATGGGCGGTGGCACCGGAACGGGCGCCGCACCGGTGATCGCCAGCATCGCCCGCGAGCTCGGCATCCTCACCGTGGGCATCGTCACCATGCCCTTCCAGTGGGAGGGCCGCAAGCGCAAGCTCCAGGCCGTGAGCGGCATCGACGACCTGCGCCGATCGGTGGATACGTTGCTGGTGATCAACAACGACCGCCTGCGCGACCTCTTCGGCAACCTCAGCCTGGACAACGCCTTCGGCCATGCCGACAACGTGCTCACCACCGCCGCCCGGGGCATCGCCGAGATCATCACCATGACCGGCAAGGTGAACGTGGACTTCGAGGACGTGAAGACCGTGATGACCAACAGCGGTGCCGCGATCATGGGCATGGCCGAGGCGGAAGGAGAGGACCGCGCCCTGCGCGCCGCCCAGGAGGCCCTGGCCTCGCCACTGCTCAACGACAACGACATCAAGGGGGCCAAGTTCGTGCTGCTCAACATCACGCACGGCGCCCGCGAGGTGCTGATGGACGAGATCAGTGAGATCACCGACCACATCCAGGATGCGGCCGGCAGCAGCGCCGATGTGATCTGGGGCTACTGCCGCGAGGAGAGCCTCGGTGAGCGGCTGCGCGTGACCGTGATCGCCACGGGTTTCCAGGTGAACCCGGAAACGGGCGCCGTGGGCCACGTGCCCGAGGCGCGCAAGGTGATCCCGCTCGACGCCGATGTGCCCACCATGATCACACAGCCGATCAGCAACCCGGTCGCCACCGCCCAGCCCACCGCACTGCGGGAGGTCAAGGACGCGCCGGTCGACACCCCGTTCGAGCCCTACCTGAAGCCCGCTGCGCCGCAGCATGATCCCATGGGCCACGAACCGGCACGGCCCGCGGCACCGGTGAACGAGCGCACCGTGGAGCTCGAGGTGACGCCGCCGGTGGAGGGAAAGGTGCGCCACGACCTGTACGACGCGACCGCCGCGCCGGCCACCCCGCCGCCGGCCGCCAGCGAGCCGGCACAGCCCCGTCTCGACCCGGCCGAACATCAGGCCCGCGTCGAGGAGCGCCTCATGCGGATGCGCGAGATGACCATGCGCCTGCGTTCGCCCAACGGGATCAACGACATGGAGCGCGAGCCGGCCTATGTGCGCAAGCGCATCGCCCTGAGTGAAGGGCCCCGCAGCACCGACAGCAACGTCAGCCGATACACGCTGACCGAGGACCAGGACGAGAACGGCGAGCGTCGTGTGGAGCTCAGGCGCAACAACCCGTTCCTGCACGACAACGTGGACTGAAGCCTGAGCGCATGGACTTCCAACAACGCATCGACGCGGACATCAAGGCTGCGATGCTGGCCCGTGACAAGGACCGGCTGAACGCCCTGCGGGCGATCAAGAGCGCGATCCTGCTGGAGCTCACCAAGGAGGGCGGAGGTACGGCCGGGATCAGTGATGAGGCGGGACTTCGCATCCTGCAGAAGCTTCACAAGCAGCGTGCGGAGGCGGCCTCCATCTTCCACCAGCAGGGCCGCACCGACCTGGCCGGTGAGGAGGAGGCGCAGGCCCGCGTGATCGAGGCCTACCTGCCCGCCCGGCTCAGCGACGCGGAGCTCGAGGACGCCGTGCGCGCCGTGATCGCCGCCACAGGCGCCAGCGGCATGAAGGACATGGGCCGCGTGATGGGCGAAGCGAACAAGCAGCTTGCGGGAAGGGCCGATGGCGGGACCATTGCGGCGCTCGTGAAGCGCCTCCTGGCCGGCTGATCCACCCACCACGGAACAGGAAAGGGGCGCCCTCGGGCGCCCCTTTGCGTGCTCCCCGTTCCGGGGTGTGCTACAGCTTGGCCAGGTTGTCCATCAACTCCTGCTTCTTGCGTCGGCTCACCGCCACGTTCGTGCCATCGGTCATGATCACCTCGCCGCCCTCGCCCCGGATGTACTTCTTCACGTGCTTCACATTGATGAGGTAGCTGTGGTGCACCCGCACGAACTGGGCGGGGTCCAGCATGTCCTCGAACTCCTTCAGCGTGCGGCTGATCACCAGGCGCTTCTTGTCCTTCTGGTGCACCACCGTGTAATTGCTGTCGCTCTCGCAGTACATGATGTCGTCCACGTCCACCATCTCCAGGCCGTCCGCCACGGGCAGGGCGATGCGCTTGTCAGCCCCGGCGGGACGGGTCAGGTTCTTCAGCAGGGCCATGAACTGGTCGGGGCTCTGCGGCGTGCGTTCCTCCTGCCGCACCTTGCCGATGGCCGTGGCCAGCTCCTCCGCGTCCACCGGCTTCAGCAGGTAGTCCAACGCGCTGAAGCGGATGGCCTTCACCGCGTAGCCTTCGTGCGCCGTGGTGAAGATCACGTGCGGCCGGTCCGGACCGATGGCCTGCAGCAGGTCGAAGCCCGTCTGCTTGCCCATTTCGATGTCCAGGAACAGCACCTTCGGCTTCACCTTGCTCAGCAGGTCGATGCCCTCAGGCACGTTGGTGGCCATGCCCAGCAGTTCGATCTCCGGATGCTTGCGCTGCAGCAGGCCGCTGAGGGCATCGCGGCAGTGTTGCTCGTCGTCCACGATGACGGCGGTGAGGGTGCTCATGGTCGCTCAGTTGAGGCGGGCAAGGTAGCACGAGCGGACGGGTGGCACCAGGAACCGGAAAAGCCCCTCATCGGGGCTTTCGGATCGGGTCGGCCGAGGCGCTCACTTGGCCATGCGCACCGTGGCGACCTGGGCGGCCCGCTGCTGCTCGGTCCAGGCGGCCAGGTCCATGGTGGGGTCCACGAAGGGGGCCACCATGCGGCGCTCGGTGCGCACCGGCTTGCCCTTGGCGGCCTTGCGTAGGGCGGCGGCGAAGCTGCCCTGGGCCAGGGTGATGAGGCTGATGAGGACCAGGAGGCTGCGGAGGGTGGCGAGGCGGTTCATGGCGTGGGTCGGGGTTCGTTGGTGACCCAAAGCAAGGCCCGGAGGCAGGGGGAGCGTGAGCCCCGCCGAGCAGGTGGTGGGGGACAGGGAGCAAGTGGCGGGAGGGAGCAGCGAAGGGCCTCACGCAGAGGCGCAGAGGACGTTGAGGAAGCAGGAGCCGTGCCTTCGCCGAAGGCTTCGGCAGGCGAAGCAGGGGCCAGGAGCAGGGGCTCGCCATTGCCAAGGCTGCGGCGATGCGAGGCAGCAGCTTGGCCTTCGCCGGAGGCACCGGCAGGCGGGCCGGGTCGCTAGACCGCGCGGCGGAGCAGCGGAGCCGGGTGGGGACCGCTCTCGCGCACCCCGCGGGCCCGGTCCCATTCCACCAGCAGCCGTCCGTGGCGGTCCAGCAGGGTGATCCGCTCGGCCATGGGCTTCACGGCCGTGCCGTCCCGCGGGGTGAGGATCACATGCAGGGGGATCGGCAGCGGCTTGCCATGGTCGGCCGCGGGGCGGTCCTCCCAGGGGCGGATCTCGATCATGCGCGGCAGGTGGCCCGGTTGCACCAGCACCAGGCGGATGGCGACATCCTCCGGCAGCTGCAGCGCGAAACGGCCCTCGTCGTCGGTATCGATCACCTGCGCAAGCCGTTCGTTGAGCACGATGCTCACCGCGCAGGGATGGTCGTTGAGGCCTTCCACCTGGCCGCGCACCTGCAGCGGACCGGACACTGACCGGGGCCGCCAGTCATCCCGGTCCAGGTCGTCGAGCGCCTTGCGGATCACGCTGAAGGGCGGGATCGAGGGGTCGGCGTTCGCCGTGGAGCGGCTCCACGGCCAGCCAGGACCGCTGCGGGCGATGCGGCGCTTGAGGGTCTCCAGGAAGGGGTGCATGGGCGTGGCGGATCGGCTTCGGGGCGTCATACGGTGGCTGGGCGTCAAGGGGTTCACTGCTTGGCCTCGGCGCGTTGGGTCTCCACCCAGGCGGCCAGCTCCATCGTGGGATCCACGAAGGGGCGGCCTCGCGGCGCACGCGCTTCACCGGGGCGGCGGCAGGGCTTTCCGCAGGCACCAGGCGGGCCGTGCGCAGGTGCTCGTAGCCGAAGTCGCCTTCCTTGCTGTTGAAGGCGATGAGGCCCACCGGACCGTCGTAGCGCATCGGACCCTCGGCCGGCTGGGCCAGCAGGCTCACTTGGAAGTGGAACAGGAAGTCCTTGCGGGGCTGCACATCGCCCGGAAGACGGGTATCGAACACCAGCTCCTTGGCGATGGTGCCCGGCCGCTCGAAGCTCAGGCGGTATTCGTGGCCCAGGGGCAGGTCCAGCTGGAACTGCACCAGGCCCTGGTCCATGCGGGTGAAGGCCGCGCCGTCCTGCAACACCGTCAGGGTGGCGCCCGTGAGGGCTTCGCTGCTCAGCACCTTGCCGTCGATGCGGAGGATGCGGGCCTCCTCGGCGTGGACCGCGGCTGTGCACAGGGTGGCGGCGAGGGCGAGCTGGCGGAGGGTGGCGGTGATGGTCATGGCCTTGGGCGTTGGGGGTTCCGTGTCGTTGGTGACCCAAAGCAAGCCCCAGGGGCAGGGGGTGGGTGAGCCCCGGCGAGCAGGTGGCGGGGGGGAGGGCGCAAGTGGCGGGAGGGAGCACGCGGAGCAGTTCCAACCCGTCGCTGCGCTGCGTGGGAGTGCGCTGTGCGCCGTGGCGGTCTCCCGGGCCAATGATCAGAGCACTTCCGGGGAGATCGCTTCGCCCGCTGAGCCGGGCTCGCGATGACGGTGTGAGGAGGGGAGATCGCTTCGCCCGCAGAGCCGGGCTCGTGAGGACGTGTGGGGAGGGGCGTTCAACCGCTACCCATCCCGCAACAACGGCATCTCCACCTCCACGCGGGTGCCGGTGGGGCGGTCCACATAGCGGAAGCCGGCGTAGCCGCCGTGCTGCTTCTGCACCAGATCAAGCCGACTACGGGTGATGGCCGTGCCCAGGGAGGTCTTCTTGGTGGGCTGTTCGGGTGCGGTGGCCTTCGGGGCGTGGCGCCCCACACCATCGTCCTCGATGATCCACAGAAGCTGGCCACCGCGCGGCTCCACGGTGAGGGTGATGTGGCCCTTGCCCTCCATGTGGGTGACGCCGTGCCAGATGGCGTTCTCCACAAAGGGCTGCACCACCAGGGGCGGCACCTGCACCTCCTGCGGGTCGATGTCGGGGTGCACGTGAATGGTGAAGTCGAACTTCTCCTGCAGGCGTCGGCGTTCGAGGTCCATGTAGCCGCGCAGGGTCTCCAGGTCGTCGTGCAGGGGCACGGTGGCGTGGCGGCTGTTCTCGAGCACCGAGCGCATCACGCGGGCGAAGCGGGTGAGGTAGGATCCGGCGGCGTCGGGGTCGTTGCGCTGGATGTAGGCGTTGATGGAGTTGAGGGCGTTGAAGATGAAGTGGGGGTTCATCTGGCTGCGCAGGGCCTGGGTCTCCAGGTGGGCGGCCTCCTTCTCGAAGCGTTCGCGGCGGCGCCTGCGGTCGGTGCGGTACCAGAGACCGCCGCCCACGAGCAACAGCAGGCCACCACCGCCCACCGCCCAAGCGCGGGCCCGGTTGCGGTCGGCGCGCAGGGCTTCGATGGTGCGCGCAGCTTCCAGTTCATCCAGTTCGCTGGCGTGCCGCAGGCTGTCGGAGAGCTGCTGTTTGTTGAAGGTGTGCAGCATGTCACGCTGGGTGAGCTGCCGCGTGGTGCGGTCGTTCGCGATGCTGTCGCGCAACATCACCCAGGTCTCGTGGTAGCGCAGGGCCTCCATGCCGCGCCCCTGCGCCTTGTAGGCCTGATGCAGGCAGCTGCAGGCCTCCATCCGTTCGTCCCGGGTGCGATGGACCCGGGCGAGCTGCTCGCCTTGGGCGCAGTACCTGACGGCTTCGGCGGAACGTCCACGGGCCAGTTCGGTCAACCCCAGCCCGATGAGCGAAAGGGCCTCACCCGGTGCGTCGCCCAGTTCGCGCGCGAGATGTACCGCTTCGTTCAAGAGGTCCATCGCCTCGCCGGTCCGCTGTTGCGCGCGACGCACGGCGGCCAGGTCACGCAGCGGCCGGCCCATCACATCGCGTGCGTCCGCGGCGCGCACGAGGTCCACGGTCCCCTCAAGCACCAAGGCGGCGCTGTCCACCGCACCGCGCGCCAGCAGCATGGAACCAAGGGTGGTGCCCGCCGTCATCATGCCCTGGCGGTAGCCCACCTCGGTGTAGAGCGAAAAGGCCTTTCGCTGCAGGGCGTACGCCTCATCGTGCTCTCCCAGGGCGTGCTTCAGCGCGCTGATCCCGGTGAGGCAGGGCCACGCCCTTCCGATCGCCGAGCCGTTCCATGATGGCCAGGCTGCGGTACGTGAGGTCAATCGCCTCGCCGATGCGGCCCATCTCGGCGTTCACATTGGCCATGTTGCCGTAGCCTGCGGCCTCCATGTCCTCCATCTTCAGGCGCGCCGCCACTTCCGCCACAGCACCGTAGTAAACCAGGGCGCTGTCGTAGGTGCCCTGCATCTCGTGCACAAGGCCGAGCCCGTTCAAGGCGTACACGGTGCCCCCTTCATCGTTCGCGAGCCTGTGCTCGGCGATGCAGCGCCGGTACGCGGTGACCGCTTCGTTCATGCGGCCGGCGTTCTTGTGCACGATGCCGAGGCTGCTGAGCGCGGCCCCGGCACCTTTGTGGCCCACGCTGTCGCCCACCTGGAGGTAGAGCTCCAACGCGCGTTCCAAGTGTAGCCGGGCCCGGTCGTTGTCGCGTTGAATGATCGCGGCGATCCCGAGGTCGCGTTCGGCCAAGGCCGTCATCAGGGTGTCCTTCGCCACCAGGGCCTCGGCACGCATGCGTTCCGCCAGGGCCCTGCTGCTGTCGACATCGTATGCGCGCAGTTCATGGATCACCAGGTGGAGTGAGGTCAGGCGCTCACGCACGCTCAGCCGGGCATCCTGATAGCGCGTCCACAGGGAGTCCGTGGTGCCTGCCATCGCGGTGATGGTGAATACGCCCGCAAGAACAGCACAGACCAGGGAACGGGGCACGCGGCTCACCCGCCCAAGGTAAACGCACGCTCAGCCCACCTGCAACTTGAAGCCCACGCCGTGCACGTTCACGATCTGCACCGAGGCATCCGCCTTCAGGTACTTCCGCAGCCGGCTGATGAACACGTCGAGGCTGCGGCCGAGGAAGTAGGTGTCGTCACCCCACACCATGTTAAGCACCAGCTCCCTCGGGAGCACCTGGTCCTGGTGCATGCACAGCAGGCGCAGGACGTCGGCCTCCTTGCGGGTGAGCTTGCGGTCGCCGGCAGGATGCTTCAGGCTCAGGTCGCGGTGATCGAAGAGGTAGCTGCCCAGCTCGAACCGTTCTCGTTGGCGCTTGTCCTCGCCCCTGCCCTTGGTGCGGCGCAGGATGGCCTCGATGCGCAGCACGAGCTCCTCATGGCTGAACGGCTTGGTGAGGTAGTCGTCGCCGCCGGCCTTGAAGCCCGCGATGCGGTCCTCGGTCTGGCTCTTGGCCGTGAGGAAGACGATCGGCACCTGTTCGTTGGTGATGCGGATGTCCTCCGCCAGGCTGAAGCCGTCCTTCTGGGGCAGCATCACGTCCAGCACGCAGAGGTCATAGGTGTGGCTGTTGAAGTAGCGCAGCCCCTCCTTGCCGTCGCGGCACAGGTGCACCGTGTAGCCCTTGCGGGCCAGGGCGTCCTGGATGACGAAGCCCAGGTTGGGGTCGTCCTCCACCAGCAGGATGTGTCCTTTGCTGTCGCTCATGGGGATGAGGTGTGGCGGGGAAGGAGCAGGGTGAACCGGCTGCCCTTTCCGGGTTCGCTGTGCACACGCACCGAACCCTGGTGCGCCTTGATCACCTGTTGCACGTGATGAAGACCCAGGCCGAAGCCTTTGACGTCGTGCACGTTGCCGGTGGGCACGCGGTAGAACCGCTCGAAGACGTGGCGCAGATGTTCGCGCGCGATGCCGATGCCGTGGTCGGCCACCTCCACCGCCACATCGCCGCCATCCTCCCGCGTGGACACGGTGATCCGCGGCGGATCGGGGCTGTACTTGATGGCATTGTCCACCAGGTTGGCCAGCGCGTTGGAGAGGTGCACGCGATCGCCTTTCACCATGGGCTGCGCGGCACGCAGGTCGAGCGCGAGGTCCCCTTTCCGTTCCTCCAACACCAGGGTGAAGGACGCGGTCACCTCGCGGATGAGCGCATGCAGGTCGACGAGCTCGGTCTTCAGTGATGGGCCGTCGCGTTCCAGCGTGGTGAGCTGAAGCACGCGATCCACCTGGGCGCGCAGGCGTTCGGTCTCGCTTCGGATGATGCGGGCGTAGGCCGCCAGCCGGTCCGGCTCGCGCACGATGGACGGATCGGCGATCACCTCGCTGCTGAGCGCGATGGTGCTGATCGGCGTCTTCAGCTCGTGCGTCATGTTGCCGATGAAGTCGTTCTTCATCTCGCTCAGCCGTTTCTGTCGCATGATCATCCACACGCTGTAGGCGAAGAAGCCGAAGACGATGAGGGTGACGATCGCCGGGTAGATCCAGGTGCCGCTGCTCGCGGGTTCGGGGCTCCATAGCGCACTGTGCCGCCGGGGAAGTACACCCCGAAATAGTGGCCGTCCTTGTCCAGCTTCATCAGCTGCGAATGGGTGGTGTCCGCAGGCACGGAGTCCAGGCCCACATAGTTGCCGTACACGATGGAGTCGGTGAAGCAGTCATAGATGCCGTACTCGAAGTCCTCGCTGATGCCCCTGCGCTGGAACTCCTTCTTCAGCATGGATTCGAGCAGGTAGGGGTGGAGCGTGTCGTTGATGGTGACCACGAAGTAGTTGGGCCGCTCCTGCTTCACGGCGTCGAACAGGTCGGACGGGTCCTTGTTGATCGACAGGATCCGTTCGGTGACATCGGTGAGCGCGATCACCACCCGGTCGTTGAACTGCTTGTCGAGCTGCACCTGCTGCTGGCGCTGCAGGGTGAGCTGCTCGCGCTGCATGCGGAAGGCGCGGTCAAGCCACAGGATCTGGATGAGCACCACGCCCACCACGCTCAGCGTGGCAAGGATCACCAGGGTGGCCAGTCCGCGGCGCTTCATGCTCCGGACAATGTTACAGGTTCACGATCTTGGCCGCCCCTGCGTTAACGATCCTTTCGATCCATGGTCGGTCCCACCTTCTTCCGCTGGTCGCTCCTGGGCCTGGTGGTGGTGGTGCTGGCCGGCCTCGGCCTCGACCTGATGGAGGTGGACGCGGCCCAGTACGCGGCCATGACACAGGAGATGATGGACAGGGGTGACCTCCTCCATCTGTATTTCCGCGGTGCCGACTACCTGGACAAGCCCCCGCTCCTGTTCTGGAGCGCCACGGTCTCACACATGGTGTTCGGGGTGAACGATTGGAGTTACCGGCTTCCCTCCGTCCTGGCCGCCTTCTTCGGCCTGTGGGCCTTGTACCGGTTCACCCTGATGCACGACGACGCGGACTGTGCGCGCCGATCCGTGCTGGTGATGGGATGCAGCGCGGCCTTCCTGCTGATGACGAACGATGTCCGCACCGACACCCTGCTCACCGCAGCGGTGATCGGCACCATCTGGACAGGCTCGGTGTGGATGGAGCACCGCCGCTGGTGGGCCCTGGCAGGCTGCGGTGTGGCGCTGGGTGCGGGGCTGCTGGCCAAGGGGCCCATCGCCGCCGTGGCACCGGCCCTCGCGCTCGGGCTTGACGCCGCCTGGCGCGGTCGGTGGTCCCGCCTGTTCAACCCCGCCTGGTCCGTGGTGGCCGCGATCGCGGGCGTGATGCTGGTGCCCATGCTCATCGGGCTGTACGAACAGCACGGCCTGCATGGCATCCGCTTCTTCTTCTGGGAACAGAGCTTCGGCCGCATCACCGGCGAGAACCGCTGGAAGGACGACTCCACCCCGCTCTACTTCCTCCACGAGCTGCCCTGGCTGATGCTGCCCTGGACGCTGTTCATGGTCGCCGGTCTGGTCCTTGCGTTCCGCCAGCTGAAGGCCGACCGGGAACGTGTGTCCCTGTTCGGAGGCTTGTCCGTGCTGATCGCCTTGTCGTTCTCGCAGTTCAAATTGCCGCACTACATCTATGTGACCCTTCCGCTCTTCGCCGTGCTGGCCGCGCGCGGCATGCGCGACCTCGGCCGGGGATGGTGGCGCGCCCAGCTGATGGTGCTCGCCGCGCTGCTCGCCGTGGTCATCGTGCTCTGCGGGTGGTCCTTTGCCTCGCCGCGCGGAACGGCCTTCGCGGTGGCGGCCGGCCTGGGCATCTTGTGGGTCCTGCGAGCATGGGGGAAGGCCGCACCGACACCGGTGCTCATCCGCAGCGTGGCGACCCTCCTCCTGGGCGGCCTTGCGCTCAACCTGCATGTGTACCCCACGCTCCTGTCCTTTCAGGCCAATGCCCAGGCCGGCCGTTGGGCCGCTCAGCATGGACTGGGCCCTGACCGGTTCCTTGGGCTGCAAGCAGCGGGTACGGCGCTGGACCGCTACGCGGGTTTTGCCGTGCCCTGGCTCTCCAACGTGGAGGAGGCCGCCCGGGTGATCGGTCCGGGGGTGCACATCTACACGGATCCCGCCCACGAAGAAGCCTTGCGCGCCGCTGGTCATGCGCCTGTACGTGTCGCTTCCTGGCCGGATGTCCGTGTGCAGGTGATCGGGCTCGAGTTCCTTGCGCCGGCCCGGCGTGGTGCTCTGCTGCACGAGCGAGTGATCCTTCGCTTCTAAGGGGTCCCCCAGCCTTTTTTCCAGCAGGCCGCGAACACTCGGCCGAACACTTTGTTTAAGGTTGGTCCAAAAACCCTAAACGCTTGCCCTTCGGCAGGAACCCATCCAATCCCTTCCGATCATGGAGCACAATCCTCCCCCAGGTCCGACGGCGCGCCGTGCACGGCGAGCGCGTCGAGCGACCGTGGCGACCGCCTTGTTGCTGGCGGCCGCCCCGATCAGCGCCCAGACCTACTGTCCCAGTGACGGTGGTTCAGGCAATACGTTCAACATACAGCGCGTGCAGTATGCTGGGATCGACAATACGTCCGGCGACAACAACGGGTACGGGGACTTCACCGCCCTGTCCGCCACGGTCACCCCGGGCACGTCGAACACCATCGCGCTGGACGGCAACGGTCTCTTTTCCTGCAGCGGAGGTACCGTGTGTGGGTGGACTGGGACCGCAACGGGGTGTTCGCGGGAAGCGAGCTGGCCTTTCAGGGTTCCGGCTTCGGCCAGGTGAACGGCAGCATTGCCGTGCCCGCCAACGCACCGGCAGGTCCCACGCGCATGCGCATCAGCATGAGCTCCCCGGTCTACCACGGTCCTTGTGCGAGTTTCTCCCTGGGTGAAGTGGAGGATTACACGGTGAACGTCACCGCCGAATGCGTGGCCGACGCCGGAACGCTCACCACCCAGAAACCGGAGGTCTGCTTCGATGCAGGGGGACCTTCGTTTCCGGTGAAGCGGCCACGAACCCCGTGGTGCCCGCCGGGTATCAGGTCCTCTACGTCCTCACCGAAGGCCCGGGTCTGGTGATCCAGGCCGTGAACGGGGACAGTGAGTTCCAAGTGAACACACCGGGCAACTACACCATCCATACGCTGGTGTACGACCCCGCCACGCTTGACCTCTCCATCGTCCAGTTCGGTGTCACCACCGGCTTCGATGTGAACGGTCTGCTCATCCAAGGTGGCGGCAGCATCTGCGCTGCGCTGGATGTGGCCGGTGTGCAGGTCTCCGTGATCGCCCCCGATGCCGGTACGCTGAGCGGCGGGACCTCCCTGTGCAGCAACGGCGGTGCGCCGGTGACGCTGACGGCGACCCCGAACGGCGACGCCAACGTGCCTGCTGGCTACCAGACGGTGTATGTCCTGACGCAGGGTGCTGGTCTCACGATCGTGAACGCCGGTCCGAACCCGAGCTTCGACGTGACCGACGACGGCCTGTACACGATCCACACGCTGGTGTATGATCCGGCGACGCTTGATCTCTGGATCGTGCAGCTGGGTGTGACGACCGGCTTTGATGTGAACGGCCTGCTGGTGCAGGGCGGCGGCAGCATCTGCGCCAGACTGGATGTGCCGGGTGCGCAGTTCAACGTGGCCAGCCCGAACGCCGGCACCCTGAGCGGTGGCGCGTCGATCTGCGGCGACGGCAACGCGGTGACGCTGACGGCGACCCCGAATGGCGACGCCAACGTGCCCGCCGGCTACCAGACGGTGTACGTGCTGACGCAGGGCGCTGGTCTCACGATCGTGAACGCGGGTCCGAACCCGAGCTTCGACGTGACCGACGACGGCCTGTACACGATCCACACGCTGGTGTATGATCCGGCGACGCTGGACCTGAGCATCGTGCAGCTGGGCGTGACCACGGGCTTTGACGTGAACGGTCTCCTCGTGCAGGGCGGTGGCAGCATCTGCGCCAGCCTGGATGTGCCGGGTGCGCAGTTCAACGTGGCCAGCCCGAACGCCGGCACCCTGAGCGGTGGCGCTTCGATCTGCGGCGATGGCAACGCGGTGACGCTGACGGCGACCCCGAACGGCGACGCCAACGTGCCGGCCGGCTACCAGACGGTGTATGTCCTGACGCAGGGTGCTGGTCTCACGATCGTGAACGCGGGCCCGAACCCGAGCTTCGACGTGACCGACGACGGCCTGTACACGATCCACACGTTGGTGTACGACCCCGCCACGCTCGATCTCTCGACGTGCAGCTGGGTGACGACCGGCTTTGATGTGAACGGCCTCCTGGTGCAGGGCGGTGGCAGCATCTGCGCCAGCCTGGATGTGCCGGGAGCTCAGTTCAACGTGGCCAGCCCGAACGCCGGCACCCTGAGCGGTGGCGCTTCGATCTGCGGCGATGGCAACGCGGTGACCCTGACGGCGACCCCGAACGGCGACGCCAACGTGCCCGCCGGCTACCAGACGGTTTATGTCCTCACGCAGGGCGCTGGTCTCACGATCGTGAACGCCGGTGCGAACCCGAGCTTCGACGTGGCCGACGGCGGCCTGTACACGATCCACACGCTGGTGTACGACCCGGCGACGCTCGACCTGCGCATCGTGCAGCTGGGCGTGACCACGGGCTTTGATGTGAACGGTCTGCTGGTGCAGGGCGGCGGCAGCATCTGCGCCAGCCTGGATGTGCCGGGAGCGCAGTTCAACGTGGCCAGCCCGAACGCCGGCACCCTGAGCGGTGGCGCGTCGATCTGCGGCGATGGCAACGCGGTGACGCTGTCGGCCACCCCGAACGGCGACGCCAACGCACCTGCCGGCTACCAGACGGTGTACGTCCTGACGCAGGGCGCCGGTCTCACGATCGTGAACGCGGGTCCGAACCCGAGCTTCGACGTGACCGACGACGGCCTGTACACGATCCACACGCTGGTGTATGATCCGGCGACGCTGGACCTGAGCACCGTGCAGCTGGGCGTGACCACGGGCTTTGATGTGAACGGTCTGCTGGTGCAGGGCGGCGGCAGCATCTGCGCCAGACTGGATGTGCCGGGAGCGCAGTTCACGGTGGGTACGCCGAGCGCAGGACCTGACCGCGGATGCGAGGAGGTCTGTTTCGAGCAGGGAACGGTGATCTCCGCGACCCCGAACGGTGACGCCAACGTGCCGGCCGGTTACCAGACGATCTACGTGCTGACGCAAGGCGCAGGCCTCGTATCCAGAACGTGAACACGGTGCCGGAATTCGAGGTGAGCGCGTTGGGCACATACACCATCCACACGCTGGTGTACGACCCGGCGACGCTCGATCTCTCGATCGTGCAGCTGGGCGTGACCACGGGCTTTGATGTGAACGGCCTGCTGGTGCAGGGCGGCGGCAGCATCTGCGCCAGCCTGGACGTGCCGGGCGCTGTGACCACGGCGGTGGAATGTCCCCTTGACTGCGATGCGAACGCCGGCACCCTGAGCGGTGGCGCCTCGATCTGCGGCGACGGCAACGCGGTGACGCTGACGGCGACGCCGAACGGCGACGCCATCGTGCCCGCCGGCTACCAGACGGTGTACGTGCTGACGCAGGGCGCCGGTCTCACGATCGTGAACGCGGGTCCGAACCCGAGCTTCGACGTGACCGACGACGGCCTGGACACGATCCACACGCTGGTGTACGACCCCGCCACGCTCGATCTCTCGATCGTGCAGCTGGGCGTGACGACCGGCTTCGACGTGAACGGTCTCCTCGTGCAGGGCGGCGGCAGCATCTGCGCCAGCCTGGATGTGCCGGGTGCGGCCTTCAACGTGGCCAGCCCGAACGCCGGCACCTCTGACCGCGGTGTCCACGGAAGTTTGCCTGGAGAACGGTGTGGCCACCTTGTCCGCCACGGCCAATGGTGACGCCAACGTGCCCGCCGGCTACCAGACGGTCTACGTGCTGACGCAGGGCGCCGGTCTCACCATCGTGAACGCGGGTGCGAACCCGAGCTTCGATGTGACGGCCGATGGCCTGTACACGATCCACACGCTGGTGTACGACCCGGCCACGCTCGATCTCCCGGGATCGTGCAGCTGGGTGACGACCGGCTTCGACGTGAACGGCCTGCTGGTGCAGGGCGGTGGCAGCATCTGCGCCAGCCTGGATGTGCGGGTGCGGCCTTCAACGTGAGCGTCTGCACGGACGAGTGCCTGGCGGACGCCGGTACCATCGCGCCGGAGGACTTCATCGAGTGCCGTGTCGGCGGCAGCGCCACGCTGGTGGGACTGCCCGGCGGTGATGCCGTGGTGCCGGCCGGCTACCAGACCCTGTACGTGCTGACGCGCGGCACCGGGCTCACGATCCAGCAGGTGAGCGCCACGCCGGTGTTCACGGTGCAGCAGCTGGGTCTGTACCGCATCCACACGCTGGTGTACCATCCGGCCACGCTGGACCTGAGCATCGTGCAGCTGGGCGTGACCACGGGCTTCGACGTCAACGGCCTGTTGATCCAGGGCGGCGGCAGCATCTGCGCCAGCCTTGATGTCACCGGCGCTCCGCATCTCGTCGTGGGTCCGTTCCTCTGCGCCATCCTGAACGGTGTGTTCGGTGTGATCAGGACGGCACCCAGTCGCTGGTGCTGAGCGACGGCCGTGTGGTGGACGAGGAACTGGTGAAGGCCATCGAACAGGACATGCCGCTGGCCGACCTGAACCTGTGGCCGAACCCTGCCCGCGATGTGCTCAACATCGCGCTCAACACCTATGCGGAGGCCCGCGTGGAGATGAGCGATCAACATCCTGGGCCAGGAGGCCATCCCTGCCCTGGCGGTGAACGCCGGCAAGGGTGAGACCCGGACCACGATCGATGTGGCCGGTCTCGTGCCCGGCCAGTACATCCTGCGCCTGACGATCGGCGATGGGGTCATCACGCAGCGGTTCACGAAAGTGGACTGATTACGAGGTCCGGTGAAGCCGGGGCCTGGGCATCCGACGCAGGTCGGTGAAGCCCGGGCCTCGCTGATTTTTTCATGTTGCAGTTCCATGACCCACCACCCGGCGTTCCCCTTGTTCCTGCCCATGGACCCTCACTTGCTTTGCACCCCCGAACCCCGACCCATAGTGTGCTGGTGAACACCAGAAGGCCGGCGTCGAAGTGGTGAAGAGCCCCTTCAGCATCGCCGACTGGAACAGTGTGGACACCACAGGGCTCTCCACCTGGCCGCGTGCCCATAATGCGGACACCAGCTGGAGCTTCGGCGCCCCCAACCAGGGTCCCTTCGCCGATGAGTTCGACCTGGGCTGGGGCAACTACAACATCGGCCCCCATGTGGTGGCCGGCACACCATCTTCCGATCCACCTCGCCAACGGCAGCTGGCGGAAGCTGCGCATCGATGGCCTGGCCACGGGCACGTACACCTTCACGCACGCCGACCTCGACGGCAGCGACGAGCTTGTCGGTCGATCAACAAGGCGGCATACAGCACGAAGAACTTCGCCTACTGGGACCTGGAGACCCACACGGCCGTGGACCGCGAGCCGGCCAATGACAGCTGGGACCTCACCTTCGTGAAGTACGTCGCCTTCATCCCGCAGCCTTACGGGGTCACCGGGTGCTCCAGAAGCAAGGGGCATCGAGGCCGCCCGGGCCGCCGGTGTTCCTCCTGCGGATGCCGACTGGACCTCCGCCGCCTACAGCGCGCACATCAACACGATCGGCTTCGATTGGAAGCGCTTCGACATGCAGACCTTCCAGTGGGGCGATCGAGGATTCGTTGAGCTACTTCGTCAAGGACCTGGGAGGCAACGTGTGGGCATGTGGCCTTCACGGGCTTCGGTGGCAGCACCTCCGGCACGACCGACTTCACCCAGGAGCTCGTGAGCGCCACCGGTCTGGCCGAACGCGACCGGCCGGCGGACCTCCGCGTATGGCCGAACCCCACGCCTGATGGCACCTTCACCATCGATGCCGGGGAAGCCCGCATCCTGGGCCTCGAGGTGTTGGACGCATCCGGCCGCCTTGTGCGCTCCCTCGGGGCCTTGAGCGCCGCGCCGTTCACCATGGAACTTGGAGGGCTTGGAGCCGGCAGCTACACCGTGCGTCTCCTCACCGACCGTGGCCCTGCCGTGGCCCGGCTGCTTCGCCAGTGAGCTGAACCTGACGTGCGCGTGACCGTGCGCACGCGCACGTGTGCGCTCCTTGGCTAAGGTCCTTCCGATGGGTCCCTTCCTGCGCGTCCCTCCCGGCCCTCCTCCCTGACCGCTGCCACCAGCCCGGTCATCCTCCACGCCCAGGTCCGGCTCATCTGTGGCTGAGAACGGGGCCCCCCTTCCGTTCGCAAGCGTCACCTGGCAGCAGGGCGGCGGACCGACCACGGCGCAAGCCGATGACCAGGGTGCGCTGACGGTGCCGGTGGATGCCTCGCGGCCCCTGCTGGTGCGCGTGCACATGATGGGCTTTGCGGCCTTCGCCGATACGCTCATCGGAGCCGGTCCACACGCGCTGCACCTGCGGCCGGCGTCCATCCACATGCCCGAGCTCGTGGTCACCGGACAGTCGGGCGCCGGCATCGCGGAGAACGCGGTGCATCGGGTGCGTGTGATCGACCGCGGGCGGATCATCGCATGGCCGCCAACACCCTGGGCGAGGCCCTGCGCAATGAGCTCACCGTGCGCCTCGGCCAGGACAACATCCTCGGCACCGCGGTGAGCATGCAGGGACTGGGCGGCGAGAACGTGAAGGTGTTGGTGGACGGTGTTCCGGTGATCGGGCGGCAGGATGGCAACCTCGATCTGGCGCAGCTTGACCTCACCGGCATCGAGCGGGTGGAGGTGGTGGAGGGTCCGCTGAGCGTCAACTACGGCACCAACGCACTGGCGGGCACCATCAACCTCGGATCACCCGCAAGCGCTCCAACGACCGCTCCAGCGCCAGGGCTACGGCCTACGCCGAGCACATCGGCCGGCTCAACCTCACCGGCACCGCCACCGCCCGTCTTGGGCACCACGACCTCGTGATCACTGGCGGCCGCAATGCCTTCGCGGGTTGGGACCCCTCCACCGGCGGGCTGGTACGACCCTGCGCCCACCCTGGCCGACAGCACGCGTCACCAGCAATGGAAACCCCGTGAGCAGTACTTCGCCCGCCTCAACCACCGTTGGCGCGGCACGCACTGGGACCTGGGGTACAAGGGAGAGGCCTTCCAGGACCGCATCACCAACCGGGGTCGTCCGCGCGCGCCCTATCACGAGACGGCCTTCGATGAGCAGTACCTCACGCACCGCCTGGATAACGCGGTCTTCGCCGAGGGCCGTGGGACCGGGGACGCCGGTTCAACGCCCTGCTCGCGCACCAGCGCTACCGCCGCATCCGCAACACCTGGTTCCGCGACCTCACCGACCTGAGCGAACAGCTGGTGACCACGCCCGGCACGCAGGACACGTCGCGGTTCACGCTCACCAACCTGCGCGCCACACGGGCCTCGGCACCGGACAGTGCCCGATTGGCGGGGAGGTGGGCACGACCTCAACCACGAGACCGGGGAGGGCGATCGGATGGCGGGTGATGGCGAGACCATCAGCGGTCGGCGGCCTTCGCCAGCGCGGAGTACAGCCCGTGGAGCGGCCTCACCCTGCGACCCGGCCTGCGCTACGCGGTACAACACCCGGTACGAAGCCCCGTCGATCCCTTCGTTGAACGTCCGCTGGACACCGGCACCGACGCTCACCGTCCGCGCCGTCGCCTATGCCCGAGGGTTCCGCGCGCCTTCCTTGAAGGAGCTGTACCTCTTCTCTTCGTGGATGTGAACCACGACATCGTCGGCAACCTCGAACAGGGTCCGGAGCGGGCGCACCACGGCAGCGCCGGTCTCACTCTATCGCGCACAACGGGAGCGGGGGCACCTGGTCCGGGCCGAGCTTACCGCCTTCTTCAACGAGGTGGAGGACGTCATCAGCCTGGCCCAGGTGAGCGGCACGCGCTACACCTACGTCAACATCGGCGGGTTGCGCACCTATGGGGCACGGTGGGCGCAGGGTGGGATGATGGACGCCATGCGCGTCCACCGGAGCCTCCATCACCGGGAGGGAGGATGCTGTCTCGCCCGCCGCCCTGTGGAGCCCCGAGGCCCGCGCCTCGCTGACCTGGAACCACGGCCGGATGGCCTTACGGCATCCTCTTCTACAAGTACCAGGAGAGCTCGCCAATTACATCGCCGATGCCGACGGCGCAGTGACCCGCGACACGCATCGGCGCCTACCACCTGGCCGACGCCACCCCTGACGAAGGCCTCCTCGACCGGCGCATCAGCCTCTCCGTGGGCTGCAAGGACCTGTTCGATGTGCGGAACCTGGCGGGCCACCATGGCCGAAGGGGTTCACCTGCCGGCGCCACCGCCGTGCCGATGACCACCGGGCGCACCTGCTTCATGCGCCTTGATGTTGAATTGCGCAAGCGATCCTGACCATGCGTGCCACCGCATTGCTCCCGCTCTCCATCCTGTTCCTCTCCGGGTGCATCAAGGATGATCCCCGTGCCCGCCCGCCCGCGTGGGAGGCGGCCCAGGTGCAGCTTGTACGGGCAGCGGCTATCAGGACCAGCTGTGGGTCGACATCTCCTCCACCATGTTCAGCTTCGCTTCCGGGCCGGTGGACGTGGAGCCGTCCGCAGGCAGCTGGGACATGGTCTTCACGCAGTACACGCACCAGTTCCACGAACCCTTCATCCCCTACATCGTCACAGGCGTGCTCACCCCGCCCGGGGTCCGTGTGGCGCGCATCGTTGCCGCCGACATGGCCACGGTGAGCCCAGTCGGACACCTTGCAGCATCCCTTCAGCACCGCAAGGACGCCATCGGCTTCGACTGGAAGACCCATTCGTTCGACGACGGTGCCTACACGGTGGACCCTCCATCGTGTACATCATCCATGATGCGCAGGGGCTGTTCCACAAGCCCACTTCCTGGACTTCTACGACGCATCTGGGAACCGTGGGCTGCCCCACCTGGGGGAGGTGCGGGAGCCAGCGCACTTACATTTCCATGTTTCACCGTCGCCGGCATCGCGCGGCAGGCTGACGGCGCCAGGAAGAGGAGCCGTCCTGCTCGCCGAACTTCCAGGTGAGGGTGAAGCGCATCCTAGCGCATCTCGCGGCGGCGGTAGCTCTCCTGTTCGAAGAAGGCCGTTTCCACCGTGTTGCCCCAGCGACGCGTGAAGAACACATCGTTCACCGATACCACGGCGTTCAACCGGCGGGTGATGTCCTTGCCCACCGAAAGGTCCACCCCGTACTGTTCCAGGCCACGCTCCTGCGGCTGCACGCGGGGTCCCTCGTACTGCTGTTCACCTGCACGGACCAGTCCTTTGGCAGGCGGTAGTTCACGAGCAGCTTATAGTTCCACTGAGGCCCTGTACCCGACGCCGCCGTCTGCGGAGTGACAAGGCCACGTCCAGGTATTGCGCCGTTCCGGCTTCAGCGTGAGCTGGAGGCCCTGCACCGGTTCCACCTTCTGTGCAATGTTCTCCAGCCCGCAGTGACGCTGTAGCTGCCAGTTCACGAAGGTGTTCAGCAGCACGGTGCCGTCGAGGCTGGCGGAGTGCCAGCCCGCGATCACATCCTCCGTGTAGCGTCCGAACACGCTGGTGAGCCAGCTGGCCCGGCCTCTTCCAGAAGGGGAGCAGGGCGTTCACCTCGGCCAGGTTGTTCATCTCCGGCGCCAGGCCCGGGTTGCCGATGCGCACGTTGCGGGCGTCGCTGAACATGATGAAGGGCACTTATCCGCCAGAGCGCGGACGGTCGATCTTGCGCGAGAAGTTCACCTGCAGTTCGGCGCAGGCCGCCCGGCCACCGGTGCACCAGGTAGACCGGGCAGGAACAGCGCCTTGAGCAGGTCCTGACTTCCATCGGGGTATTTGTAGCTGAACACCTGGGTCTCGCCGCATCAGCCCGTCTCGAACCACGTCTGCTCGAACCGCAGGCCGGCTTGCAGGCTCCAGCGCGTTCGCTGAGCGTACGCGTCCAGTTCACGTAGGCTGCGTCGAGCGAACCCTCGCATCCGGTAGTCGTTGGTGAGCGCACTGTCCAGCTCGCCTGACGGCGTCTGTGGCGTGGTGAGCAGCACGTCCAGCCAGGTGCGGTCCTACGTCAGCTTGCTCTTCACTCCCGTATTCCAGCTTGCTCCGTTCGCTCAGCGGGTCCACCATGTCGAACTGAAGCGGACCACTGGTCGTAGTACGATCCGCCCAGGCTTTGTCCCGGGATGCGTTGGCGTGGTGGTGCCCGGGCCGCCATCGGCGATGAAGCGCCGGAAGCGCGACTCGCCGTCGCGGTCCCAGCGGTTGCAATGCGTGAGGTCCACCAGACCACCCTTGCCCTCCTTTGGGGCCTTGTGCCGGAAGGCCAGCTGGCCGTTGAGGCTCCGGGTCCGCGTCTCCGCGTCGTTCACCTGCGTGCCGTAGGTGCTCACCGCTCCATCGGACGTGCGGCTCTCGAAGGTTCCGGCTCTCGCGCCCCGACATGTTGTGGAAGCGCGATCCCAGGGACAGCGACAGCACGCTTCGGTTGGACCCGCATTATCCGCTCCGGAAACGGCTGCCAAAGGACCTGCGTCCCGACCGGCTGTCGGTGCGCTGCTCGAGTGCCTGACGGAACACCTTTGCGCGAGTATCCGTGCGCAGGGTGAGCCCGTCGGTGACGTTGGTGCCGTCGTTGTAGTTGGCGCT